>CACYLY010000001.1 GCA_902775355.1 Oscillospiraceae bacterium
CTGTTCCTCCGTTTTTTCGACCGCTGCGGAAATTGCGCCCTCGCTTCTTCTGCCACCGGCAGCGCGAGGCCGCAATCCCCCCGCTGGGGGAAGGACCCGCGCACGGGCCGCTGATCTGCGCCGACGCTCATCCTCTGCCGTACTGCCGCGAAACGGGACGGGCTCTCCTTGACCAACAGATAACAACGCAGAAAAAGAGCGCTTTTCTGGCTTGACTGGCCGCGGAAGCCGCTCTTTGTTTTTGCCGTAACAAGCCGAAACCGATCTGTAACTTTTTTATACGAAATAGAAACTAAAATGTCAGGAAAGATTTGATTTAACATACATTTTACAACTTTTTTGGGTACTTTTCCTACAAAAAAGTGTGGAAATTCTGTGAACGCTATGGTATACTCAGAATACACCAATTATGTAAATCATTTTCATTATGGACCCTCGATCGGGGCCCGGTGAGAAGAAGGCGAGGAGCCATGGACTTTACGGAAAAGCGCATCGACGGGGAAGAGAAATACAAGGGCGTGATCGTCCGCGTCCGGCTGGACCGGGTGCAGCTCTGCGACGGGAAGATGACCAAACGCGAAGTGGTGGAGCATCCCGGCGGCGTGTGCATCCTGCCCGTGGACCCGGAGGGGAACTGCACCATGGTGCGGCAGTTCCGCTACCCCTTCGGCCAGATGCTGCTGGAGGCCCCCGCCGGCAAGCTGGAATACGGCGAGGATCCCCTGGAATGCGCGGTGCGGGAGCTCTCGGAGGAGACGGGATTTCAGGCCGACGAGTTGATCCCCATGGGCTCCATGTGCACCTCCCCCGGCTTTTCCACCGAACGGCTCTACCTCTACCTGGCCCTGGGCCTGCACCCGGGCAAGAGCCATCCGGACGAGGGGGAATTCCTGAACACGGAGAAGATCCCGCTGGCGAAGCTGGTGGAAATGGTCATGAATAATGAGATCGACGACGGGAAGACCATCGCGGCGATCCTGAAGGCGGAGAAGATCCTGGCCGCCCGCTGAAGGCGGCTTCAGGGATGCAAAGCAGAAAAGCCTTGCAATTTGACACAATATCTGGTATAAATATGAACTGGTGTTCCCCAAGCCGGGGAAGGCCTATCAGTTTGGAAGGTGCTACACGTGGAAAAATATCGTATTAACGGCGGCAAAGCCCTCCGCGGCCAGGTGGAGATCAGCGGCGCGAAAAACGCGGCTGTGGCCATCATCCCCGCGGCTCTTCTGGTGGAAGGCGTGTGCCGCATTGAAAATATCCCCCAGATCAGCGACACCGACATGCTCTTGACCATCCTGGCGGAGCTGGGAGCCAAGGTCAGCTATATCAACAAGTCCACCATTGAGATCGACTGCACTCACGCCCGCTATCAGGACGCGCCTTACGACCTGATGCGGAAGATCCGTGCGTCCTACTATCTCATCGGCTCCATGCTGGGCCGCTTCGGCAGCGCCAAGACCACCATGCCCGGCGGCTGCAACTTCGGTGTGCGCCCCATCGACCAGCACATCAAGGGCATGACCGCCCTGGGCGCCACCATCGACGTGAAGAACGGCTTCATTTATGCCGACGCTGCCGGCGGCCGTCTCCGGGGCGCCCGGATCTATCTGGACAAGGTCTCCGTGGGCGCCACCATGAACATTATGATGGCGGCGGTCCTGGCCTCCGGGCGGACCATTATCGAGAACGCGGCCAGAGAGCCCCACATCGTGGACCTGGCCAACTTCCTCAACTCCATGGGCGCGGACGTGCGCGGCGCCGGTACCGACACCATCAAGGTCAACGGCGTGGATAAGCTCCACGGCGGGTCCTACAGCATCATTCCCGACCAGATCGAGGCCGGCACCTATATGGTCGCCGCCGCGGCCACAGGCGGGGAAGTGCTGGTGACCAACGTGATCCCCAAGCACCTGGAGTGCATCAGCGCCAAGCTCCGCGAGACCGGCACCATCGTGCAGGAGTACGAGGATTCCGTGCTGGTGAAGGGCGCTAGCAACCTGCGCCGGGTGAACATCAAGACCATGCCCTATCCCGGCTTTCCCACGGACATGCAGCCCCAGATGGGCGCGCTGCTCTGTCTGGCGAGAGGCACCTCCGTCATCACCGAGGGCATCTACGACAATCGCTTCAAGTACGTCAACGAACTGCGCAAGATGGGCGCGGAGATCCAGGTGGACGGGCGCATCGCCATCATTGAGGGCGGCCGCCGTCTCACCGGCGCCAAGGTCCTGGCCTGCGACCTGCGGGCCGGCGCCGCCATGGTGATCGCGGGGCTCTGCGCCGCCGGCGTCACCGAGGTGGAGGATATCCACTATATCGAGCGCGGCTATGAAAACTTTGTGGGCAAGCTTCAGGCTCTGGGGGCGGACATCGAGATGGTGGACCCTACTGAGACGGGGGAGCTCTGTGACAAGATCATCTCCCTGGGCTGATGCGGATCCATGTGTTTGCCAGCGGCTCCTCCGGGAACTGCCTGCTAGTGGAGGACGGCGAGAATCGCCTCCTGATCGACGCGGGCATCTCCAGGCGCCGTGTGACCGCGGCCCTCAACAGCCTGGGCTGCGCAATGGAACAAATCGGCGGAGTGCTCATTACCCATGAGCACTCCGATCATATTTCCGGGCTGGAGAGCCTGGTGAAGGGACGGAGGATCCCCGTCCTCGCGCCGCATACCGTGGCGGCGCGGCTGGAGGGGGCGCTGCCGTCCCTGTCCGAGCAGCTGCGGGTGATCCCGACGGGGGAGCCCTTTTCTTTTGGCGCTCTGCAGATCACAGCCTTTCACACCTCCCACGACACCGACGAGAGCGTGGGCTATCGGATCGAAGGCAGCGGCGTCTACGCCCACGCCACGGACACCGGCTGCGTCACCGGGGAAATGCGCCGCTTCCTCCGTGGAGCGGACACGGTGCTGCTGGAGTCCAACCACGACGAGGACATGCTGCGCTATGGGCCGTACCCCTTCTATCTGAAAAAACGCATCCTGTCCGCCCGGGGCCACCTCTCCAACGCGGATTGCGCGGCATTTGCCCGGGAGCTGGCGGAGAGCGGGACCAGGCAGATCATCCTTGCCCACCTGAGCCGGGAGAACAATACCCCCGAGAAGGCCATGGCCGAGGCGGAGCGGGCCCTGGCGGGGCTGCCCGCGGCGCTGTTCTGCGCCCCGGTGCTGGGCTGTCTCACGGTGGAGATCATGAGTCTGTAGTTCGTAGATCGTAGTTCGTAGTTCGTACAATGGAAACGGATCCTCCGGATTCTTCGGGGGATCCGTTTTATGTGGGCGACAGCGGTTGTTTTATGTTTTGGATTCGCGGGCAAAGCGCGTCGAAGGAGCTTTTCCCGTAGCGCCGGGCATTGCCCGGCGTATCCCCGCGAGAGACGGCGGGCGACCAAAGGTCGCCCCTACGGGCGCGGGACGGACTGTGGGTGAGAGACGGCGGGCTGCCGAGGAGCCCATGGCCGGGCCCCTACAGCGAAAAGGCCCCCTTGCGTCAAGGGGGCATCCCGACGCGCGAGAAACGTGCGACGTTCCAAGCTTGCTGTCGCGCGAGCTTGCGAGTGTGACTGGGGGATAAGTCCTGCAAGTTTCTGCGGAATGGTATCCCCCCGCCCCAGTGTGCGCACTGGGGCACCCCCCTTTAGGCAAGGGGGGCAGGGCGCGGATCTGCGGGAGGGGATCGTCCCTGCGGGGCGCGTCTGCCGCTTGCAAAGACGGCGGGATTCTGGTATATTTTTCTTGCAAAGGCTGACGCCTAGCCCCGCCGGGGGAAGGACAGGCCGGGCCGCCGAGGAGCCCATGGCCGGGCCCCTACAACGCGGGGAATGGAACGTCGGCGCTCTCTACCTCCCCTGTGCAAGGGGAGGTGTCGTCCGCCGATCCCCCGCGAGGCGGATGACGGAGGGGTTGTCCGTCTCGTTTCGGCGCGGATCGGAGGGAGGGGATCGCCCTTGCGGGGGCGCGTCTGCCGCTTGCAAAGGCGGCGGGATTCTGGTATATTTTTCTTGCAAAGGCTGCCGCCTTCCTCCGCCGGGGGAAGGACAGGCCAGGCCGCCGGGGCACCCGTGGCCGGGCCCCTGCGGATTTCGCGGCAAGCCCTGACGAAAGGAGCCCTTTGTATGCTTTCCGTCAAATTCATCTGTTTGGGCAAAATGAAGGAGCGCTTTTATCTGGACGCTTTTGCCGAATATCGCAAGCGGCTGGGAGCCTACTGCAATCTGGAGCTGACGGAGATCGGCGAGCAGCGCCTGCCGGAGAAGCCCTCCCGGGCGGAAATCGACGCCGCCCTGGAGCGGGAGGCTGGGGAGATCCTGAAATCCATCCCGGCGGACGCCTATGTGGCCGCCCTGTGCGTGGAGGGGAAAGAGCAGCCAAGCGAGTTTATGGCCGAGCTGGTGGAGGGAAGAGAGAATTCCGGCAAGCCAAAGCTCTGTTTTGTGGTGGGAGGCTCTTACGGGCTGGCAGAAACTGTAAAAAACCGGGCGGATTTCCGCCTGAGCATGAGTAAAATGACATTTCCTCATCATTTGGCAAGAATAATGCTTGCAGAACAGCTCTATCGGGGGTATAAAATAAGAGAAGGATCCCGTTATCACAAATGAAGGAGCGCTTCTGTATGGAAGGACCGAAAATCGAGTGGGGCCGGGTGGACTGGACAGCCGTGTCAGACAACTGGCCCAGAGGCGAGGACGGCGCGCCCGTGCCGCCGCGCTATTTCTGCCACCGCAGCTGCGTGGATATGTCGGACCGGCTTCTGGTGAACATGCTGGAGGCTTACGGCATCCCCTGTCTCTGCCTGGACCCCGGCAACGGGGGCTTTGCCCGCGTGGTGATGGGCATGAGCGGACAGGGTGTGGATATCTATGTACCCGAAAATCTGTATGACGATGCAGTAGCATTATCAAAGGAGGAGAATAATGAGGAACTTTAAGGAAGAGTACCAGCGCTGGCTGGACAGCCCCGCCCTCAGCGACGCGGAATGGAAGGAACTGGACGCCATCCGCGACGACGAGAAGGAGATCGAGAGCCGTTTCTTCGCCCCCCTGGAGTTCGGGACCGCAGGCCTGCGCGGCACCATGAAGGTAGGCCTGCATCACATGAACGTGCATGTGATCCGCTGGGCCACCCAGGCCTTTGCCAACGTCATCGCCGCCGAGGGCGAGGAGGCCAAGGTCAAGGGCATCGCCATCGCCCACGATTGCCGCCTCAACGGCGAGGATTTCGCCCGGGAGGCCGCCTGCGTCATGGCGGGCAACGGCATCCACGTCCGCATTTTCGACGCGCTGCGCCCCACCCCGGAGCTGAGCTTTGCCGTGCGGCACTACGGCTGCACCGCGGGCCTGAACGTCACTGCCAGCCACAACCCCAAGGAGTATAACGGCTATAAGGTCTACTGGTCCGACGGCGCCCAGCTGCCGCCCCAGCATGCCGAGGCCATCGCCCGCCAGATGGAGGCCATCGACATCTTCACCGGCTTCAAGACCTGCGATTTTGACGAGGCTGTCGCCAAGGGCCTGATTGAGATCATCGGCGAGGAGACCGACGAGGCCTTCCTGCAGAACGTGCTGGCCCAGGCCATCGACACCGAGGCTGTGAAGCAGGCGGCGGACGATCTGAAGATCGTGTACACGCCCTTCCACGGCTGCGGCTACAAGCTGGTGCCCGAGGCCCTGAAGCGCCTGGGCATCAAGCATCTCTTCCCCGTGCCCGAGCAGATGGTCATCGACGGCAATTTCCCCACGGTGGTCTCCCCCAACCCGGAGAATCCCGAGGGCTTCTATCTGGCCGTGGATCTGGCCAAGAAGGTGGGCAGCGATCTGATCATCGGCACCGACCCGGACTCTGACCGGATCGGCACCATGGTGCGCTGCGGCGACGATTACGTGACCATCACCGGCAACCAGATGGGCGTGCTGCTGCTGGACTACATCATCCAGGCCCGCAAGGCCACCGGCAAGCTCCCGGCCAACGCCGGCGCCGTGGCCAGCATCGTCACCACCGGCATGGCCCGCACCGTCTGCCAGGCCAACGGCGTCCATTTTGAGGACACCTTTACCGGCTTCAAGTTCATGGCCGAGCGGGTCGCCTCCTGGGAGGCCGCCGGTTCTTACCAGTACATCTTCGCCTATGAGGAGAGCTACGGCTACATGGTGGGCGACTACGTCCGGGACAAGGACGCCGTCACCGCCTCCATGATGGTGGCCGAGATGGCCGCACACTACGCCCTGAAGGGCATGACCCTGCTGGACGCCATGAACGCCCTGTACGAGAAATACGGCTGGTTTGCCGAGAAGACCGTGAACCTGGTGATGCCCGGTCTGGAGGGCATGGCCAAGATGAAGGCCATCATGGACGACTTCCGCGCCAACCCGCCCGAGGAGATCGCCGGCGAGGCGGTGCTGCGTCTGCGGGACTATCTGGACGGCAGCATCGACGTCAAGGGCCTGGGCAAGGTGGACAGGACGCCCTTCTTCGGCTCCAACGTGCTGTACTTCGAGCTGGCCGACGGCTCCAGCTTCATCGTGCGTCCCTCCGGCACCGAGCCCAAGATCAAGGTCTATCTGCTGGTGCGCGGCAAGAACGCGGAGGACTGCGCCGCCAAGGTGGAGAAGTATAAGGAATTCACCGAGGCGATCGGAAAGTGAAAAAGCTGCTGCAGCTCTTCCTCGCCTTTGCGAGAGTTGGCGTGATGACCTTCGGCGGCGGCTACGCCATGATCCCCATCCTGGAGCGGGAGATCGTGGATCGCCACGGCTGGGCCTCCAACGAGGAGCTGATGGACTACTACGCGGTGGGGCAGTGCACCCCAGGCGTCATCGCGGTAAACACCGCCACCTTCATCGGCTATAAGGTGGCAGGCACGGTGGGCGGCATCGCGGCCACCCTGGGCGTGGTGTTCCCGTCCCTGGTCATCATCACGGTCATCGCCGGCGTGCTGACCCATTTTGCGGACATTCCCCAGGTAAAGAGCGCCTTCGCCGCCATCCGGGTCTGCGTGTGCGTGCTGATCTTCAACGCCGTGCTGAAGCTCTGGAAGGGCGCGGTGAAGGACAAGGGGGCCCTGGTCCTGTTCCTGCTGGTCTTCGGGCTCTCCATCTTCCTGGACATTTCCCCGGTGTTCTACGTGCTCTTCTGCGCGCTGGCCGGCATCCTTCTGACCAGATGGGGGGTGCGGAGCAAATGATCCTGCTGCGACTGTTCTGGGAGTTTTTCAAGACCGGCCTCTTCGCCGTGGGCGGCGGGATGGCGACCCTGCCCTTCCTCTACGACATGGCGGAAAAAACCGGCTGGTTCACCGCAGCCCAGCTGGCGGACATGATCGCCGTGTCCGAGTCCACCCCGGGCCCCATCGGCGTCAACATGGCCACCTATGTGGGCTTCCACACCGCCGGGATCCCCGGCGCCGTCATCGCCACCCTGGGTCTTATCACCCCGGAGATCATCATCATCCTGATCATCGCCCGGGTGCTGCAGAAGTTCCGGCAGAACAAGACGGTGGACGCCGCCTTCTACGGGCTGCGCCCCTGCTCCGTGGGCCTGATCGCCGCGGCGGGACTGCTGGTGGTGAAGGTCGCCATGTTCTGCTTCGACAAATATGAGCAGAGCGGGGTTTTTATCGATCTCTTCAACTGGAAGGCCCTGATCCTGGCGGCGGTGCTGCTGATCCTGACCCGCTGGGTGAAGCCCCTGAAAAAGCTGCACCCCATCTTCTTCATCCTGGGCTCCGCCCTGATCGGCGTGGTATTCTCATTTTAACTGAAACGAATCAAAAAGACGCTTCCCTTTGGGAAGCGTCTTTTTGATTCGTTTTTTAGAGAGCCCGCGTCCGGAGACGCCACAGGCGGAAGACCTGCTCGGCGGTGTCGGCCAGGTTTTGCCTGGCGTTTATCGGGTCCATTGCCTCCTCCAGGGTCGTGACGCGGCGGAGGATGGGGAAAAAGGCGTCGATCCCGGCGGCGTTGCAGGCTGCAGCGCCTTCGCCGAGGCTGCCGGCAAAGGCCAGCACCGGCTTGCCGAAGCGCTTGGCCAGCCGGGCCGCGCCGATGGGGGCCTTGCCCATGCCCGTCTGCCGGTCCAGCCGGCCCTCTCCGGTGACCAGCAGGTCCGCGTCCCGCAGGAGATCGGCCAGGCCCGTCTCCTCCAGCACGATCTGCACGCCGGACTCCAGCCTTGCGTTCAGAAAGCTCTGGAAGGCAAAGCCCAGACCGCCCGCCGCGCCGGTGCCGGGGGCTTCGGGGTCGGCTCCGGGAAAGAGCTCCGCCGTAAGCGCGGCGTAGCGGCCCAGCCAGCGGTCCATGGCCGGGATGCTGTCCGGGTTCGCGCCCTTCTGGGGGCCGTAGACCGCGCTGCAGCCCCGGGGCCCGCAGAGGGGATTGTCCACGTCGCAGGCCACCCGGAAGCGGCAGTCCCGCAGCGCCGGCAGGGCGTCCCCGAAGGTGATCCGCCGGAGTCTTCTGAGACCCAGTGCGCCGGGGGAGATCTCTTCGCCCGCCTCGTCCAGAAAGCCGAAGCCCAGGGCCTGCAGCATGCCTGCGCCGCCGTCGTTGGTGGCGCTGCCGCCGATCCCAACCAGGAACTGCCGGCAGCCCCGGTCGATGGCGTGGCGCAGCAGCTCTCCCACGCCACGGGTGCCGGTGCGGAGAGGGTCGCGGCGATCCGGAGGGACCAGGGTCAGTCCCGCGGCGGAGGCCATCTCCAGGACGGCGGTGACCCCGTCCGGCAGGACGCCGTATTCTGCCTCCACCGGCTCTCCCAGGGGGCCGGTGACCCGGACCTGCCGGAGTGTTCCTCCCAGCCCGGCGGTCAAAGCGGCGACGGTGCCCTCGCCCCCGTCCGCCAGGGGACGGACCAGCACCTCCGCCTCCGGGTCCGCCCGGAGGATCCCCTCCCGCAGGGCCTGTCCGGCCTCCAGGGAGCTGAGACAGCCCTTCATGGAATCCATAGCCACGATCACGCGCATGCCCATCGCCTCGTTTCGTCGATTCTTAACGCTATTGTACCATGCTTCCGGGAGAGATGGCAAGCGCGTCAGAGAAAAAGCCGGGAGAACCCATAGGCCAGCCCCGCGCCGAAAAACGCGCTCAGGATTCTCCCCGCCAGGTGCGGGGAGCTTTTTTCGTGGCCTTCCGCCAGAACCGCCAGGGTCTGGAAATGGACGGAGACGCCGCCCCAGCCCACTAAGGCCGCTGCCAGGGCCAGGTTCGTCGGCGAAAGGGAGAGGCCGCGAAGTGCGCCCACGCCGCCGCCCAGCTCCCAGAAGCCCAGGAGCAGGGCCCGGCTCTGCTGTTCGGAGAGACCGGAGAGGGCGGCCAGCCGCGCCTCCAGCGCCGTGAGAAAGCCGTTGGCCTCCAGCAGTCCCGTGAAGACCGTGAAGATCAGCACAAAGGCGCAGACGCTGAGGATGGCCGGCACCGCGCCCCGCACCGCTTCCGACAGCGCCCGGGAAAAGGGCGGCGCGGACGCGGGCGCTTCCTCCTCCTGGAAATCAGGCCCGCCGTCCCGGAGCAGGATCCCCGCCAGCACCGCCGCCAGGGCGTGGGCGGCGTAGAGCAGCAGGCCCGCCCGCACCGAGCCGAAGACCCCCGCGCCGATGGCCCCCACCAGAAAGGAGGGGCCGGAGTTGTTGCAGAAGCCCAGCAGCCGCTCGGCCTCCCGGGGAGAGATCCGGCCCTGCTCCGTGAGCTCCGCCAGATAGGCCGCCCCCATGGGGTAGCCGCCGGTGAGGCCGATGAAGAGGGCCGTGGCCCCGGGGCCGGGGACGCCGAAGAGCCGCCGGGTCAAAGGCGATAGCTTTCGGCCCAGCAGCTGGGGAAAGCCCAGCTTGGCCAGCAGCAGGGAGACCACAAAGAAGGGGAACAGGGAGGGGACGATCAGCTCCCCGCACAGGCGCAGGCCCTCGGAGGCGCTGCGGATCACCGCGGGAGAGGCGGTGAGCAGAACGAAGAGGGCGCAGAGCGCCGCCAGGATCGGCAGGCTGCGTTTCATGGTTTGGGCTCCTTTCCGTGAAGCCTTCTCCTTGAGGAGAAGGTGGCATCCGCCGATCTCACGCGAGGCGGATGACGGATGAGGTGTCTGTGAAACAGCATATCGTGATTGCGGATCGTCTATTGCTATGCGGAAAGGCCCGGCCCTATGCGCTGCGGTCTATCAGGCCGCCAGAGTGCATAGGGATGAATGAAACGGAGGTGGGCCGGGATGAAACATCTGCCGCTGGTCCAAAAACTGGGGGAGAAGCTGGAGCTGCCGGGGGAGGCCCTGGGCGAGCCGAAGCTCAGCATCTGGGGCGATCGGCTGGCTCTGCTGGAAAACCACGGGGGGATCCTGCACTGGAGCGACGAGCTGTTGGCGCTGCGCTGGGGCGGCGGGAGCCTGCTGCTCCACGGGGCGGATCTGCGGATCCGGGCCATGGACGGAGCCGTCCTGCTGCTGAGTGGGACGCTGACAAAGCTGGAGTGGAAGGAGTAGGTCATGCTGCATCTGTGGGAACGGATCCGGGGCCTGGCCCGGGTGGAGCTGAGGGGCGCGGAGCCGGAGAGGCTTCTGGAGCGCAGCCGCCTGGAGGGCCTGACGCTGCGGCACCTGGAGAGCCTGGACGCCTGCACCCTGCGCGCGGAGCTGCGGCAGGAGGAGCTGCCTGCGCTGGAGCGCCTTGCCAGGGGCTGCGGCTTTTCTTTGGAGCTGCTGTCCCTCCGGGGCGGGAGGCAGACCGGGCGGCTGCTGCGGCGGCGCCGGGTCCTGCTGCTCTCGCTGCTGCTCATGGGCGCGGTCCTGGCTGCGTCCCAGCTCTTTGTGTGGCAGTTCCGGGTGCTGGGCTGTGAACGCCTGAGCCGGGGGCAGGTCCTCCGGGCTCTGGCGGACTGCGGGGTGGAGGCCGGTACCTTTGCCCCGGGGATCCGGCAGGAGGAGGTCCGCAGCCGGATGCTGACCCTGCTGCCGGAGCTGGAGTGGATGACGGTGAACGTTTCCGGCTCCCGGGCCACGGTGCTGGTGCGGGAGCGGCGGGAGACGCCGGAGCTCCGCCGAACCGCGCCGGCGGATATCGTGGCTGCCCGGCCGGGGATCATCCGAAGCTGCACCGTACTGGAGGGCCTGGCCCTGGCGGAGCCGGGGGACGCGGTGCTGGAAGGAGAGATCCTGGTCAGCGGCAGCGTGGAGAGCCTGTCCCAGCCGCCCCGGCAGCTGCGGGCCATGGCGGAGATCCGGGCCGAAACCTGGCGGGAGCTCATTGCCGTCTGCCCCCTGGAAATGCTGCGGATCCGGGAGCAGGGGGCCGTCTCCCGGCGCTTTTCGCTGCTTTTGGGAAAAAACTTGCGGTATTTGGACTGGATTCCGGGAAAAGGCCTTGACGAATGTGTTACAATCGTGCATGAATATACGGTGGGGGCGGAGGGGCTCTTTGCCCTGCCCCTGACCCTGCGCGTGGAGGAGCGGCGCGCCCTTCTCCCGACGGACGCCGCGGCGGACCGGACGGAGGAGATGAAGGCCGCCCTGCTGCGCCGCCTGGAAGCGGAGACCGACGGGGAGATCCTGGAGACCGGCTTCTCCGTGGGGCGGCGGGACGGGCTGCTGATCGTGACGCTGCAGGCCCACTGCCTGGAAAACATCGCGCAGACCAGAGAATACGTACCGTAAAGGAAGAGTGCACATGATCGATAAAACCATCGAAGTGGAACGGATGGACGACGTGATCCAGGTTTTCGGCTCCTTTGACCAGAACCTGCGGATCATTGAGAGCGAGCTGGGGGTCAAGGTCCTGGACCGGGACGATCAGCTCCATATCTGCGGCGAGGCCGAGGACGTGATGCTGGCCGAGAAGGCCATCAACGGCCTGCTGAGCCTGGCGGCCCGGGGCGAGAACATCGACGCCCAGAACGTCCGCTATATCCTGAAGCTGGTCAGCGAGGGGAAGGAGAAGCAGATCGACGAGCTGGCGGGAGACGTGATCTGCATCACCGCCAAGGGCAAGCCCATCAAGCCCAAGACCCTGGGCCAGCGGGACTACTGCCAGGCCATCAAGGACAACACCGTGACCCTGGGCATCGGCCCCGCCGGTACCGGCAAGACCTATCTGGCCGTGGCCGCCGCCGTGGCCGCCTTCCGGGCCGAGGAGGTCAACCGCATCATCCTCACCCGCCCCGCGGTGGAGGCCGGTGAGCGCCTGGGCTTTTTGCCCGGCGACCTGCAGAGCAAGGTGGACCCCTATCTGCGCCCTCTGTACGACGCGCTCTTTGACATGCTGGGCCCGGACACCTACCAGAAATACCTGGAGCGGGGCAACATCGAGGTGGCCCCGCTGGCCTATATGCGCGGCCGCACCCTGGACGACAGCTTCATCATCCTGGACGAGGCCCAGAACACCTCCCGGGAGCAGATGAAGATGTTCCTCACCCGCATCGGCTTCGGCTCCAAGGTCGTCATCACCGGCGACATCACCCAGATCGACCTGCCCGAGGACAAGGTCAGCGGCCTGAAGGTGGCCATGAAGGTGCTGGACGGCATCGACGACATCGCCATCTGCACCCTCACCGGGGCGGACGTGGTGCGTCACCGCCTGGTGCAGAAAATCATTGAGGCCTATGAGGTTTACGACAAGAAGAATCCGCCGGAGACTTCGAAGAAGCCCCAGGGCCCGGCTCCGCGGCCCCGGTTCCGGAAACTGTAAGACAATTCGGAATTCGGAGTTCGGAATTCGGAATGGTACGTCTGACGAAGGGAGAAAGAAGCATGAACCATGAGATCTATGTGAGCCGGGAGGTCAGGAACCTGGGCCACAACAACGCCGCCCGCCTCATCAAGGCCGCCGCCGTCCACGCCCTGCAGGCGGAGAAAATAGACGCCGACTGCATCATCTCCGTCATGCTGACCGACGGCGAGGGCATCCGCCGGGTCAACCGGGAATTCCGGGGCATCGACAAGGAGACGGACGTGCTGTCCTTTCCCCTGAACGAGCTGGAGCCCGGGCGTTTCGACGCGGCGCTCTGCGAGCGGGATTTGGACAGCAGCGCCGTGCTGCTGGGGGACATGATGATCTCCCTGCCCCGCTGCGAGGAGCAGGGGATCGAGTTCGGCCACGGCTTCGACCGGGAGATCCAGTATCTGACGGTCCATTCCGTGCTGCACCTGCTGGGCTACGACCATATGGACGAGGGGCCCATGAAGGCGCAGATGCGCGCCCGGGAGAAGGAGATCCTGGGGGACGAATAGTTCGTAGTTCGTAGTTTTTAGGAGAAACGGAGATACCCCTCAGTCATCCGCCTCGCGGGAGATCGGCGGATGACAGCTCCCCTTAGGCAGGGGAGCCTACAAGGAAGTACGGAGGATATTGAAATGACGAAATCTGCAATGATTACCCTGTGCGGGCGGGCCAATGTGGGCAAGTCCACCCTTGTCAACGCCCTGGTGGGGGAAAAGGTGGCCATCGTGTCCGACAAGCCCCAGACCACCCGCAACCGCATCACCGCCATCGTGAACCGTGGCGAGACCCAGTTCGTGCTGATGGACACCCCGGGCTTCCACAAGCCCCGGACCCGTCTGGGCGACTTTATGGTCAGCGTGGTGAAGGAAAGCGTGGCGGACGTGGACTGCGTGCTGCTGCTGGTGGAGCCGGTGGCGGCCATCGGTCCCCAGGAGGAAGAGCTGATCGCTCGCATCAAGCAGAGCGGCGTGCCCGCAATCCTGGTCATCAACAAGATCGACACCGTGGAGAAGACCCGGCTGCTGGAGGTCATCGCCCTCTATGCCCAGGCCTATGACTTTGCGGCCATCCTGCCCATCTCTGCCAAGACCGGTGACGGGCTGGAGGAGCTGATGGACGAGCTGGCCAAGTTTGCCGCGGAGGGGCCCCACTTCTTCCCGGAGGACATGATCACCGACCAGCCCGAGCGGCAGATCTGCGCGGAACTGGTGCGGGAGAAGCTGCTGCAGTGCCTGGACAAGGAGATCCCCCACGGCACCGCCGTGGAGGTCACCCGCTTTCATGAGCGGGACAGCGGCGTCATCGACCTGGAGGTCACCATCTACTGCGAGAAGGACAGCCACAAGGGCATCATCATCGGCAAAAAGGGCGCCATGCTCAAAAAGATCGGCGAGCTGGCCCGGCAGGAGATCGAGGACTTCCTGGGCGCCAAGGTCTATCTGCAGACCTGGGTGAAGGTGAAGGAGAACTGGCGGGATTCCATGGCCCAGCTGCGCAACTTCGGCTTCACGGAGGACTGAGCGCCGCATCGTTTTGCAATTGCAAAAAACTGGCACGGGCATTTTGAGCGCCTCTGCGTAAAATAGAAGCAGAGGTGGTCAATGTGGAACTCGACGCGATCTGGCAGACCTTCGCCGAGACCGGCGACCCCGTCTGCTACATGCTGTACAAGGCCGCCAAAAACCGGCGGCCGGAGAAGGAAGACGATCCGGGGAAGAGAGCGAAGCCCCGCGGGGATTCGCAAGAATCCCGGGTCACGGACTGAGGTTTACATAACGTGTTTCAAACCACAAAGGGCCTCATCCTGCGGGAGGTCCGATACAAGGAAGCGGACCGGATCCTGACCATCCTCACCGAGTCCGACGGAAAGATCACCGCCAAGGCCCGGGGCGCTCTGCGGAAAAGCAGCCGCAGCGCCGCCGCCACCCAGCAGCTCACCTGGTCCGAGCTGACCCTCTTCGGCAACCGGGGCAAGTGGACCGTCAACGAGGGCAGCGTGCTGGAGGGCTTTGCGGGCCTACGCGGCGAGATCGAGCGGCTGGCTCTGGGCAGCTATTTCGCCGAGTGCCTGGAGGCCTTCGCCGTGGAGGATCAGCCGGACCCGGCCCTGCTGCAGTTAGGGCTCAATTCCCTCTACGCTCTCAGCGAGAAGCTGGGGGAGCGGGCAAAGATCAAGGCCGCCTTTGAGCTGCGTCTGGCCTGTCTGGCGGGCTTTCAGCCGGAGCTGGAGGCCTGCGTGATCTGCGGAAAGCCGGAGCCGGAGGACCCGCTGCTGGTCCTGGAGGACGGCGGCGTCTGCTGCCGGGCCTGCCGCAAGGCCTATGCCGGGGCTGTGCCTCTCATGAGCGGCGCGCTGGCGGCCCTGCGCTATGTGGCCGCGGCGCCGGCGAAAAAGCTCTTCTCCTTCGCCCTGGAGGGGGAGGACATGAAATCTTTTGCAAGAGCGGCGGAGCTGTATCTGCAGGCTCACGCCGAGCGGAGCTTTCCGACCCTGGCGTATTACAAGCAATTCTGATCCGAGCTCTGCCGTTCTTCCCGTAGGGGAGGGGCTTGTCCCCTCCCGCGGACAGGAGGGCGGGGCGAAGATTCGGGAGGGGCAAGCCCCTCCCCTACAAGAGATAACGGAGATTTGCCATGAGTTTTTTTGAAAAATCCCTGAATACCTTGGAGCTGCCGGCGGTACTGAACATGCTGTCCCAGCAGGCGGTGGGGGACACCGCCAAGGAGCGCTGCCTGGAGCTTGCGCCCTCCGGGGATCCCTTTGAGGTCAAGCGCCGCCTGGACGAGACCAGCGCCGCCAAGACCATGATGGTGGTCCGGGGCAGCCCCAGCTTCTCCGGCGTGAAGGACGTTCGGGCCTCCCTGGCCCGGGCGGACCTGGGCGGAGCGCTGAACACCCGGGAGCTGCTGGACATCGCCCGGGTGCTGCAGTGTGCCCGGCTGGTGCGCGGCTACATCGCCGACGACAGCGTGGGCAAGACCTGCATCGACTCCCTGTTCGGCGCGCTGCGGGCCAACAAGTTCCTGGAGGAGAAGATCAACACCTCCATCGTGGGAGAGGACGAGATCGCCGACGGGGCCTCCAACGAGCTGGCGGATATCCGCCGGAAGATGCGGGCCGCGGCGGCCCGGGCCCGGGAGGCGCTGCAGAAGATCCTCTCCTCGCCCTCCTACGCCAAGGCCCTGCAGGAGCCCATCATCACCATGCGCTCTGACCGCTATGTGGTGCCGGTGAAGGTGGAGCACAAGGGCGCGGTGCCGGGACTGGTGCACGACATCTCCGCCACGGGCCAGACCCTCTTCATCGAGCCCATGGGCGCGGTGAAGGCCAACAACGAGCTGCGGGAGCTGGCCGCCAAGGAGAAGCTGGAGATCGAGCGGATCCTGGCCGAGCTCTCCGCCGACTGCGCCGAGCACCGGCAGGATATCGACTCGGACTTCGATCTGCTGGTGCGGCTGGACATCATCTTCGCCAAGGCCAAGCTCAGCTATAAGCTGGACTGCCAGGAGGCGAGCCTGGAGGGGGAGGGCATCCTGCTGCGCAGAGCCCGCCATCCGCTGCTGGACCCGGCCAAGGCAGTGCCCATCAACGTGGAGCTGGGCGAGAGCTTTGACACCCTGGTCATCACCGGCCCCAACACCGGGGGCAAGACCGTGTCCCTGAAGACCATCGGGCTGCTGGCCGCCATGAACCAGTGCGGGCTGCACATCCCCGCCGCCGACGGCAGCAATCTGCCGGTGTTCCGGCACATCCTGGCGGATATCGGCGACGAGCAGAGCATCGAGCAGAGCCTCTCCACCTTCTCAGCCCATATGACCAACATCGTCAGCATCCTGGCCGAGTGCGACGAGAAGTCCCTGCTGCTCTTTGACGAGCTGGGCGCCGGCACCGACCCCACCGAGGGCGCGGCTCTGGCCATTTCCATCATCGAGTACGCCCGGCAGAAGGGGGCCATGATCGCCGCCACCACCCACTACGCGGAGCTGAAGGTCTACGCCACCAACCAGCCCGGGGTCCAGAACGCCTCCTGCGAGTTCGACGTGGAGACCCTGCGGCCCACCTACCACCTGCTGGTGGGCATCCCCGGCAAGTCCAACGCCTTTGCCATCTCCCGCCGCCTGGGCCTGGGGGAGGACATCATCGAGGACGCGAAGAACCGGGTCAACACCGACAGCGCCAGCTTTGAGGCCACCATCGAGAAGCTGGAGCAGACCCGGCTGCTGCTGGAAAAGGACCGGGAGGAAGCGGCCAGAAAGCTCCGGGAGGCAGAGGAGACCGCCCGCAAGTCCGCCCAGCTCAGGAAGGAGCTGGAGGTCCGGCTGGAAAAGGCGGATCTGAAGGCCAGGCGGGACGCGGAGCGGATCCTCCAGGAGGCCCGGGACACCGCCGAGGCCACCTTCCGGGAACTGGACGAGATGCGGGAGAAGGCCAACGAGGAGGACAATATCCAGCGCATCAACGAGGCCAGAAGCGAGCTGCGCCGCAAGCTGAACCAGAGCCAGGAGAAGCTGCGCGGCAGCGACGCGCCCCCGGCGGAGGAGCAGAAATCTTCCCGACCGGTCAAGCCCGGGGACACGGTGCAGATCAAGTCCATGGGCATGAAGGCCGAGGTCATCTCCGTCTCACCGGAGCGGGTGCTGACCCTGCGGGCCGGCATCATGAACGTTACCGCCCGGGAGGACGAGGTGCTGCTGATCGAGGGGGAGAGCAAAAAGCCCAAGATCGCCGGCGGCACCGGTCCCGCCACGCTCCGCTCCGCCTCCTTCCCGGCGGAGGTGGACCTGCGGGGCATGGAGGTCATCGACGCCCTGCTCACCGCCGAGCAGTATCTGGACGGGGCGGTGATGGCCAGACTCAAGACCGTCACCATCATCCACGGAAAGGGCACCGGCGCGCTGCGCACCGCGGTGCAGGACATGCTGCGGCACAATAAGAGCGTCAAATCCTTCCGCCTGGGCCGCTTCGGCGAGGGCGAAGCGGGCGTCACCGTCGTGGAATTGAAATAAGTACGGAAAAGCTGGAAAAAGCGTATAAAAGACAAACTTTTCCGCCGACAGGAAATGGTAAAAATAACGAAACGACGGAAAGCTGTTGACGGCGCGTCGAAAATTTGTTAAAGTGTAACAGAACCCAGTGGAGATTCATAAAGGATATAAGGAGATGCGGGCATGATTTCCAAGGAAGTAGTCATCAATAACCAGGTAGGTCTTCACGCCAGACCTGCGACTTTCTTCATTCAGAAAGCCAACGAGTTCAAGAGCAGCATCTGGGTCGAGAAGGAAGAGCGCCGCGTGAACGCCAAGAGCCTTCTGGGCGTTCTGTCCCTGGGCATCGTGAAGGGTACCGCCATCACCATCATTGCCGACGGCACGGATGAGGAAGCGGCGATCACCACCCTTTCGGAGCTGATCGATTCCGATTTCTCCGAGTAATACAGCAACATAAAGATGTATCAGGGTGTGCCTCGGCACACCCTGAATCTTTCATGGAACGGAGCGCGCTATGCTGGACGAGCTGCGGGAAAAAGCGAATCATCTGCCTCTGCTGCCCGGGGTCTATATCATGCTGGACGCCCATAACGAGGTCATCTACGTGGGCAAGGCCAAGAAGCTGAAGAACCGGGTCAGCAGCTATTTTCACGGGGAGCACCTGCCCAAGGTGGCCGCCATGGTGGAAAAGGTGGCGGACTTCAACGTGATCGTGGCCGCCAGCGAGCTGGAGGCCCTGGTGCTGGAAAACTCCCTCATCAAGCGCCACAAGCCCCATTACAACATCCTGCTGAAGGACGACAAGGGCTATCCCTTCATCCGCCTGGACCCCAGACAGGACTACCCGGTGATGAGCATCGCAAGCCGCAGCGCCCGGGACGGGGCGAAATACTACGGTCCCTTCGGCGGCCGCAGCCAGACCCGGGAGATCATCAACACCGTCTGCCGGGCCCTGCTGCTGCCGGACTGCAGCCGGAAATTCCCCCGGGATATCGGCAAGGACCGGCCCTGCCTGAACTACCACATGGGCGCCTGCGCCGGCTGGTGCCTGAAAGACAGCGACGCCGCGGACTACCGTGCCCGGATGCGTCAGGCGGCCCTGATCCTGGAGGGCAAGAGCGCCGAGCTCATCGAGGAGCTGAGGGGCGAGATGGAACGGGCAGCGGAGGAACTGCGCTTTGAAAAGGCCGCTCAGCTCCGGGACCGGATGCGGGCCATCGAGAGCGTGAGCCAGAAGCAGCGGGTCATCGCCACCGCCTTTGCCGATACCGACGCCATCGGCTTCTGCCGGGGCGCCAGGAGCTGCTTTACCGTGCTGCACTTCGTGGACGGGGACCTGGCCGGCAAGGACGTGGAGATGATGGACGAGCCTTTGGAGGAGGATCCGGAGGCCGTGTCGGAGCTGCTGCGGCAGTATTACACCGCCCATCGGGGCGGCTGGCCCAAGAACATCCTCCTGCCCTGCGAGATCGAGGACCGGGAGGAGCTGGAGACCCTGCTCAGCGAGACCGCGGGCCGCCGTGTCTATCTGGAGTGCCCCAAGCGGGGAGAGCGCCTGCGCCTGATTGAGAGCGCGGCCCTCAACGCCCGGGAGGAGATCCTGCGGCGCACCACCCAGGAGCAGCGCCGCTCCAAGACCCTGGAGTGGCTGCAGAAGGCCCTGGAGCTGGAGGAGTTCCCCACCCGGATCGAGGCCTTTGACATCTCCAACCTGGGGGACACGGGCATCGTGGCCGCCATGACCGTCCATGTGGACGGCAAGCCCCGCCGGCGGGACTATCGGAAGTTCCGCATCCGGGACCTGGCGGGGGCCGACGACTATGCCAGCATGTACCAGGCGGTGACCCGCCGCTTTCAGCGCTATCTGGACGGGGACGAGCACTTTGCCCCTCTGCCGGATCTGCTGCTGATCGACGGGGGAGAAAACCACGCCGCCACAGCCTGTCGGGCCCAGGAGGACCTGGGGCTGAGCGTGCCCACCTTCGGCATGGTGAAGGACGACCGGCACCGGACCCGGGCCCTGGTGACCCCGGAGGGGCGGGAGATCGGCATTCAGAACAATCCGGCGGTCTTCGCCCTGGTGGGGAACATCCAGGAGGAGACCCACAATACCGCCATCGAGTATCAGCGCTCCCTGCGGCAGGAGAGCTATGCCTCCGCCCTGGATCGGATCGACGGGGTCGGCCCCCGGCGGAAAAACGAGCTGCTGAAGGCCTTTAAGTCCCTGAAGGCCATCCGGGAGGCAAGCGAGGAGCAGCTGGCTCAGGTCCTGCCGAAGAACACGGCAAAGGCGGTTTACGAGTATTTTCATCATGAAGAGACGAAGGAATGAAGGAATGAAGGAATGAAGGAATGAAGGAATGAAGGAATGAAGGAATGAAGGAATGAAGGAATGATAACCCCTTCAGTCTCGCTCGCTGCGCTCGCTCGACAGCTCCCCCGGAGGGGGAGCCAAGAGACGGCCTTGCTTCCCGAAGGGGGAGGCAAGAGGCGGCCTTGCTTCCCCCTTTGGGGGAAGTCCCCAGTGCGCACACTGGGGAATAGGGGATTATCAATCCATCGGCGAAGCCGATACCATAATTCCTTCATTAGCAAAGCGTCTTCATTTCTTCATTAGCGAAGCGACTTCATTTCATCTGCAATCGGGCGACCGTAAGGGTCGCCCCTACAGTCGGGCGGCCGCAGGGGCCGCCTCAACGGAAGGACGGTATGCGAAATGCGCGTCATCACCGGCACGGCCCGGGGGAGAAGGCTGAAAACCCCGGAAAACTATGATATCCGCCCCACCACGGACAACGTGAAGGAGTCCCTCTTCAACATCATCCAGTTCGATATCGAGGGCCGCCGGGTGCTGGACCTTTTCGCCGGCACCGGCCAGCTGGGCATCGAGGCCCTGAGCCGGGGCGCCAAAAGCTGCGTCTTTGTGGACGAGAGCAGGGAAGCGGTGAGGATCGTGAAGGAGAACCTGAAGACCTGCGCCCTCAGCGCGCCGGTGCTGCAGTCCGACGCCCTGAGCTACCTGCAGCGGGGAGAACGCTTCGACCTGATCTTCGTGGACCCGCCCTACGACGCGGGGCTTTACGAACCGGTGCTGAACTGCCTGATGCAGGTTGACAACTTGTCGGATGGTGGTATAATTGTCTGTGAAGCTCGCAGCGAAGCCCCGCTTCCGGAGCTTCGGGCGCCTTACCGGAAGGGGAAGGAATACCGCTACGGCAAGGTAAAAATCTGTATCTACACAAAGGAAAGCAGCGTATGAGTATCGCCATCTGTCCGGGCAGCTTTGACCCCATCACCCTGGGACACCTGAATATCATCCGCCGCTCGGCGAAGATTTTCGACAGGGTGATCGTTTGCATCATGCACAACGCCATGAAGCCCAACCCCATGTTCACCGTGGAGGAGAAGGTGGCTATGGTACGCAAGGCGGTGGAGCGCTATCCCAATGTGACGGTGGACTGGTCCGACGGACTCCTGGCGGAGTATGCCAGGCAGTACCCCGGCGCGGTCATCGTCAAGGGCCTGCGGGCCGCCTCCGACTTCGAGTACGAGTTTCAGATGAACCTGATCAACAAGAAGATCAATCCCGAACTGGAGACCATGTTCCTCACCGCCAGCGGGAAGTACACCTTCCTCAGCTCCTCGGTGGTGCGGGAGATGGCCTTCTACGGCGCGGATCTGGAGGGCCTGGTGCCTTCGGAGCTGATTGGGGAGATCCAGGAAAAGGCCAAGCAGTGGAGGTTGAAATAATGGATAATATCGACGTAATGGAGCGGCTGGACGCGCTGTTTGCCATGATCAGCGAGGCCTGGGGCGTCCCCCTGGGGAACGACAAGTGCATCATCGAGCGGGAGAAGGCGCTGAAGCTCATCACGGACATCAAGGCCGCCCTGCCCACCTCGATTTCCGAGGCCAAGCGCCTGGTGGCGGCCCGGGACGAGTTCATCGGCAACGCCAAGCGGGAGGCCGAGGCCATGCGCAAGAGCGCGGAGGAGAAGGCCCGCATCCTGGTGGACGAGCAGGAGATCTCCCGCGTCGCCCGGATCAAATCGGCGGAGATGATCTCCAGCGCGGAGAACAAGGCCGCCGAGATCCGCCGGATCGCCGGCGAGTATGTGGACACCCTGATGCGCCAGAGCGAAGAGACCCTGGCTGCCTCCCTCGGCGCCATCCGGGAAAAGCGCAGCAACTTCCGCGGCGTACAGGAGGCCCGACGGCCCGCCCCCTCCAATCCCAAAGAACTTTAAAACATACGAAAACACCTCGTCGAAAGACGGGGTGTTTTTTAGTGGTTAGTTCGTAGTTCGTAGTTCGTAGAGTTAGGAGAGAACAGGGGCAGGGACAGGAACGGGCGATGTTGCGACAGATGCGGCGCGGGTGACGATACAGATCCGATTGCCAGGTTTTTAACGGGATTGTTAGAAACTTGACTGGAAAATCTGCGCTTTTTCCCCTTTCTCTTGTAGACAAGTGACAAAAACTTATGGTATGATACAAAATGTATGATTCTAAGAGAGGTGAAGCATATGACCCACACGTTTCACGGCGGCGTACACCCTGATTACAGGAAGAGACCGGATATTCCTGTTACGGTCATCGCGCCGCCGCCCCAGGTCGTGATCCCCATGATCCAGCACATCGGCGCCCCCTGCAAGCCCCTGGTGCAGAAGGGTGATCTGGTGAAGATGGGCCAGAAGATCGGCGAGAACCCGGCGCCCGTCTCCGCCCCGGTACACGCCTCCGTGTCCGGGAAGGTGGTGGCGGTGGAACCCCGTCCTCATCCCCTGGGCGATACCATCATGTCCGTCGTCATCGAGAACGACGGGCTGGATACCCCGGAATTCATGGAACCCATGACCCCGGAACAGATGAAGAATCCGGACGCCATCCTGGAGCGCATCCGCCAGGCCGGCGTGGTGGGCATGGGCGGTGCCATGTTCCCCACCGCCTTCAAGATCAGCGGCGGCATCGGCAAGGTGGACAGGCTCATCATCAACGGCGCTGAGTGCGAGCCCTATCTGAACGGCGACCATCTGACCATGCTGAACTACCCCGAGCAGCTGCTCAAGGGCATCGAGCTGGTGCGCATCGCCAGCTGCGTGGACAAGGCCTACTACGGCATCGAGGTGAACAAGCAGGACGCCATCGACCTGCTCAACTCCCTCCATCCGGAGAAGTACGGCATCGAGATCGTGCCCGAGAAGGTCAAGTACCCCCAGGGCGGCGAGAAGATGCAGGTCAAGGCCGTCACCGGAAGAGAGGTCAAGCCCGGCGGACTGCCCTCCGGCGTGGGCGCCAACGTGGTCTCCACCCGGACCTGCTACGCCGTCTATCAGGCCTGCTACGAGGGCCGGCCCGTCATCGAGCGCATCGTCACCGTCTCCGGCAGCGCCCTGAAGGAGACCGTCAACGGTCTGACCCGGGTGGGCACGCCCTTCGGCTACCTGGCCGAGCAGTGCGGCGGCTTTGTGAAGACCCCCCGGAAGATCGTTCTCGGCGGCCCCATGATGGGCATCTGCGCCACCAGCTTTGATGCCCCCACCATCAAGGGCACCTCCGGCGTTCTCTTCTTCACCGAGGAGGAGGACAAGCATGTGGACGAGCCCACCTGCATCCGCTGCGGCAAGTGCATCAGCGTCTGCCCCATGAAGCTGGAGCCGGTCTTCATGTACATGTACTACACCAAGGGCGACTATGAGATGCTGGAGAAATACCACGTGATGGACTGCTTTGAGTGCGGCAGCTGCTCCTACAACTGTCCCGGCCGCATGCCCCTGACCCACGCCTTTAAGACCGCCAAGCTCATGTTCCAGGCGAAGGCCGCCAAGGAGAAGGCCAAGGCCGAGGCAGCAAAGGAGGCCAAGAAATGAACGACAAAAAAGAACGCATCATTCTGGACGTGGCCTACCAGCCCCAGGTCCGCACCAATGTGGACACCCGGCGGCTGATGCTGCGGGTGATCATCGCGCTGCTCCCCGCCGTGGGCGTGGCCGTGTGGCAGTTCGGCCTGAATCCCCTGGTGGTCATCGCCTCCTCCGTGCTCTCCGCCGTTTTCTTCGAGTGGGCCATCCGCAAGTTCCGCAAGCAGTCCGCCTCCATCGGCGATCTCTCCGCCGTGGTCACCGGCCTGCTCCTGGCCCTGACCCTGCCCCCCTCCGCCCCCTGGTGGCTGCCCATCATCGGCACCTTCTTCGGCATCGTGGTGGTCAAGCAGCTCTACGGCGGCATCGGCAAGAACTTCCTGAATCCCGCTCTGGCGGGCCGCGCCTTCCTGCTGGCCTCCTACGCCATGCTGATGGGCCGCTATCCCGCACCCGCCGCCCTGAGCGGCGTGGAGGGGATCGACGCCATCTCCGCCGCGACCCCCCTGTCCTTCCTTTACGGCAGCGACCCCATGCCCGCCTACTATACCGCGAAGACCATGTTCCTGGGTCTCATCCCCGGCGCCATCGGCGAGATCAGCACCCTGGCGCTGCTGATCGGCGGCGTGTATCTGCTGGCCACCCAGGTCATCTCATGGCGCATCCCCGTGTCCTTCCTGGGCACCGTGGCCCTGCTGACCCTGATCTTCGGCGGCGGCGGGATGAGCAATGCGGACTTCATGGTCTATAACCTGCTCTCCGGCGGCCTGGTGCTGGGCGCCTTCTTCATGGCAACCGACTACGCCACCAGCCCCGTGACCCTAAAGGGCCAGCTGCTCTACGGCGCGGGCTGCGGCGCCATCACCGTGCTGATCCGCTACTTCGGCGGCTATCCCGAGGGCGTAAGCTACGCCATTTTGCTGATGAACCTCTGCGCCTGGGCCATCGACAAGGCCTTCCACAGGCACCAGTTCGGCGTCAGCAAGGAGGACACCAAGGCCGAGAAGGAAGCCCAAAAGGCGGAAAAGAAAGCTGCAAAGGAGGCTGCGAAATGAAAGATATCCTGAAGCTTGCCTTTGTGCTCTTTCTGATCTGCGCCATCGTGGCCGGCGTCCTGGGCGGGGTGGACTGGATCACCCGGGATCGGATCCGGGAGTACCAGACAGCCAAATCCAACGCGGCCAAGGCCGCGGTGATGCCCGTGGATCTGCCGGAGGGGGAGGAGCTCTACAAGGAGCTGGACCTGAAGGCCCTGGGGCTTGACACCAGCCTGAACGTCAACGGCCAGAAGATCAAGATCCTCTCCGTCTCCGAGGCCGCCAACGGCGCGGGCTGGGTCGTGGAGACCGAGTTCTCCGGCGCCCAGGGCACCCTGGTGATGATGGTGGGCGTGAGCCGCCAGCTGCGCTGCACCGGCATTTCCATCACCCAGCATTCCGAGACCTCCGGTCTGGGCGCCAACGCCGCCAGCACCGCCGAGGTGGGCAAGACCTTCCGGGCCCAGTTCATCGGCGCGGACGAGAATGTCCAGCTGAAGAAGGCCGGCGGCACCATCGACGCGCTGTCCGGCGCGACCATCACCTCCCGCAGTGTGACCAACGCCACCGCCGCAGCCATCCGCTTCGTGGAAGCGCTGCAGGCTGCGAACTAAGGAGGGAAGGGCATGAATTTCAAGAAACAACTCAAAGAGGGCGTTATCACCAATAACCCCATACTGGTCCAGCAGCTGGGCATGTGCGCCACCATGGCCATCACCACCTCGCTTTTTAACGGCGTGGGCATGGGCCTGTCGGTGCTGATCATCCTGACCTGCTGCAACGTGGCGGTCTCCGCCGTGCGCAAGTTCATCCCGGACCAGATCCGCCTGGCCATCTTCGTGGTCATCATCGCGGGCTTCGTCACCATCGTGGACCTGCTGCTGCAGGCCTTCATCCCGGCCCTCAGCGAATCCCTGGGCGTGTTCATCCCGCTGATCGTGGTCAACTGCATCATCATCGGCCGGGCCGAGGCCTTCTGCCAGAAAAACCCCGTGGGCCCCTCCTTTGTGGACGGCATCACCCAGGGCCTGGGCTACACCGTGGTGCTGATCGTGATGTGCCTGATCCGCGAGTTTCTGGGCAGCGGGCGCTTCGGCGGCGGCCTCATCGACGTCACCGAGGGCTTCCGCTTCACGCTGGACGGCACCGGCTCCGGCGTGCAGCTCTTCGATTCCCAGTACGGCGCGTCGATCCTGACCCTGCCGGTGGGCGGCTTCCTGACCCTGGGCTTCATCTTCGCCGCCATGCAGGCGGCGCTGAAGAAGGCCGCCAGGAACAAGGCCGAGTACGGCGATGCCGAAGAAGAGGAGGATGAGGACGAATGAGCGTTACCGAATACATTTCCATCGCCATCGGCGCGATCCTTATCAACAACTTCATCTTCTCCCAGTTTTTGGGCTGCTGCCCCTTCCTGGGCTGCTCCAGCAAGGTGGAGACGGCCTCCGGCATGGGCCTGGCCGTGGTCTTCGTCATGGGCCTGGCCTCCGCCATCTGCTATGTGGTCAACGAGTTCATCCTGGTGCCCCTGGGCCTGGCCTTCCTGAAGACCCTGGCCTTCATCCTGGTCATTGCCGCCCTGGTGCAGTTCGTGGAGATGTTCCTGAAAAAGGCCGTCCCCAGCCTGTACTCCGCCCTGGGCATCTACCTGCCCCTGATCACCACCAACTGCGCGGTGCTGGGCGTGGTGCTGCTGAATGTGCAGAACGGCTATGACTTCCTGGGCTCCGTGATCTACGGCATCACCGGCGGCGTGGGCTTCCTGCTGGCCATTGTGCTCTTTGCCAGCGTCCGCGAGCGCATCCGGTACGCCGAGTATCCCGAGTGCTTCGAGGGCTTCCCCATCTGCCTGGTATCCGCCGGCCTGGTCGCCCTGGCCTTCATGGGCTTCAGCGGCATGAAGATCTTTTAAGGAGGGAAGGATATGTCGATTTTATACGCTGTCCTGGTCCTCGGCGCCCTGGGCGCCCTCTTCGGCGCGCTGCTGGCCTTCGCCGGCAAGATCTTCCACGTGGAGGTGGACCCCAAGCAGGCCGCCGTCCGGGAATGCCTGGCCGGCGCCAACTGCGGCGGCTGCGGCTACCCCGGCTGTGACGGTTACGCCGCCGCCGTCGCCAAGGGCGAGGCGCCCTGCAACAAGTGCGTGGCCTCCGGTCCGGAGGCGGCCGCCAGGATCGCCGAGATCATGGGCGTGGCCGCCGGCGATACGGAGAAGATGGTGGCCTTCGTGCCCTGCTCCGGCTGCACCGGCGTGGCGGAACCCCGCTTCAACTACACCGGCCCCGAGGACTGCCGCGCCGCCATGCTTTTCGGCGGCAAGAGCAGCAAGCTCTGCACCTTCGCCTGCATCGGCATGGGCAACTGCGCCAAGGCCTGCAAGTTCGACGCCATGCACGTGGTCAACGGCGTGGCTGAGGTGGACCGCTCCAAGTGCGTGGGCTGCGGCGCCTGTGTGGACGCCTGCCCCAAGGACATTGTGAAGCTGATCCCCGAGAAGCAGAAGATCATGGTGGGCTGCCGCAATCAGGACAAGGGCGGCCAGGTCATGAAGATCTGCCAGGTGGGCTGCATCGGCTGCATGAAGTGCCAGCGGGAATGCCCGGCGGACGCCATCCACGTGGAGAACAACGTGGCCTCCATCGACCCGGAGAAGTGCATCCAGTGCGGGACCTGCGCGGCGGTTTGCCCCCGCAAGATCATCCGCAAGCTGGAACCCTGAACCAAATCAAAGACCAAAAACCGCGCCGGGAAACCGGCGCGGTTTTTGGCGGTCTACAAAGTGGGTTTATGTCATCTTGAGCGGAGGCGAAGCCGGAGTCGAAAGATCCAGAACCTTGGAAACACGGGCCTTTAAGATCCTTCGGCCCGCTTCGCTCGCTCAGGATGACAGTCTGTTGGGCTTTGCCGACAGACAGAAAAACCGCGCCGGGAAACCGGCGCGGTTTTTCTGTCCGTCCGTTCTCCGCCGGTGCGGACAAGGGGACTTTTTCTTTCAAAAGTGCTCATAAAAAAGACAAAAAGTTACAAGGATTTGCTCTTGCATTTTGAGAAAGCACCCCCTATAATGGAGGTGCAAAGTGGTTTGAAGTGGTGGAAAATGGAGCAATTCTCCACGGATATATAAAAGGAGCGGATTTGCGTGACAGGCGAATATCAACACTCTCTTGATAATAAAGGACGTCTTTTTATTCCTGCCAAGCTCCGGGATGAGCTGGGCGAGATTTTTTTCATTACCCTCTCCATGGATCGCTGCCTGAGCGCCTACAGCAGCGAGGCCTGGCAGAGCTTTTCGGACAAGGTCAGCGCCATGCCCTATGTGAAGCAGCGGAAAATGCGGCCGCTCTTCGCCCATGCCGCCCGCTGCGAGCTGGACGCCCAGGGCCGGGTACTGATCCCCCAAAACCTGCGGGACTACGCGGGCTTCACCAAAAACGTGACCGTCGTGGGCTGCAACAACCACGCCGAGCTCTGGGACAGCGAGACCTGGAAGAGTGTGTATGACCAGGAGACCACGCCGGAGAACATTGCCGCCGTGATGGAGGAGCTGGAATTCTGATGGAGCAGCCGAAGCATGTGTCGGTGCTGCTGGACGAGTGCATCGAGAACCTGAACATCCGGCCGGAGGGCGTCTATGTGGACGGCACCCTGGGCCTGGGCGGGCATTCCGAGCAGATCGCCCGGAGACTCGGCACAGGGCGGCTCATCGGCATTGACCGGGATCTCAGCGCCATTCAGCGAGCCGGGGAGCGTCTGCGCCCCTGGGGGGATCGGGTGACCCTGGTCCACGGCAATTTCGGCGACGTGGCGCAGATCCTGGACGGGCTGGGGATCCCCGGCGCGGACGGGATGCTCTTTGACCTGGGCGTGTCCTCTCCCCAGCTGGACGAGGCGGAGCGGGGCTTTTCCTACATGCTGGACGCGCCCCTGGACATGCGCATGGACAGCACGGCCTCTCTCTGCGCCTTTGACGTGGTGAACGGCTGGAGCGAGGAGCGACTGAACCGGATCCTCTGGGACTACGGGGAGGAGCGCTACGCCCGCCGCATCAGCGCAGCCATTCTCCACGCCCGAGCGGAAAAGCCCATCGAGAGCACCCTGGAGCTGGTGGAGATCATCAAAAGCGCCATGCCCGCCGCGGCCCTGCGGGAAAAGCAGCACCCGGCCAAGCGCAGCTTCCAGGCCATCCGCATCGCCGTGAACGATGAGCTGGGCGAGGTGGAGCGGATGATGGACAGCGCGCCGGACAAGCTGAATCCCGGGGGGAGGCTCTGCGTCATCAGCTTCCACTCCCTAGAGGACCGGATCGTGAAAAACGGCATCGCCCGCCGGGAGCACGGCTGTACCTGCCCCAGAGAGGCGCCGGTCTGCACCTGCGGCTTCGTGCAGACCCTCAGAAGCGTGAGCCGCAAACCGATTTTGCCGAGCGAGGACGAGATCGAGAGAAATCCACGCTCCCGCAGCGCGAAACTGCGCGTGGCGGAGAGAGTGTGAGCCTATGAAATCACCGGGGGAGACCCTGTTTCATATTCTGTGTATCGGCCTGACGGCGCTGCTGCTGGCTATGAGCCTCTATTACGGCGCCCGCCGGGCAGAGCTCAACGACGCGGCGGCCCGGGACAAGGCGGCCTGTCAGGAGCTGCGCCGGGAAAACCGACGGCTGCTGGTGCGCTGTGCCTGTGCCGAGAGCCTGGAAAAGATCGAAGCGCGCGCCCGGGAGCAGGGCATGCAGTCCGTCTGCGCGGAGCAGATCGTATCCGCAGAGACGCCGGTGGGATAAAGAAAAGAGCCCCCGCGGGGGAATCCATGGATCAGCCGCAGCATAGAATGCTGTAATCAAAGATGCGGGTGATACCATGCGGAAACAACACAAGTTCAGCGTCCCGGAAGCTTCGGGACCGAATCGCCAGATGCTTCGCCGCACCCTGCTGCTGATGGCAGTGTGCGGCGCAGCCGCGTTTGCCCTGCTGCTGGCCCGACTGTACAAGCTGCAGATCCTGGACCACGAGCTCTATGAGCAGAAGGCCCTGGAGCAGCAGCTGCGCCAGGCGCCCACGGCCCCGGCCCGGGGCGACATCTGCGACTGCCGGGGGAGACCCCTGGCCCTGAGCGCCTCGGTGGACAACGTGTACCTGAGTCCGGCGGAGATCCGGCAGTACGGTGAGGACCGGGAGTTGATCGCCCGGGAACTGAGCCGGATCCTGGAGCTGGATTATGAGGATCTGCTGGAAAAGACCGGCCAGACCGGTTCCTGGTACGTCACTGTGGCCCGGAAGGTGGAGCGGGAGACCGCCGACGAGATCCGGGCCTTCAAAAACGCATACGGCATCCGGGGCGTGCGCCTGGAGCCGGACAGCAAGCGCTATTACCCCAACGGCTCCCTGGCCTGCCATCTCATCGGCTTCGTGGGGATGGACAACACGGGGCTGGAGGGCGTCGAGGCGCAGTACGACAGCGCCCTGCGGGGCAGTCCGGGAAAAAGCCTGCGCTCCACCAACGCCTACGGTACGGAGCTGCTCTTCGAGAGCTTTGAGGACTACGTCCCCGGCGAGGACGGCTGCAGCGCCACGCTGACCATCGACGCCGCGGTGCAGTACATGATCGAAAAGCACCTGCGCCAGGCGCTGGCGGATTACGATATCCAGAACGGCGCCGGGGCCATCTGCATGGACGTGAACACCGGGGCCATCCTGGCCATGGTCTCTTTGGACGGCTACGACCTGAACGCCTTCCTGGACGTGAGCGACGAGGTCCGCGCCCGGATGGCGGCGGCGGAGACGGAAGAGGAGGCCCAGGAGATCCTGGACGCGGCCCGGGCCCGCCAGTGGCGCAACAAGGCCCTGTCAGACACCTATGAGCCAGGCTCCACCTTCAAGATCATCACCCTGGCCATGGCCCTGGAGGAAGGGGTCGTGGACGAGCACAGCAGCTTCTACTGCGGCGGCAGCGTCAGCGTCAAGGGGCGCACTTCGCCCATCCGCTGCTGGAAGAGCGGGGGACACGGCTCCCAGGACCTGACCCAGGCGGTGCAGCACTCCTGCAACGCGGCCTTTGTGAACATCGGTCTGCGGGTGGGGCCCAAGCGTTTTTACGACTACTGCGAGGCCTTCGGCCTTTTGAAGCGCACCGGGGACCCGGACGAGAACCTCAGCGCCCGAACGGGCATTGACCTGGCGGGGGAGAGCGGCAGCATCTGGTGGAGCGAGAACGTGTTCTGCTCCGAGCGGAACCAGTCCCAGCTGGCGGCGGCCTCCTTCGGGCAGACCTTCACCGTCACGCCCCTGCAGCTCATCACGGCGGTGAGCTGCTGCGTCAACGGCGGGCGGCTCATGCAGCCCTATGTGGTCCAGAGCCTGCGCGCGCCGGACGGCACGCTCCGCTACGAGCACGAGCCGGTGGTGGTCCGCCAGGTCCTCCGCCCCGAGACCAGCGCCCGGGTCCGCCGGATCCTGGAGCAGGTGGTGGGGGACCCCAAGGAGGGCACCGGGCGCAACGCCGCGGTGGCGGGCTACCGCATCGGCGGCAAGACCGGCACCAGCGAGAAGGTGAGCCTGGAGGCCCGGACCGGGCAGAAGGAGTACATCGTCTCCTTCATCGGCTTCGCCCCGGCGGACGATCCGCAGATCGCCCTGCTGGTGTTTCTGGATACCCCCTCGGACAGATCCGGCATCTATATCAGCGGCGGCCAGATGGCGGCCCCCGTGGTGGGGAACATGCTGGCGGATATCCTGCCCTATCTGGGCTATGAGCCGGAGCTTTCGGAGGAAGAGCGCGGCAGCGCGGTGCCGAAGCTGGAGGGAAAGGAGCTGACCGAGGCGGCGGCCTTGCTGCAGAAGGAGGGGCTGCGCCTGCGCACTGTGGGCGAGGGAGAGATCATCCGCGCCCAGCTGCCTCCCGCGGGGCGGCGCGTTGACAAAGACAGCCAGGTGATCGTATACTTGGGGACGGAGGCGCCCACGGCGCCCCAGACCGTGCCGGACCTGAGCGGGCTGAACCCGGAGCAGGCCCGGGAACTGCTGGAGAGCAGGGGCCTCTTTCTGCACACCCGCAGCCCCCTGGCGGATGCGGAGAGCAAGATCGGATATCAGAGCGTGAAAGCGGGGACGCTGCTGTCGCCGGGCGCGGTGATCACAGTGACCCTGATCAGTACGGACGATTCCATTCTGGGAAGATATTGAGGAAAGCATATGAAGCTGAGAGAGATCATACAGAAGATCCGGGTGCTGGATACCAACGCCGATCCGGATATGGAGATCGCCGGGGTGAGCTACGACTCCCGGCAGACCCAGCCCGGCGACCTGTTCGTGGCCGTGCGGGGCTTTGAGGCGGACGGACACCGCTTTATCCCCAAGGCCCTGGAACGGGGCGCCGCGGCGGTGCTCTGCGAAACGCCGCCCACGGACGGCACCCCCTATGTGCGGACCGACGACTGCCGCCTGGGCCTTGCCCTGGCCAGCCGGGAGTTTTTCGGCAACCCCGCCGCGGAGATGAAGCTCATCGGCATCACCGGCACCAGCGGCAAAACCACCAGCTCCTATATTCTCAAGCATCTGCTGGAGGCGAAGCTGGACGCCAAGGTGGGCCTCATCGGCACCAACGGCAACTGGATCGGGGACGAGATGCTGCATACCGAGCGCACCACTCCCGAGAGCTATGAACTGCACCGGCTCTTCCGCCGCATGGCGGATGCCGGCTGCACCCATGTGGTGATGGAGGTCTCCTCCCACTCCCTGACCCTGGAGCGGGTGGCCGGCATCACCTTCGACGTGGGCGTGTTCTCCAACCTGAGCCAGGACCACCTGGATTTCCACAAGGACATGGAGGACTACGCCGCCGCCAAGCGCAAGCTCTTCTCCCAGTGCCGGGAGGGCTGGCTGAACGCGGACGATCCCTGGACGCCCTTCATGCTCCAGGGAGCCAAGTGCCCCTGTCGCCTGTATTCCGCGCTGCGAAACGACGCGGACCTGGTGGCCAAGGACCTGCGCCTGTCCGCCGACGGCGTGCGCTTTGCCGCGCTCTTCGGCGGCGAGCTGGCCATCACCCGTCTGGGCATCCCGGGCATGTTCTCGGTCTACAATGCCCTGGCCGTCATGGCGGCGGGCCTGAGCGTGGGCGTTCCCCTGACCGACTGCGCCGACGCCATGGCCAGCGCCAAGGGGGTGAAGGGCCGCATGGAGCTGGTGCCCTCGGACGGGGACTACACCATCCTCATCGACTACGCCCACAAGCCCGACGCTCTGGAGAAGGTGCTGAAGACCCTGCGCCCGGTGACCCGGGGACGGCTCATCGCCCTGTTCGGCTGCGGCGGCGACCGGGATCACGGCAAGCGGCCCATCATGGGGCGCATCGCCGCGGAGCTGGCGGATCTGTGCGTGGTCACCAGCGACAATCCCCGCACCGAGGACCCCCAGGCCATCATCGACGCCATCCTGGAGGGCATGAAAAACAGCCCCACCGCCGTGAAGGTGATCCCGGACCGGGAGCAGGCCATCGCGTGGGTCCTTGACAAAGCCCGCCCCGGTGATGTAATATTGCTTGCCGGCAAGGGACACGAGGATTATCAGATCGTGGGAAAAGAGAAGCGCCACATGGATGAACGCGAGATCGTGGCCGCCGTGCTGGCAGCCCGGAAATAGAGAACGCGAGGGGAGACCCGTATATGACGATAAAGCTGATATCGGCCTTTGTACTGGCCTTTCTGTTTGCCACGGCCTTCGGGAGATTTTATATTCCCTGGCTGCGGAAGCAGAAGGCGGGGCAGCAGATCAAGGAGATCGGGCCCAAATGGCATCAGAGCAAGAGCGGCACGCCCACCATGGGCGGGGTCATGTTCATCCTGGCGGTGGCCTTCGTGTGCCTGAGCCTGGGCTTTGATAGCATGCTCCACGGCAATTACGCGCACATCTTCGTGCTGCTGTTCGCCCTGGTCTTTGGCGCCATCGGCTTCCTGGACGACTGGGAGAAGATCAAAAAGAAGCAGAACCTGGGCCTCAGCGGCAAGATGAAGTTCCTGCTGCAGCTGGCCGCAGCGCTGGTCTTCGTGCTGCTGATGCGGCAGATCGGCTATTTGAAGACGCAGCTGTACATCCCCTTCTGGCAGAAAACGGTGCAGATCCCCGAGTGGCTGTATTACATCTTCGCCGCCTTCGTCATCGTGGGCACGGTGAACGCCGTGAACCTGACCGACGGGCTGGATGGCCTGGCCACCGGCACCTCGCTGCCCGTGTGCCTGTTCTTTGTGGTCGTCACCTTCCTGTGGGGAGAGCGCTTCCTGGAGCTGGGGCTCTTCGCCTCGGCCCTGGCCGGCGGCCTGGTGGGCTTTCTGGTTTACAACTTCCACCCGGCCAAGGTCTTTATGGGGGACACCGGGTCCCTTTTTCTGGGCGGCGCCGTCGCGGCCCTGGCCTTCGCCTTTGATATGCCCATGATCCTCATCACCCTGGGCATCATGTACATCGTCGAGACCCTGTCCGATATCATCCAGGTGGGCTACTTCAAGCTTACCCACGGCAAGCGGGTCTTCCGCATGGCGCCCTTCCACCACCATCTGGAACTGGGCGGCTGGACGGGAAAAAAGTGGAGAGAGGTCGAGATTTTTTGCCTCTTTACCGGCATATCCCTGCTGTTTGCCATCATATCCTTTATAGGGGTGTATCATCGCGCCCTGTAAAGATTGACGGGGCCGGGGAGGTGGATGCATGCGTTACGACAGCGCCCGCCTCGCCGGCTCTTCGCCTGCCGTCACGCTGCGGCGCAGGGCGGAATTTGACGGGGACTTTTTCCTGCTGGTCCTGCTGCTGCTGGGGATCGGGGTGCTGATGGTCTTTTCCGCCAGCTTCCCCCGGGCCTACTACGACCCCTCCGGCGTCACCGGCGGCAGAGCCTGGTACTACTTCGTGCGGCAGCTGATCTACGCCCTGCTGGGTCTGGGCCTGCTGCTGCTCTGCGCCCGGCTGCCCATGGGCTTCTACCGGCGCTGGGCCTTTCCCTTCCTGGGGCTGACGCTGGTGCTGCTGGCCCTGGTGCCCCTGATCGGGGTGAAGGCCAACGGCTCCCGCCGCTGGCTGGGGGTGGGGAGCCTGACGGTGCAGCCCTCGGAGCTGGCCAAGCTGGCGGTGATCCTGTGCTTTTCGGCCATGATCTGCCGCTATCGGGAGCAGATGCGCAGCTTCCGCCGGGGCATTCTGCCTTTTCTGGGGATCCTGGCGGCCATCGTGGGCCTGCTGGTGCTGGAGCCCCACTTCTCCGCCTCCGTCATCATCCTGGCCCTGGGGGGCTGCATGCTGTTTCTGGGCGGCGCGGGCCTGGGCTGGTTCGCAGCAGCCCTGGGAGGTCTGGGCGGCGGGCTCTTTGTGCTGCTGACCTTTTTCCCCTACGCTTCCTCCCGCATCAACACCTGGCGGGACCCCTTCTCCAGCCCCTCCAGCGAGGGCTATCAGATCGTCCAGAGCCTGTACGCCATCGGCTCCGGCGGCCTGACCGGGCTGGGCCTGGGGGCGGGAAGGCAGAAATACCTGTACCTGCCCGAAGAACACAACGACTTCATTTTCTCCGTCGTCTGCGAGGAGCTGGGCTTTCTGGGCGCGGCGCTGATCCTGCTGCTCTTCGCCCTGCTGATCCTGCGGGGATATCGGATCGCCCTGGGCTGTGAGGACCGCTTTGCTTTTCTGGTCTGTGCGGGGATCACCACCCTGCTTGCGCTGCAGGTCTTCCTGAACGTGGCGGTGGTGACCAATCTTCTGCCCTGCACCGGCATCTCCCTGCCCTTTTTCAGCTACGGCGGCACCGCCCTGCTGATCCAGATGGGGGAGATGGGCATCGTCCTCAGCGCGTCGAGAGAAAGGAAAGAGAGAGAGTGACCATGAAATTCGTATTGACCTGCGGCGGCACCGCCGGACATATCAATCCCGCCCTGGCGGTGGCCGGGCGTCTGCGGGAGCTGATGCCGGACAGCCGCTTTCTGTTCCTGGGGGCCGAGGGGAAGATGGAGATGGACCTGGTGCCCCGGGCCGGCTATGACATCAAGCCCCTGAAGATCACCAACATCGCCCGGGGCCGCTCCCTGTCCGCCCTGGCCCACAACCTGGACACGGTGAAGAACGTGCTGGCCTCGGAACACGAGGCCAGGAAGATCCTGCAGGACTTTCAGCCCGACGCGGTGATCGGCACGGGGGGCTACGTCTGCTATCCGGTGCTGGCGGCGACGGCGAAGCTGCACATCCCCGCCCTGGTCCACGAGAGCAACGCCCTGCCCGGGCTCACCACCCGGATGCTGGCCGGCAAGGTGGACGCCATCCTGGTGGGCTTTGAGGAGAGCCGGCAGCACTATCCCAAGCCGGAGAAGGTCTTTGTCACGGGGACGCCGGTGCGGGGCGAGTTCTCCCGCTACACCAAGGAGAGCGCCAAGGCCGAGCTGGGTCTGGACCCGAAGATGCCCCTGGTGGTCTCCGTCTGGGGCTCCCTGGGCTCGGGCCACATGAACGGCCTGCTCACCGAGATGCTGCCCAGGCTCCGGGGGCAGAAGCGCTTTCGTCTGATCCACTCCGTGGGCAACCGGGATCACAAGGACTTTCTCCGGACCCTGGCCGAGCGGGAGCTGGACCCGGCGGATTGCAACGTGGACGCCCGGGAGTACATTTTCGATATGCCCCGGGTCATGGCGGCGGCGGATCTGATCCTCTGCCGGGCCGGGGCCTCCACCCTGGCGGAGCTGACCTATATGGGAAAGCCCGTGGTCATCGTGCCCTCCCCCAATGTGACGGACAATCACCAGGAGAAGAACGCCCGGGTCCTGGAGAAGGCCGGCGGCGCCAAGGTTTTCCTGGAAGGAGAGTTCGACGCGGATTCCCTCCTGGCCGAGATCGACCGGCTGCTGCAGAGCCCGGAGGAGCTGCAGCGCATGTCCCGGGCCATGGCGAGCCTCTCGGTGCCTGACGCCACGGACAAGATCGTGGACAAGATCCTTAGTCTGACGCGAAAGTGAACAGAGCAGAATATCAGCTCTGTTCACTGTTCTCTGTTCACTGTTCACTTGATTTGCCCCTTGTGCATAGGATGGCCTGATTCTGTGCACAGGGGGTATTTCTATGGATTTGTGGCGGATCCGGGGCGGAGCGCGGCTGGAAGGGGACAGCGTGGTCCAGGGCTCCAAAAACGCGGCGCTGCCGATCCTGGCGGCCTGCCTGCTCTGCCCGGGGCGGGTGGAGCTGCTTCGGGTCCCCCGCCTGCGGGACGTGGACGCGGCGCTGGAGATCCTGCGGCATCTGGGCTGCCGTGCGGAGCAGGAGGGAGACCGGGTTTACATAGACGCCTCAAGGCTCAGCGGCAGCGTCATCCCCCGGAGCCTTATGGAGAAGATGCGCTCCTCGGTGATCTTCATGGGCGCGCTGCTGGCTCGGACCGGGCAGGCCTCCCTGAGCATGCCCGGCGGCTGCCGCCTGGGGAAGCGGCCCATCGACCTGCATCTGCTGGCTCTGCGGGAGCTGGGGGCGCGGATCGAGGAGGCGGGGGAGGAGATCCTCTGCCGCCCGGCCTTGCTCCGTGGGGCGGAGATCCGCTTGCCCTTCCCCAGCGTGGGCGCCACGGAAAACGCCATGCTGGCCGCCTGCGCCGCCCGGGGCGAGACCCGGATCCTGGGCGCCGCCCGGGAGCCGGAGATCGTCTCCCTCCAGGCCTTTCTCCGGGGCCTGGGCGCACGGATCAGCGGCGCCGGGACAGACACTGTCACCGTATCGGGCTTTCGGCCCCGGGACTCGCTGCGCTTTCGCATCCCGGCGGACCGGATCGCCGGGGCGACCCTGGTCTGCGCCTGCGCGGCCTGCGGGGGAGATGTGCTGCTGAGAAATTGCGATCCGCGGCAATTTTCTGCAGTTCTCCACTTCCTAAACGACGCGGGATGTGTTATAATGCAAAAACATGATCGGGTGCGGATCAAGGCGGCGGGGCGGCTGTGTTCCATCGGCCCCGTGGTCACCGCCCCTTATCCCGGCTTTCCCACCGACGCCCAGCCCCTTTTGATGGCGGCGCTGCTGCGCTCGGAAGGAGAGAGCGTCTTTCGGGAGACCATTTTTGAAGACCGCTACCGCCAGGTCCCCGCCCTGCAGAAGCTGGGAGCGCAGATCCGTGTCCAGGGGCGGGAAGCCCGGGTCCGGGGCGTGAAGCGTCTCCGGGGCGCCGCGCTGGAGGCGACGGATCTCCGGGGCGGCGCGGCCATGATCCTGGCTGGCCTCAGCGCCGAGGGAGAGACCCTGGTGCGGGACGCTGGGCATATCCGCCGGGGCTATGAAGATCTGAACGGCAGCCTCCGAAGCCTGGGGGCCTGTCTTATGTACGAAGGAGAAGAGCATGGCATTATTCAAAACAGCGAAGCGCTCTGAGGAGGAGCTGGGCGGATATATGCGCGCCCGCCGCCGGGCTTTCAGCGGCCCGCTGATGTTCGTGGTGGTGGTCGTGGCGGCGATTTTCGTCATGAGCGTTTTCTTCCGCGTGGAGGACATCCAGGTGGTGGGCAACAAGCACTATACCGCCGAGGAGATCATCCGCGCCGTGGATATCGAGGAGGGCGACAACCTGTTTTTCTTCGACCGTTTTGCCGCCGTGGGCAGGGCCTTTTCCAAGCTCCCCTATATCGAGGCGGTGACGGTGGAGCGAAGCCTGCCCAACAAGGTCGTAATCACCGTGGAGGAGACCGAGGCCCTGGCCTACCTGCAGCTGGGCGATGAGAAATGGACCCTGGACCACAACTGCAAGGTGCTGGGCAAGGCCGCCGCGGGGGAGGAGGAGACCCTGCTGCCCGTCGTCGGCATGAAGCCAGGCACCCTGATGATCGGCGAGACCATGCAGACCGAGGACGGCGGCACCGAGACCGTGGAGTACCTGGCGGAGGTGCTGGACCAGATCGAGGCCAGGGGCATGGCCGGCGATGTGACCCGCATCGATTTTACCAATCCCGACAGCCCGGAATTTGACTACGGCGGGAAGTATACGGTGGTTTTGGGCCGGCATGACAAGGTGGAATACAAATTTGGCATGTTTGTTACCGTTTTGGACATGCTGAAAGAGGGCGACGTGGGCGTGATCGACGTTTCCAGCGGCAGCAAGGCCCATTTCAGCCCCAACTGAGCGGGGAGTATGACAATTCGCTTACAAAAAAATAAAAAATCTATTGACCATAGAGAAAAAATGGTTTAATATAATCAGGAAGCATTGTGTCCAATACTGAGTACAGATATGATATACAGGAGGCAAGAGTTATGGATTTCAGAGCCGAAGCAGGTCCCGAAAATGTGGTGACCCTGAAAGTCGTCGGCGTCGGCGGCGCCGGCAACAATGTTGTGAACCGTATGGTGAAGGCCGGCACCCAGGGTGTCGAGTTCATTGCCATTAATACCGATAAGCAGGCCCTCGCGGTTTCCAATGCCGACCAGAAGCTCCAGATCGGCGAGAAGATGACCCACGGTCAGGGCGCCGGTTCCGATCCCGAGATCGGCAAGCGCTCCGCGGAAGAGAGCCGCAACAATATCGCGAAGACCATTGAAGACGCCGATATGGTGTTCATCACCGCCGGTATGGGCGGCGGCACCGGCACCGGCGCGGCGCCCACCGTGGCGGAGATCGCCCGGGAGGCGGGCGTGCTCACCGTGGGCGTGGTCACCAAGCCCTTCAAGTTCGAGGGCAAGCGCCGCATGGATCAGGCCAACGCCGGCATCAAGGAGCTGCTCACCCGGGTGGACTCCCTGCTGATCATCCCCAACGACCGCCTGAAATACGCCACCGACCAGAAGGTCACCCTGGCCAACGCCTTTGAGATCGCGGACGATGTGCTGAAGCAGGCTGTCACCAGCATCTCCGACCTCATCAAAAACACCGGCTTTATCAACCTGGACTTTGCCGACGTGACCTGCATCATGAAGAACGCGGGCTTTGCCCACATGGGCGTGGGCCATGCCGCCGGCAAGGGCAAGGCGGAGGACGCTGCCCGCATGGCCGTGGCCAGCCCCCTGATGGAGACCTCTATCAACGGCGCCCGCGGCGTGCTCATCAACATCACCGGCTCCGAGGACATGGGCCTGGAGGACGTGGAAGCCGCCGCCAACCTGGTGCAGGAGGCCGCCCATCCCGACGCCAATATCATCTTTGGCGCCACCTTCGATCCCAGCATGCAGGACGAGATCCGCGTCACCGTCATCGCCACCGGCTTTGAGGAAAAGCCCGCCGAGGGGGACAAGCCCGCGGAGGAGAAGAAGCCCGTCGCCGCCGCTCCCGTAACGCCCGTCCGTCCTCAGGCCAAGCCCGCCGGGCTCTTCACCGGCGCCGCTGAGAAGGCCGCCGCTGCCGCCGCTGTTCCCCCTCCGCTGGAGGAGGAGAGCGAGGGCGAGGCCGGCGAGGATCCCTTCGACAGCATCTTCAAAATCTTCAACACCAAGTAAGAGCGTAGATTTTCAGAAAGCTCCCCCTTTGGGGAGCTTTCTTTTTTCGAAAGGGGAAGACAGAATGATCCGGCGAATCGTGCGAAATATCAAGCGCCTCGGCGAGCTGTACCTGAAGAGCAACATCCCCCGCTCCGCTGCGGCCCTGGCCTATTCCCTCACCATGTCCCTCTTCCCGCTGATCATCTGCCTCTACACGCTGCTGGGGAGCAACTACGAGCGGATGCTGCAGGTCCTGGAGCTGGCAGACAATTTCCTGAGCCCGGAGACCACCCGGTATCTCAAGAGCTTTCTGCTCTACGTCGCCAACAACCCCAACCCCGCCATGCTGGCGGCGGCGCTGGCGCTGCTGCTCACCACCGCTTCCGCCGCCGTGCGCATGATGCGCCAGGGATTGACGGAGATCCGGGGCGAGAAGGGCGGCGTCGGCCTGCGGGCCTGGTTTTTCAGCTTCCTGTTTTCCCTGGCCTTCGTGGCGGTGCTGTACTTCGGCATTCTGGTCATGCACACCGGTCAGCGCTTCCTGGAGCTGGTGGAGAAAGCTTTGCCCGCGCTGCCCGTCAGCCGGGCCTGGAACTGGCTGCGCTTCCTGGTCCTGGGCGGTCTGGTGTTCCTGACGCTCTGGGGCCTGTATGCGCTGACGGAGCGGCGCAGGGAGCGGAGGAAGGGTGCGGCCTCGGGGGCGCTGGCCGCCACGGCGGGCATCGTGCTGATGAGCTGGCTCTTTTCCGTGTGCATCGCCGCCTCCTCCCGTTATCCGCTGGTGTACGGCTCCCTGGCCTCCATCATCCTGCTGATGTTCTGGCTTCTCCTCTGCGGGCAGCTGATCTTTCTGGGCGCCGCTGTGCAGGTCGTCCTGGGAGAGGGCAGTTCAAAAAAACAGGAGAAAAAAGAATAGAGTGATATTTTATACCAGTTGATAGCAAAAGCATACTGGTTTACAATAATACTGGAATAGTAGAGAAAAAACAGGATCGGAGGGGTGTGAGATATGCGCGAGATAAATGATCAATACCCGGAGTACGCACGCCCCTTTGCGCCGCTGCGCCGTTACCGACGCCGCGGCAGGCTCACCGGCAACGAAGCCACTTTTCTGCAGCTGCAGGCCAGACGAGCGGCGCGGAATACCCTGATGCGCAAATATTTTACCACCGGCGCCGCGACCCTGATCGTGATCGTGATCCTGCTGCTGCTCCCGGATCCGCCGGAGGAGCCCGGCGGCCCGACGCCGATCCCCCTCACGGTTGTGGACCCGACGCCGACGCCCACGCCACCGCCTCCGCCGCCTCCGACCGTGCCGCCGGTCCTGCCGGAGACGCCGCCGCCGGCGCCCGGTCCGCCGCCGCCGCCGACACCTACGCCAACGCCGACGCCGCCGCCGACACCTACGCCAACGCCGACTCCGACGCCTACGCCAACGCCCACGCCGACGCCTACGCCGACGCCTACGCCGACACCTACGCCGACGCCGACGCCTACGCCGACACCTACGCCGACGCCGACGCCGACGCCGACGCCCACCCCGACGCCTACGCCGACGCCTACGCCGACGCCTACGCCGACACCTACGCCTACGCCCACCCCGACGCCTACTCCGACGCCGACACCCACGCCGACGCCAACGCCGACCCCGTCGCCTACGCCCGCCATAGCCCCGCAGTTTACGGCGCTGAGCTCTCAGCATGAGCTGTATTACGGGATAGACGGTGTCGGTGATTACGACTACTTCTCGGTATCCTTCAATCTGGATCTGTATGACGCCGATCCGACGAAGCCCATCACAGCGCGCCTGGAGAAAGGCAGCCCCACCGGAAGCGATTGGGAGGATATCCCTGCGGGCGGGTACTCGATCCCCACGCTGAGCTACAGCGGTTCGGGCGGCATATGGTCCGGCAGCATGGCCTATGATATGGCTTATGTATCATGGGATTGGGACCATGGCGAGCTGGGCGCTCTGATGCAGATGCGCGTCGCCTGTGACTATACCCTGAAGGACGGGACGACAGGTACTGTTTATTCCACCGACGTCAAGGAGCTTTACGCTTATGTAGGCGGGTACATGACCGACAACCCGGACGCGGACGGCTTCTCCGGCAAGGTGGACAGCAAGGGCCTTGACGTCACTTTCCGTCTGCAGAAGGACCTGATCCTGGATCCCGACAAGCTGGAGAAGGTGGAAGTCACCGTACACATCGGCGACACCTGGATCGACATGGATCCGGACAAGCTGACCATGTCCCCCATGACGGAGGAGGGGATCATCCGGCTCACCTGCCCGCTTGCCGACATACTGGGTCCCGGAGAACCCGCCCATTCGGGCAGCAATGACGAGGTCCTGCTGGTGCTCCTTTACAAGGACGAGGACAAGGGCATCGATTGGAGGGACGGCGCCTGGGCCCGCGTCAAAGTGCGCAACATGCCGACGGTGGAGCTGGATCCGTACTTGTACGGACCCTATGCCGAAGGCGCATGGTATCCTATGCTGGCCTTTACCATGACGCTCAATGATCTGAAGGGCGGCTCGGCCACCGCCTCGGTCTACATCGATACCGGAGACGGATTCTACAAGGCCGTAGCCCCCTGGGATGCGGAGTATGCCTCGCACTATAACGCTGTGTATGACCCGGCGGAAGAGCCGGGAGACACCTGGGATGACCATTCGGAAGCCTACCTGGCCGAACCCGCCGACGGCGGAGGGATCCGTGGCGTGGCGAAGATTGTCTTCGACATCGTCTATCCCGACGGGGAAACCGATCAGATCGAGACCGAGACCAGACCCGTGTTCATGGGCTTCTTTGCCAAGATCGATAAGAGCTATGGCGGGCAGGGCTGGATAGAAGACGAAAGGATCAATTCCGATACAGGCGATACCCAGTATACCATGAGCTTCGACCTGATCATCGACACCGACCTGATGGATCCTGCCATGGTGGAGGACGCCGGCGGAAGCCTCTGGAATACAGACGCCTGGAACGTCTATCATGATCCCGAAACTGAAATCTGGACCGACGAGAGCGGGATCTGCCACATGCGCTACACCTTTGTTTCCGACTCTCCCTTTGCGGACGGCGAATATACGTTTTACCCGTCTGCGCGCGGCTGGGTCGACGAGTACAATGTTTGGAGGGCTTGGAGCCTCTCTTACGATTTTGTCAGAACCTCGCCTTCGGATCTGACGCCGCCGACCTTTGTTTCGGTGAGCTCGAGCCACGACCACGGTCCGGGGAGCCAGGATCGCTTCCTGTACGCCTTTGATCTGGAACTCAACGATGTAGATCCCTATGAATATGTGGTCGTATCCCTGCAATACGCCGATATCGGCAGCGAGAACTGGGAAACCTGCCCTACCGGCGGAGACAGTATGGTCTGGGTGTATCACAGTCCGTCAGAGAGCGTCTGGCATTCTGAGGACCTGATCCTGGACGCGGCTGCGCTCGACCTGAAGGGCGCCATGGGCTTGAAGAAGCAGGTGCGGCTCGCCGCCAAGTACAAACTGAACGACGGCACCTACGGACTTGCGTATTCCACCGACCTCCGCAGCCTCTACATCTTTACGGGCGACTATGTCCGCGGCGAATCTGCGGAGCTGCAGGACGGGAAGATCACCGCGAAGTTCCGGGTGGACAAGGGCGTGATTTCCGATATGAGCAAGCTCACGATCGTTTCCTGCGCCCTGCGCAACGGCGATCAATCCTGGGAACTCTCCGACAAGGCGGAGATCACCGGCCCCGGAGAAGACGGGATCTGCACCGTGAGCTACACGCTGAACGGAGAAAGCCTGGATCTGACGAAGCATGCATCTGTAGCTCTGGCCTTGAATTATCAGGACTATGGCGGAGGCATCGACTGGGATTCCTGCGGGCTTGCGGTTTTCTACCTGCGCGGCGCTCCGACGCTGGAAGTTGACCTGTCCGGCACGGAAGGCGATCCCGGCTATGGCGCGCTGGGGATCCTGACCCTGAACGACCTGGAGGGAGGAACCGCAGTTTTCCGGCTGCTTTTCCGGGGATATGGCGGCTTTTTACCCATCTACGGTGATTACGCAGAGCTGACCTGCGTCCCCGGAGACGAAACAGGCGGCAAGTATTACGCCTGGATGTTTGATCAGTATCTTGAGGATCTTACCGCCAACGACAGCGAGGGAGACCGGTATAAGGCCAAGATCGTCGTGGAATATACCTACGCCGACGGTACGAAGGGCAGTCTGGAGAGTGCGGAATTTGAGCAGTACGGCGGGCGCTTTGTTTCCAGCGCCAACGATCCGCCTTTCTACTATGACGAGGAGAACAAGTGCCTCGTCATGGAGCTTGCGGTGAATCTCTCTCTGGTGGAGATGGAGAATATCTCGATCAAGAGCACAAGCGCCAGATTCGACACCTGGACGAATCTTGAGCCCCCGGCCCTGGCCGAGTCCCATGCCGGCGATGACGGCACTTACCGCATGATCTTCAAAGTCCCGCTGGAAACCCTGGAACCCGGAACCTACTCCATGGATGTACAATTGGTTTTCTATAACGGCAAAGGCCCCCGCTGGGAAAACGAAGTCTACGCAAAAATCGACCTGGGTTGAAAGCAGCATCTGACCTGAAGGAGGACGGAACATGAAAAAGAAAAACACCAAGACCTACATCGGCATCGTGATCGTGGCGATCCTGGCCCTGCTGCTGGCAAATCCCAACTGGCTGCCCCTGCCGGCGGGACTGAAAACCGCCCTGGCAGAGACGGAGAAGAAAAATCTCCTCTTCCAGAGCGACGCCCACACCACCATTGCCCAGATCCTGACCCTGCTGCTGGCCATCGCCCTGGTCTGGCTGATCTATCAGATCGTGAAGCTGATCCTGGGCGCGCTGGCCAAGAGGGGCGGCCGGACCCAGACCGTTGTGAACCTGATCTCCGGCCTGCTCAAGTACATCGCCGTGATCGCCGGGGTGGTCTGGGGCCTGAGCATCCTGGGCGTGAACGCCACCGCGGTGCTGGCCGGCGTGGGCATCGTGGGTCTGATCCTGGGCTTCGGCGCCCAGAGTCTGATTGAGGACATCATCACTGGCGCCTTCATCATCTTCGAGAACCAGTACAGCGTGGGGGACATCATCATTCTGGACGATTTCCGCGGCATTGTGCGCAACATCGGCGTGCGCACCACCGTCATCGAGGACGCCGGCGGCAACCTGAAGGTGGTTAACAACTCCGACATCCGCAACTTCCAGAACCGCTCCCGCAACAACTCCGTGGCCCTGGTGCTGGTGGCCGTGGCTTACAGCACGGATCTGCGGAAGCTGGAGAAGCTGCTGAAGGAGAAGCTCCCCTCCCTGAAGGAGGAGCACCCCGACCTGTACCTGACCGTGCCCCGCTACCTGGGCGTGGACGAGCTGGCGGACAGCGGCGTGAACCTGAAATTCGCCGCGGACGTCACCGAGGAGAACATCTTTGCCGCACAGCGCATGCTGGCCCGGGACCTGAAGAACCTCTTTGACGACAACGGCGTGGAGATCCCCTTCCCCCAGGTGGTCGTTCACAAGGGAGACTGAATTTAATAAAACAATACACGCAGACAGCCGCCGGGCAAAGCCCGGCGGCTGTCTGCGTGTATTGTTGGATGAGTTCACATGAATTTGTCGATGGCTTCGTTCAGAGCCTGAAGGTCGGCGTTGTGGGCGTCGGCCACGCAGTGCTCCAGATGGTCCTTCAAAATCACCTTGGCGGTGCTGCTGAGAGCCGAGCGCACGGCGGCCAGCTGCACCAGCACTTCCGTGCAGTCCCGCCCGTCCTCCACCATGCGCTTGACGGACTCCAGGTGGCCGATAGCCCGGGAGAGCCGGTTCAGCACGGCCTTGGTCTGGGTATGGACATGGGGATGCTCATGGCTGTGTTCATGTCCGGGCTCGTGCTCCGCGTGATGGCTGTGGATATGCCCGTCCCCGTGGTCGTGGAAATAGACTTCTTCTTTTTCGTGTTCGTGCATGCTGCTCACGCTCTCTCAAAGTTTTTTCATATCATTATACGCGAAAGTGGTCACGTTTTGCAAGCCCCCCGGGGGGATAGGGGGAGGGGAATGAAAAAATAAAAATGAAGGAATGAAGGAATGAAGGAATGAAGGAATGAAGGAATGATAACCCCTTCAGTCTCACTCGCTGCGCTCGCTCGACAGCTCCCCCACAGGGGGAGCCAAGAGGCGGCCGTACTTCCCATGAGGGGGAGGCAAGAAGCAGCCTTGCTTCCCCCTTCGGGGGAAGTCCCCAGTGCGCACACTGGGGAATAGGGGGGTTCAATCCGTCGCGCAGCGACACCATAATTTCTTCATTAGCAACGCGACTTCATTTCTTCAGCCTCAAGGGGACTGGGTCGGCGATCGTGATACTGTCCGCCGTGACGGTGCAGTCCAAGGCGAGGATCTTTACTCCCGCGGCTGCGGCGGCGGACAGGGCCTCGGCGAAGGCCGGGTCCGTCTTTCGGTTCGGCTCGAAGAAAAGCACGTCTTTCATCTGGATCACAAACACCGCCCAGGCCTCATAGCCCTCGTGCAGGCAGGCGCGCAAGCCCCGCAGATGCTTGGCGCCCCGTTCGGTGGGCGCGTCGGGGAAGCGGACTACGCCGTCCTCCTCAAGAGTCACGCCCTTCACCTCAGCGAAGATGCGGCGGCCCCGATGCTCCAGATAGAAGTCGAAGCGGGAGTCTCCGTGGACGCACTCGGGGCGCAGATACTCCGGTACGAAGCCCGGGCCGCCGGCGCGCAGCCATTCTCCGAAAACGGCGTTGGGAGCGGCGGCGTCCATGTTGATGAGCCGCTCTCCCTTCTTTACCGCGATCAGGTCCCAGGCGGTTTTCCGCGCCGGATTCGCCGCCCGCTGGAGATAGACCTCCGCGCCGGGGACCAGCAGCTCCCGGCAGCGGCCGGTGTTCTTCACATGGCAGACGGTCTCGACCCCGTCCAGCTCCACATGGGCGATGAAGCGGTTGGGGCGGCGGAGAAAGACGGCTCTTTGAATGTTCTCGTACTTCATCGGGCGTATTCCTCCGCCCACTGCTCCAGAGTCCGCAGGCTTTTCTTCCGGTGCAGGCCGCTCAGATCGGCGATCCGGCTGTCCGGGTCGGCCTTCAGGGCTTTCCAGAGCTGGGCGATGTTCGCCTGCACCCGCTCGCTGAGTCCCAGCCGGCGGCAGAGGGCCTCCGCCTCTTTCCGGCCCATCAGCACGCCCACCAAAGGCTGCTCGGCGTTCAGCAGCTCCGTCAGTGCGGCGCGGAATTGGGGGATCAGCAGCTCAAATCCGCCGATCCCGTCCAGCACCGCAAAGGGATACCAGGCCGCCTCCTGCAGCAGGCGGACCCCCTCGCTGCGAAAAACCTCGCTGTCGTGGACGGGGGAGGGGCCGGACAGATCCAGATAGGGCAGCGCCTCAAAGCCCTCCGCCCCGCCGGCGGCCGCCGCGGGGAGCAGGGAACAGCGCAGGAGAGAGCCGTCCGGGCGACGCTCGAGCTCCGTGACGAAGCCGCCGGCGTTCAGCAGGGACGGGCCCAGGACGGCGCGGAGGGCCGCGCTCTTGCCGCAGCCTGTGGGCCCGGTGAGAAACAGATGCTTTTCCATGGTCCTCTTCCTTTCTTTTCTGCCCCGATTATACGCGCCGGCGGCCCGTTTGTAAACGCCCGGGGACAGAATCGTAAACTTTCCGGAAATCTCGGGGCCGAAGACTTCCCAAAACGGAAAAAGACTGGTATGATATAAAAAAGAGCTTTCGGAAGAAGGGAGCGGGGACTGTGCCGAAAATCATATCGGATCTGGCGATCATGCTGCTGACGGCGGGCGTGGTCGCGGTGCTCTTCAAGCGTTTCAAGCTGCCCCTGGTGCTGGGCTATATCCTGGCGGGCTTTCTGGTGGGGCCCTATATGCCCTGGTTCTTCACCGTGGCGGACCAGACCTCCATCGAGACCTGGAGCGAGATCGGCATCATCGTGCTGATGTTCGGCCTGGGTCTGGAATTCAATCTTCACAAGCTGGCCTCCGTGGGGGGCACCGCCATCATCACCGCCCTGACCGAAGTCTTCGGCATGCTGATCGTGGGCTATCTGGTGGGGCAGGCCATGGGCTGGGGTATGATGGACAGCATCTTCCTGGGCGGCATGCTCTCCATGAGCTCCACCACCATCATCATCAAGGCCTTTGACGAGCTGGGGGTGCGGAAGGAGTCCTTTGCCCAGCTGGTCTTCGGCACCCTGGTGATCGAGGATATCGCCGGGATCTTCATGATGATCATCCTCTCCACCGTGTCCGTGAGCAAGAACATCTCCGGGGCGGATCTGGCCCTGCAGCTGGGGATGCTGGTGCTGTACCTGGCCCTCTGGCTGATCCTGGGCATCTACATCCTGCCCACGCTGCTGCGCCGGGCGGAGAAGTACATGAACGACGAGACTCTGCTGCTGGCCTCCCTGGGCGTCTGCTTCGGCATGGTGCTGCTGGCGGAGAAGCTGGGTTTCTCCTCGGCCCTGGGCGCTTTCCTGGCCGGCTCCCTCCTGGCGGGCACGGTCCACGCCGAGCGGGTGGAGCATCTGAGCGCCGGGGTCAAGGACCTCTTCGGCTCGGTGTTCTTCCTGTCCGTTGGCATGATGCTGGACCCGGCCATGATCGTGCAGTACATCGTGCCCATTCTGATCCTCACCGCCGTGACCATTGTGGGCAAGCTCACCATCTCCTCCCTGGGGGTGCTGCTCTCCGGGCAGAGCTTGTCCAAGGCCATCCACTGCGGCTGCTCCCTGGCCCAGATCGGCGAGTTTGCCTTCATCATCGCCTCCCTGGGCATGGGCCTGGGCGTCATCGAGAGCAAGGTCTATCCCATCGTGGTGGCGGTCTCCATCCTCACCACCCTGACCACGCCCTTCTTCATCAAGAGCGCGGACAAGATCTATACCGGCCTGAGCAAGCTCCTGCCCGGGAAGCTCTCGAAAAAGCTGGAGCGCTATACAGAGGAAGACACGGGCGGCCGGGAGCAGGACAGCGACTGGCTGAAATTCCTGCGCCGCTATGTGAAGATCACGGCGCTCTACGGCGTGCTGATGATGGGCGTGACCCTGCTGGGCCAGTTCGTCCTCCAGCCCCTGCTGGTTCGGACCCTGCCGGATCAGCGCCTGACGGCGCCGCTGTGCGTGGCCTTCTGCGTGCTGGGCATTGCCCTCTTTGTGCGGCCCATGCTGGATCTGCACTCCACGGAGTATACCACGCTCTGGGTGAAAAACCGCTATTACAAGCTGCCCCTCATCACCCTGACGGCCCTGCGCTATCTGCTGATCGTGCTCATCGCCTTCTTCCCGCTGCAGACCCTCCTGGGCGTCAGCGGCGTGTGGCTGCTGCCGGTGATCGCCCTGGCGGTGGCGGTGATCTCCCGCACGGGCTGGCTGTCCTCGGCCTATATCTCCGCCGAGGCCCAGTTCATGGCCAACTTCAACGAGCGCAACCTCCAGCGGGACGATGAGAACACCGAATGGCTGGACGAAAAGCTCTTTGTGGACGAGCTGGACGCCGTCGGCGAGATCCCGGGAAAGACCCTGAAGCAGCTGGACTGGGGCCACCGCTTCAATGTGAACGTGATCCGGGTCCTGAGGGGCAAAAAGCATCTGAACATGCCCTCCGGCAATGTGGAGCTGAAGGCGGGGGACCGGCTGCTGGTCATCGGACGTCGGGAGGATCTGCGGACCCTGCGGCTGAGCCTGAACCTGCCCGAGCAGGCGGAAGCGCCCACCCTGCGCGCCTTTACGGAGAATCAGGAGGGGGACGCGGCCCATCTCTACGCCACGGTCATCCCGGTGGACAAGGTCTCCGAGCTCCAGGGCAAGAGCATCCGCAGCAGCGGCCTGCGGGAGAAGTACGACTGCATGATCCTGGGCCTGCAGCGCAGCCGCCTGCCCATTCTGCAGCCGGACGTGAACATGACCATCCAGAAGGACGATCTGGTCTGGGTCCTGGGCACCCGGAAGATGGCGGCCAGACTCCTGGCCGGCGGCTTCGACGAGGAATAGAATTTATTAGTGGATAGTGGATAGTGAACAGTAAGAAAAAGCGGCACGCCGGCATCAAATGATGCCAAGCGTGCCGCTTCAAGTTGTAGACAAAGTAGGGCTTATGTCATCGCGAACCAGTGACCGATGTCACTGGTGTGGCGATCCGCATCTCAAAGCCGTGGAATTATGACATTTTTGAAGAAAACGGATTGCCACGCCAGTGTGCGCACTGGCTCGCAATGACATGCTTTGGGGTTTGTCGACAGTCTGAAGCGGCACGCCGGCATCAAATGATGCCAAGCGTGCCGCTTCTCTACGAACTACGAACTACGAACTACGAACTGGCTAACCACTGTCTCAGCCGACGCCGCCGTCAATAAAGAGATAATGGCTCTCGAAATCGTCATAGGTCAGGACCCTTCCTGTCTCCCGGATCTCCAGATTTTGGGCCACCTTGATGAGCTGATCCATGCCGATCTCACCGCAGATTCGAATGATCCAGCCGGCCTCCGGGTTAAAAAGAATCAGCTGATCCTGCACCAGAGTTCGCTCCGGAAGATCGATCTCGGGTATGGCCTCACGGAGCTGTGTGGTGTGGAAACGCATCACGTCCACGTTCAACTCGTCCCAGTGCTCCTCGATGATCTCCTCCGGCGTATAGTAGAGCAGCAGCATAGCGCCTCCGTTATTGAACTGGGACGCGGAGTAGACGTTGATCTGCAGGGGATTGACCATGTCGTCATAGGCGGGAACGGCCTTATTTCCACCGCCTCCGTTCCTGCAGAGCTTTTCGGCGGTCAAACGACCGCGCCAGTCATCCGTCTGCAGGGACGCCATTTCTTCCGGCAGCCAGCCGGAGCGGAATTCGATCTCCTTGCTCTCTGCCGTGTCGGGGAAGGTGACGACGAGCTTGGCGTCGGTCCATTCGATATAGCCGCCGGGGCCATCGTTCCAGGTGATCCGAAAGGTTTCCTCCGGGTCCGGGATCCGGTGGGACATGGCGCTGATGGCCGCGTAGGCGGTGACGCTCAGGGCCAGGATCAGAACAGCGGCGAGAGCGAGGGTAATGATGCGTTTTTTCACGTGTGCGATCCTTTCCGGGGGACGCGCCGACTCCGCGGGAGCATAGCGGATCGCTTCGGCGATGAAGGTGTCGTCCAGGCCGCTCAGAGCATCAAAGGCTTCTTCCCGTTTCATACCAGCAAGCCCTCCTTTTCCAATGTTTTCTTGAGTTTTTCGCGCAGGCGGAAGAGGCGCAGGGAGACGCGGCTCTCCTTTTGCCCGGCAGCCGCGGCGATGTCCTTCACCGCGTCGGCAAAGAAGTAGCGCCGGACGAAGAAAAAGCGGTCGTCATAGGACAGGGTGGAGAGAAAACGGTTCACCCGCTCCGTCAGCTCCCTGGCCTCCAGCTCCGCCTCCACGTCCTGGGCGGAGGGGAGGAATTCCTCCATCTCGTCCAGCACCAGGTCCAGACCGCCGCCCCGCTTCTGGGCCGTCTCCCTCCGCAGACGGGAGATCGCCAGATTGCGGACGATCCGGCAGACAAAGGCCGCCAGGGGATTGGGCCGCTGGGGCGGGATGCTGTTCCAGACGGCCAGGTAGGCGTCGTTGGCGCATTCCTCCGCGTCCTGCCGGTCTTGCAGGATGTTCCCCGCCGTTTTCCGCACAGCGGCGCCGTGCTTCTTGTCCAGTTCGTCGATGGCCTGTTCCGAGCGCTCAAAGAACAGGTCGATGATCGCGCTGTCGTCCAAATCGGGTCACTTCCTTTCCGCCTCACCCATCCACTCGCAAAAGCCGTGGGAAATCTTTCACCGGCTCCTGAAATCTTTCTCAATTTCAGTATAACACAGCCGCGCAAGAGGGGGACTGCTCCGTGACAAGGGACGGTCCTCTTTCCCGCCTGACCCGGCACCCAGAGGACGAAAACCGTCCGCAGGGTGTTTTGATGTTCCGCTCTGTCATCTTGAGCGGAGGCGAAGCCGGAGTCGAAAGATCTTAAGCATCGAAAACGCCGTTTTTTCAGATCCTTCGACTCGCTTCGCTCGCGAAGCCATGACAACTTCGTCACCCTGCGGGCAGTCATCGTCCGAAGGGGTGTTTTGATATGTGCTGTTGCGCTTGACAGGCTTCTTTGCTCTAAGCTATACTCTTTTTGAAACCTGTAACCCTTGTTTTTCGAGCTCACACTCCGGGACAGAGAACCGTCCCCTGTCCCACATTCCAATGAAGGGGGTACATCAATGAGAAAAAAACTTGTTTCCATTTTGATTGCAGTCGCAAGTTTTCTGTGCGCCTGCAGCTTGAGCGACAGCAGCCCGTCATCTTCCGGCCCGATGGTCGTTGAGCAAACGATTCAGCAATATATCCATTCATTAGAACAGGAGAATCCGGAAAATCTAAAACTAACAATTTATTATTTACCATATTACGTTTACACACCAATTCCATTAACAACAGATGCACTCATTAAAAACCCTTCAACGATCATCGTCGTTTTATGCGGCGACGAAATGGACGATGTAATACAGAAGCTGAAAGCGGAAGGTGATACAGTTCAATTAGTACCTGTTACTGATGCTTCCAGACAAATTGCCACCTTGTATTATGTGCTGGAAGCAAACGGAGAGCCTTTGCTTGACGTTTCCATCTATGACGTATACCGTGAAGAGAATAACACGATCTTCGTTAACAAGGTCGAATATGAGTATAATGAATGGTTTTACCATCTTGTTGAACCTTATATACCTGAGTATGAGTATTCTCCTCCTGATGCAGAGAACACAGATTAACGATCAAGACAAGGGAATGTACCTTTTATCTTGCCTGACCCGGCACAATTGAATCCATAACGCGGCACCCTGCGGGCAATCCTCGTCCGCAGGGTGTTTTGACGCTCGGGCGGGCTGCCGAGGGCGTCAGCTCCTACGGCAAGGACGGAGCGTTGGCGCGTCTTGCCTCCCTCTCAGAGGGCCTTGGGTGTGTCGCGGCGCGTCCCCCGCAAGCGCCGTGAGGTCGGGAGTGTATGCCCGTAGCGCCGAGCATTGCTCGGCGTTCCTTCGTTCTGCCGTTTCGCTCCGTTTTCGCCGACCGCTGGTCGGCGCTACGGGAGAGCTTCCCCCTGCCGGGGAAAGCACGGGCGTTTGACCGAAGGTCGCCCCTACGGCGAGGACGGGACGTCGGCGCGGATCGGCGGGCGCTTGCCGAGCTTTGTGTGTAGACGCCGGGCTTCAGGATTGCGTAAGTGCCGGGCCCGTGCATTCTCTCTTGCGGAAAGGACGGCGGCGTGGTAGGATAGAAGCAAGAATTTTTGCGGGAAAGCGAGGCGAAGACCATGGATCTGCGGCAGCTGAACAAGGCCCAGCTGGAGGCGGTGACCACCACCGAGGGCTATGTGCGCGTCATTGCCGGGGCGGGCTCCGGCAAGACCCGAGCCCTGAGCCATCGCTTCGCGTATCTGGTCAACGACATGGGCATCCTGCCGGGGAACATCCTCTGCGTCACCTTCACCAACAAGGCCGCCAACGAGATGCGCCAGCGGATCCACAACCTGACCGGGGACAACGACACCGGCTACATCAACACCTTTCACGGCTTCTGCGTCAGCGTCCTGCAGGAGGACAGCTACGCGGTCCAGTATCCCCGGAGCTTTCTGGTGCTGGACAATTCGGATGTCGACGCCATGCTCCAGATCATCTACGACGAGCGGGGCCTGAGCCTGCGGGACAAGACCTTTGCCCAGGCCCGGGACATGATCGAGATCCAGAAGGGGATCAAAAAGCCGGACTATTACAAGGACCTGATCGGCATGTCCCTGGAGGAGCTGCGGGAGAAGTATCTGCAGGCCAGGAGCGTGGACGATATCATCTTCTACGGCTACCTCTACCAGGAGAAGAAGTGCTTCGGTCTGGACTACAACGACCTGATCTTCGTGACGCTGTACATCTTCGAGCAGAACGAGGAGATCCGGCTCAAATGGCAGCAGCGCCTGGAATACATCATGATCGACGAGTTCCAGGACATCGACCCGCCCCAGTACCGGCTGATGAAGGCCCTCTGCGGCTATCACAGAAACCTCTTCATCGTGGGGGACCCGGACCAGACCATCTACAGCTGGCGAGGGGCGGACGTCCGCTTTCTGTTGGACTTCGACCGGGAATTTCCGGGCACGAAAACCATCCTGATGATGGAGAACTACCGCTCCACGCCCCAGATCCTGGCGGCGGCCAACTCCCTGATCGACAAGAATCGGACCAGGATCAAAAAGGACCTGATCCCCACCCTGCCGGACGGGCCCCTGCCCCTCTGCCACCACGCGCCCAACAGCGAGGCGGAGGCGGAGCAGATTGCCTTCCAGATCTGGGAGAAGCACGACGCGGGCGTGCCCTTCCGGGAGATGACGGTGCTCTACCGGGCCCACTATCTCACCAACAAGCTGGAGGAAGTGCTGCGCAAACGGAAGATCCCCTACGTGCTGTACAGCGGGGTGCCCTTCTTCGGCCGGCGGGAGATCAAGGACGCCCTGAGCTATCTGCGGATGATCGCCTACAAGGACGATCTGTCCTTCGCCCGCATCGCAAACGTCCCCAGGCGGAACCTGGGCCAGCGGCGGATGGCCTTCCTGCGGGAGCGGGCCGAGCGGGAGAGCTGCAGCCTGTACCAGGCTCTGTGCCGCAGCCTGGACGAGGAGCTTTTCAAGGGGACGGGAGCGCAAAAGTTCATCAGCCTTGTCGAGAGCTTTGCCCAGAGCTACGCCGACCGGCCCATCTCGGAGCTTCTGAGCGACCTGCTGGACAAGAGCGGTTACGAGCGGATGCTCCGCACCGAGGGCAGCCAGGAGCGGCTGGACAATCTGGCGGAGCTGAAGCAGTCCGTCTACGAATACGAGACCGGCTGCGGCGAGGAGGCGGCCTTGGAGCATTACCTGAGCCACGTGGCCCTCTTCACCAACGCCGACGCCGAGGACGGGGGAGACAAGGTGAAACTCATGACCGTCCACGCCGCCAAGGGCCTGGAATTCCCCTATGTGTTCCTGCTGGGCATGAACGAGGGCATTTTCCCCTCGGGCCGCACCAGCACCCTGCCCGGCATGGAGGAGGAGCGGCGCCTGGCCTTTGTGGCCCTGACCCGGGCGGAGAGGGAGCTCTTCCTCTCCGAGGCCGAGGGGCGGAATCTGGACGCCTCGCCCCGCTATCCCTCCCGCTTTTTGCTGGACATCGACCCGGCGCTGCTGGCCTACACCGCGCCGCCCAAGGAGAGCCTGATCCGGGACGCCCGGGATTACATCGCCGCCAGCGAGAAGTTCCTGCCCGAGGAGACGGCAAAGGAGCGCTTCGTCCCGGGGACCCGGGTGCGGCATGAGATCCTGGGGCCCGGCACCGTCACGGAGATCGACCGGGACAAGGGCGCCTACGTGATCCAGTTCGACAGTATGAAGACCGCGAGGCGGATCTCGTTCCGGGTCAAGCTGGAAGAGGAATTCGGAATACCAGGAGACGGAAGGGAAACAGAATAAAGGAGGAACCGGCATGAGCGAGAAGAAGACGGAAAAGAAAAAGGTCAGGCCGCTGCGCCTGGTCGGGAAGATCCTGGCCTGGATCCTGGCGGCGCTGCTGCTGTTTTTGCTTGTGATGTACATCATCCCCCTGACCGAGACCGGGGACAGGACCGCTGTGGAAGGCACGGCGGACTGGATGCGGGAGCTGCCGGACGAGACGCCCCTGAACGCTCTGGTGCTGCCCGGCACCCATGACAGCGCGACAAGGTACGTGCAGCTGGGCTTCTTTTCCAAGTGCCAGAGCAAGAGCATCGGTCAGCAGCTGGAGGCGGGCTACCGCTATCTGGACATCCGCCTGGCCGTGAACGGGGACGGTATGATCCTGATGCACGGCTTCACCAAGTGCCGCAGCGGCCCCATGCCCTGGAACAGCGCCCTGACGTTGGACGCGGTGCTGGAGGACTGCTATGCCTTTCTCTCCACCCATCCCACGGAAACCGTGGTTTTCGCCGTCAAGCAGGAGCATGGGGACGAGAGCGTGAAGGAGTTTCAAAAGATCCTGAACCGTTATGTGCAGGAGAAGCCGGAGTTCTGGCTGCAGAGCGACCGGATCCCCGCCCTGGGCGAGGCCCGGGGCAAGCTGGTGCTGCTGCGCCGCTATGAGGACGAGGCGGGGCTGGGCGCCGCCGCCGGTATCCCCCTGCTCTGGGCCAACCAGAACGGCCATGCGGACACGAGCCTGAACACCGTCTCCGAGCCCAACGGCAGCTATACGCTCTGGGTGCAGGACCGCTACGAGTACGACACCGAGGACAAGTGGAACGCCTTCCTGGGCGGCCTGGCGGCGGCAGGGACCGGCGAAGGAGATCTGGCGATCCATTTCCTGTCCACCAAGGGGACAGCCGCTTACGGACACCCGTACAGCTTTGCCAAAGCCCTGAACCCGCGCCTGATGAAGCAGGAGGCGCTCAGCGGCTGGATCGTGGTCGACTTCGGCTCGGCGCCCATGGCAAAAGGAATCTACGAGAACAATTTCCACTGATTTTTCGGCATAATGCGACAAGGCGACTTCCTGTTTTTATAAATTTTCCACGAAAAAAGCGAAAAAATGTGGACAAATTGTTAGGAATAAGCGGGGAATTCTGGGCGGGATCGGTTGAAATCCGGTCCCGCTTGTGATATGATATGCGGGAAATAGAAATCCTGTCCTGCGGAGTGTCGTTTATGGAGAAAAAGAGCCCGGACAACTTCAAACGCAGACCTCGTCTGGAGCACTGGCAGATCATCTCGTTCCTTCTGGTGGTCTACGACGCGGCGAGCGCCAATATCGCCTATTTCGCGGCGCTGTGGCTGCGTTTCGACTGCGAGTTTTCGCGCATCCCCCAGGAGTTTTATCAGATATGGCTCCGCTTCACCGCGATCTATACGGCGATCTGCCTGGTGATCTTCTGGTTTTTCAAGCTGTACCAGAGCATCTGGCGCTTTGCCAGCTTCAACGAGATGCAGCGCCTTTTGGGGGCGAATGTCCTGTGCTGGCTGGTCCAGATCCTGGGAACGATCCTGTTCTTCCCCCGGCGCATGCCCATCTCCTACTACGGCGTGGGCTTCATCCTGCAGACTACCCTGGTGGCCGGCATTCGCTTCGCCTATCGCTTTGTCCTGCTGATCCGCAGCTGGAAGGAGAAGAGGGGACAGGCTTTTCACCGGGTCATGCTCATCGGCGCGGGCGAAGCCGGGCAGATCATCCTGCGGGAGCTGGCAAAATCCGAGGAGAGCCGGGACAAGGTCTGCTGCATCATCGACGACAATCCCAACAAGTGGAACCGCTATGTGGAAGGCGTGCCCGTGGTGGGCGGCAGGGAGCACATCCTGCTCAACTGCGAAAAATACAAGATCGACCGGATCTACCTGGCCATCCCCTCCGCCTCCGCCGCAGCCAAGCGGGACATTCTGGATGTCTGCAAGGAGACCGGCTGCGAGCTGAAGACCCTGCCCGGCATCTATCAGCTGGTGGAGGGCAACGTCAGCGTCAGCGCCATGAAGGACGTGGCGATTGAGGACCTGCTGGGCCGAGATCCCATCCAGGCTGACATGACGGATGTGTTCAACTACCTGGCGGGCAAGGTCATCCTGGTCACCGGCGGCGGCGGCTCCATCGGCAGCGAGCTCTGCCGGCAGATCGCCTCCCACAATCCCAAGCAGCTGATCATCCTGGATATTTACGAGAACAACGCCTACGAGATCCAGCTGGAGCTGCGGGACAAGTATCCCAAGCTGAATCTGGTGACGCTCATCGGCTCCGTGCGGGACAGCCGCCGGCTGGAGCAGATCTTCTCCGAATACCGGCCGGACGTGGTGTATCACGCCGCCGCCCACAAGCACGTCCCCCTGATGGAGGACAGCCCCTGCGAGGCCATCAAGAACAACGTCATCGGTACATACAAAACCGCATACGCCGCCATGACCCACGGCTGCAAGCGCTTCGTGCTCATCAGCACCGACAAGGCCGTGAACCCCACCAACATCATGGGCGCCTCCAAGCGCCTGTGCGAGATGGTGATCCAGGCCTTCGACTCGAAGGTGAGAGAGGGCAAGGCCTACGAGATGCCCACGCTCCATACCCACGGCGGCGACCCGCTGGACAGTCTGGACGGCTCGCGGATGCCCCGCAATCCCCAGACCGAATTCGTGGCCGTGCGCTTTGGCAACGTCCTGGGCAGCAACGGCTCCGTGGTGCCGGTGTTCAAGCGCCAGATCGCCAAGGGCGGCCCCGTCACCGTGACCCATCCGGATATCATCCGCTACTTCATGACCGTGCGGGAAGCCGTGAGCCTGGTGCTCCTGGCCGGAACCTACGCCAAGGGCGGAGAGATCTTCGTTCTGGACATGGGCAGCCCCGTGAAGATCGACACCCTGGCCCGCAACCTGATCCGCCTCTCCGGCTTCAAGCCGGATGTGGACATCAAGATCGAATACACCGGCCTGCGCCCCGGCGAAAAGCTCTATGAGGAGAAGCTGATGGCGGAGGAGGGCATGCGCAAGACGCCCAACGATCTCATCCACATCGGCAGCCCCATCCCCTTCGATACCGACACCTTCCTGATGCAGCTGGAGCCGCTGATGGACGCGGCCTACGCCAATCGGGAGGATATCCGCGGCATTGTGGCGGAAATGGTCTCCACCTACCATCCGGCAGGAGAACAAGGAACGACCAAGAAAGACAAGGTCTACGAACAATTGATGATGGAAACGGTCTGATATATGCAGACCGCCCGTCGGACTCCCGCCCGAAGCAGCTTTTGGGCGGGGGTCCTGCTTTTTCGGGCGGGAAAGATCCGCCCGGCGGGGTGCAAAACGCATTGCCGCGTTGACATTCAAAGCGGCGTATGGTAAACTAACTTGATATAATTGATAGGTGTTTGTTTCCGGACCAGACCACCGGAAAGCAGATGGCAGCAGGAGGAGAGAGTCATGAAAAAAGAGTGTTATTTGGAGGATCCTCGCTTCAGCGGGATCGCCCCCCTTGCCGAGCGCGCCTGGCTTTCCTCCCCGACTATGCATCGGGAGGAGAAGTTCTATGTGGACGAGGCGATCGAGACCAACTGGGTCTCCACCATCGGCGCCAATATCAACGAGGTGGAGCGCGCTTTCGCCCAGAGACTGGGGCGCGGCCACGCGGTAGCGCTCTCCTGCGGCACCGCCGCGCTGCATCTGGCGACCCGGATGTGCGGCATCAGGCTTTACGGTCAGCCCGCCACCGGCCACGGCAGCCTGGAGGGGCGCAGAGTCTTCTGCTCGGACATGACCTTTGACGCCACGGTGAACCCCGTGGCCTACGAGGGCGGCGAGGCGATCTTTATCGACACCGAGCGGGACACCTGGAACATGGACCCGGCCTCTCTGGAGCTGGCCTTTGAGAAGTATCCCGATGTGCGCCTGGTGGTGCTGGCCCACCTCTACGGCACGCCGGGAAAGACCGAGGAGCTGCGCCGGATCTGCGACCGCCACGGGGCCTTGATCGTGGAGGACGCGGCGGAGTCTCTGGGCGCCACCTACCGGGGGAGAGAAACCGGCTCCTTCGGCGATCTGAGCGTCATCAGCTTTAACGGCAACAAGATCATCACCGGCTCCGCCGGCGGCATGCTGCTGACCGATTCCGAGGAGGAAGCCCTGACCATTCGCAAGTGGAGCACCCAGTCCCGTGACCCGGCGCCCTGGTACCAGCATTCCGAAATGGGTTACAACTATCGGATGAGCAATATCATCGCCGGCGTGGTACGGGGCCAGCTGCCCCATCTGGAGGAGCACATCGCCCAGAAGCGCGCGGTATACGAGCGCTATCGGGAGGGCCTGAGGGACTTGCCCGTGCAGATGAACCCCTTTGACGCGGCCAACAGCGTGCCCAACTTCTGGCTCAGCTGCCTGCTGATCGACGGCAATGCCATGTGCCGCCAGGAGAGGACGGACCTGCGGGCCGATTACTGGACCGCGCCGGGGCGCAGCTGCCCCACCGAGATCCTGGAGGCTCTGGCCGCCTTCAACGCCGAGGGCCGCCCCATCTGGAAGCCCATGCATTTGCAGCCCATCTACAAGGGCCACGATTTTGTGAGCGCGGAGGGCGACGTGAGCGCGGACATCTTCCGCCGGGGCCTGTGCCTGCCCAGCGACAATAAAATGACGCCGGAGCAGCAGGACAGGATCATCGAGATCATCCACCGGTGCTTTGACTGAGAACGAGAAAGGCTTGCCCCGGAGCGGGAGCTGCGGGGGTTGGAAATACATATGAAAACGATCGTCATCATCAGCAATGTGTCCTCCGGCCTTTTCAGCTTCCGCAGGGAGCTGATCGAGGAGCTGGCCCGGAACTATCGGGTGGTCATCCTGGCGAAGGATACCGGCCGCGTGGAGGAGTTCAAGGCCTTCGGCTGCGAGTTCAGGAACATGGCCATTGAGGCCCACGGCACCAATCCCCTCAAGGAGCTGCGCCTGATCGCGGCCTTCAAAAAACAGCTGCGGGAACTGAAGCCGGTGATCGTCCTGACCTACACCATCAAGCCCAATGTTTACGCGGGCATGGCCTGCGCCTCCCTGGGCATCCCCTATGTGGCCAACATCACCGGCCTGGGGACCGCGGTGGAAAACGGCGGCGCCATGCAGAAGCTGGCCCTGGCGCTCTACCGCAGGGGCCTGCGGAAGGCGCAGAAGGTGTTTTTCCAGAATAGTGAGAATCAGCGCTTCCTGCTGGAGCGCGGCATCATAAAGGGCAGCTACGAACTGCTGCCCGGCTCCGGCGTCAACCTGGAGCGCTATCAGGTGCTGCCCTATCCCCGGGGGGAGACTGTGGACTTCGTGTTCATCGGCCGCCTGATCAGAGAAAAGGGGATCGAGCAGTATCTGGACGCCGCCCGGAGCATCCGGGAGAGGCACCCCGAGACCCGCTTCCACATCTGCGGGACCATGAGGCCTGCCTATGAGCAGGTCGTTTCCGAGCTGGAGGAAAAGGGCACGGTGATCTACCACGGCCATGTGTCCAACATCGCGGAGATCCACGCCCTGTCCGCCTGCACGGTGCACCCCACCTTTTATCCGGAGGGCATGAGCAACGTGCTGCTGGAGAGCTGCGCCTGCGGCCGTCCCATCATCACCACCGACCGGCCCGGCTGCCGGGAGATCGTGGACGAGGGCGTCAACGGCTTTATCGTGAAGCAGCGGGACAGCGAGGACCTGATCGAAAAGCTGGAGAAGTTCCTGGCCCTGCCCTGGGAAGAGCGCCGGGAGATGGGCCTGAAGGGCCGCGAGAAGGTAGAGCGGGAGTTTGACCGGAAGATCGTGATGAACAAGTATCTGCAGGAGATCAAGAAGGCCGCCCATGAATTATAAGAAGATTTTCAAGTCGCGGAAAACCCGTGCCCGCATCCTCTGGAAGCTGCGCTTTGTGCCGGACCGGCCCATGATCGCGATGCAATACCGCATCAAGCTGGGACGCAGGCTGAACCTGAAAGACCCGCAGCGCTTCACGGAGAAGCTCCAGTGGTACAAGCTGTACTACCGGGACCCGCTGATGCGGCAGTGCGTGAACAAATACACCGTGCGGGACTATGTGAAACAGAAGGGCCTGGAGGAGATCCTGGTCCCGCTCTACGGACACTATTCCCGGCCGGAGGAGATCGATCTGGACGGGCTGCCGGAGCGTTTTGTGCTGAAAAAGCAGCACGGCGGCGGCGGCCACGACGTGATCCTGTGCAAGGATAAAAGCAAGCTGCGGCGGGAGACCCTGCTGAGCCAGCTTGCGATCCGCCTGGACAAGGTCCCCGGCGGCGTCGGCGGCCGGGAATGGGCCTACTGGGATATGGAGACCGGGATCGTGGCGGAGGAGCTGCTGGAAAACGCCCAAAACCCGGAGGCCGGCGTGGACGATTACAAGTTCTTCTGCTATGACGGCAAGGCGGAATACCTGGTGGTGGACACCGACCGCTTCATCGGCCACAAGCGGAATTTTTACGACCGGGACTGGAACAACCTGCACGTCACCAGCGATTGCCCCGCCTGCGACCGGGAGATCGAAAAGCCGGAGAATTATGAGCGAATGCTGGAGATCGCCGAGATCCTCTCCCGGGATTTTCCCTTTGTCCGGGTGGATCTGTACAACATTTCCGGCAGGATCTTCTTCGGCGAGCTGACCTTCTATCCCTGGAGCGGCTATGTGCAGTTCCGGCCCGACGAGATGGACTTTCTCCTGGGCAAAGATTTTAAACTAAGAAAACGGACTGAGGTTTGAGATGAGAACTGGCTTGACGGTTCAGCGCGACCAGGACAACTTTAAACTCTTTGATCTGCTGCTGATCGTGGGCTTGACCCTGGCGCCGATGACCGGCTTTCGCGTCTGGCGCGTGGGCCCGGCGGAGATCCTGTGCCTGCTCTGGGGGATCCGCTCGCTGCTGAAGTGGCGCTTCCGCAAGAGCGACACCCTGTCGTTCTTTGCGGTGTTTTTGATCACCCTGGCTTTGGGTTTTGTCATCTGCACCTTTGTCGCCCCGAGCGAGACCTCCCTGACCGGACTTCTGACCTGGCTGTACCTGGCGATCATCGCCATGAGCCTGTACGAAGGCCTCTCCAAGAGATCGCTGTATTACGTGGAGAAGCTTCTCCGGATCTATTCCACAACGGCGATCCTCTGGTTCCTGTTCCTGTATGGATACGGCCGTCTGGTCAGCAAGACCTTCCTGGGCGCCCCGCTGTGGTACTATTCCCGCTTTTCCGGCGGCGCGACCAATCCCCACCAGGTCGCGGTCATGCTCTGCGGCCTGAGCTTTGTCTATGTCCGGCAGATTCTGAACCGCCGCAGAGTGCTCTTGAACCTGCTCTTTACGGCCGCTTCGGTTTTCCTGCTGCTGAAGACCTCCTCCTCCACCGGGATCCTGGCCTTTTTTACCGGCGCGCTGATCTGCATCTACCTCCTCGCCATCCATGCGTTTCCGCGCAGCAAGGCTCAGGTGGCCATCTTGATGACCCTGGGCATCCTCCTGATCGGACTGTTCGTCTACAGCTTTGTTTTCGATCGCTTTATGAAATGGGTCGCCAGCGACTCCAACGGTCTGGGCAGACTGAGGATCTTTGCTTCCTTCCCCGAGACCTTTGCCAAGAGCCCCATCGTGGGCCTGGGACCGGGTACCCATGGCGAAAACGGCTATATCGAGTTTCACAACACCTATCTGGAGATCGCCGCCGCCTCCGGCATCGTGGGTTTCGCGGCTTTTACGCTGTATACCGTACGGATTTTCAAAAAGGTCCTGCGGGGGGACTGGCGGCTCTTCCCGATCCTTGTCGCCATGTATGCATACGGCCTGGCGGGTTTTGCCATGCGGCGTCTGGTGTACTGGGGCGTTCTCGTTTTCTCGATCGTGATCGCGGAGAAGAGGCTTGCGCTGATGGAACAGGATCCCGGCGGCGGGGAGCTGTGAAGCGGACCCGGGAAACCGGAAGAAAGAGAACGAAGGTGAAAACATGATCGAACTGCATACTCCGATTTCCGATGAGGATATCCGCGGCCTCCGGGTAGGGGACACCGTGAGCATCTCCGGCTGGATCCTCTGCGGCAGGGACGCGGTGCTGCCGAAGCTCCTGGCCATGATCGAGGACGGCAGGCTGGACGAGCTGGGCGTGGATCTGCGGGGCCAGGTGATCTTCCACACGGCGGTGAGCCCGGCCGGGGTTGGCCCCACCTCCTCCAATAAGCTGGAGATCGAGAGCTCCATCGCCCCGCTGAGCAAGGCGGGGATCCGGCTCCACCTGGGAAAAGGAGAGCTGCACCCGGAGACGGTCCGGGCCCTGGACGAATATGGGGCCGTATACGCCGTCATCCCGCCGGTCACGGCGCTGCTGGGCGCCAAAACCGGCGAGACCCGGGTCCTGGCCTTCCCGGAGCTGGGCATGGAGGCGCTGCATCTGATCCGGGCGGACCGGTATCCGGCCATCATCGGCGCGGCCCACGGGAGGAGCATCTATGAAAAATGACATTGCCAGCCTGGTGCGGGACACGCTGGTGGAAGCGGGCTCCACTTTCCGGGCGGATAAAAAGGAAGCTTACCGTAAAGCGATAGAGAACGAGCGCAGCGACCGGGCCAAATGGGTCCTGCAAACCATTCTGGAAAACGCGGAGGCCGCGGAAGAGAACCGCGGCCCTCTCTGTGACGACACCGGCATCCCGCACCTGCTGCTGGAGCTGGGACCGGAGCGGGCCCTGACCGGGCGCATGCTGGAGCAGATCCGGGAGGGCGTGCGGCAGGGGCTGCGGAAGCTGCCGGGCCGCCCCATGGGCATCCTGGGGGACGACTGCCGGCGGATCGACCAGTCCGGCGGCCTGGACCCGGACCCGGCGGGGGTCGAGCCCGCGCCGATCCTGATCCGAAACTGCGAGGAGGACGTGCTTCGCCTGCACATCCTGATGTTCGGCGGCGGCCCTGCCATCCGGGCAAAGACCTATCGGGTGTTCCACAAGCACGACACCCGGGTGGTGTTGGATGAGATCGTCAAGTGGGCGACGGAGGGCGTGGCTCAGCTGGGCTGCTCTCCCTGCACCCTGGGCGTGGGCATAGGCCGCAGCCACTACGAGGCGGCCTCTCTGATGCTGCAGGCTCTGGTTGACGGGAAGTACGGCGTCCAGAGCGACATGGAGCGGGAGATCACCAAAAGAGTCAACGAATCCAACATCGGCCCCCTGGGGCTGCGGGGCGACACCAGCGTGATCGCCACCTTCCTGAAGGTCGGCCCCCAGCGGGCCTCCGGCGTGCGCATCGTCTGCGTTCGCCCCTGCTGCTGCTTTGAGCCGCGGATCGCCACGGTAGACTTGGGAGAATGAGGATGGAAAAACATAAGGTAAAGGGCCCTTACGAGGCTTTCATCAAGCGATTTCTGGACATTTTGATCTCTCTGCTGGTCATCGTTTTGTTCTGCTGGCTGCATCTGATCCTGGCGATCATCGTGCGGCTCAACCTGGGCTCGCCGGTCCTGTTCACCCAGGATCGCCCTGGGAAAAACGGCAAGATCTTCAAGATGTACAAGTTCCGCTCCATGAGCGACAAGCGGGACGAGAACGGCGATCTGCTGCCGGACAAGCAGCGGCTCAACAAGTTCGGACGCATCCTGCGCTCCACCAGCCTGGACGAGCTGCCGGAATTTTTCAACATCCTGAAGGGCGACATGAGCTTTGTCGGCCCCCGGCCCCTGCTGGTCAAGTATCTGGAGTACTACAACCGCTTTGAGATGCGCCGGCATGAGGTGCGCCCGGGCCTGACGGGCCTGGCTCAGGTCAGCGGCAGAGCCGCCCTGAGCTGGAAGGAGAAATTTGAGAAAGACGTGGAATACGTGGATCACGTCACCTTCTGGATGGACCTGAAGATCGTCCTTCTGACGGTCAAGAAGGTCTTCGTGCGCGAAGGCATCGAATTCAAGCACGGCAACCAGCCGATCAAGGAATACTTCAAGACTCACGACAGGGACTGAACAACGGGGGATTGGCGTGAAAACGATCCTTTTTACAAACAAATATTCCGGCCGGCCGCTGGAAATCCTTGAGGGAGAGCTCCCGGAGGGCTTTCGCGCGGCTTTTCTTCCCGCGCAGACCCAGGAGGCTCTTCAGAACGAGATCGCCGGAGCGGAGTATCTGCTGGCCGGCGGCCGCCTGAAGATCACGAGGGAGGCCCTGGACCAAGCGGGGTCCCTTCGGATGATCCAGCGCTCCGGCGTGGGCCTGGACGCGCTGGATCTGGACGCGATCCGGGAGAAAGGGCTTCCCCTCTATGTCAATCAGGGCGTCAATGCCGAGAGCGTGGCGGAGCACGCGCTGCTGCTGATCCTCGCCTCCCTGCGGAGACTGCCGGAGATCGACCGCAACACGAAAAACGGGATCTGGAAGAAGCAGGAGCAGGGAGTCCGCACGGAGGAGCTGAAAGGCAAAACCGTGGGGATCGTGGGGATGGGGCACATCGCCCGCATCCTGGCGGAGCTGCTGCGGCCCTTCGGCGTGAAGCTCCTGTACTGGAACCGCTCCCGGGCCGAGGAGGATTTTGAACAGCGCTTCGGCCTGCGGTATGTGGGCCTGGAGGAGCTTCTGGAGAGCTCGGACGTCGTCACACTGCACTGCGCCCTGGCGCCGGAGACCCGGCACCTGATCCGGGAGGAGACCATCGCGCGGATGAAGCCGGGGGCGATCCTGGTGAACACGGCCCGGGGCGGCCTGGTGGATACCGCTGCTCTTGCCGGCGCGCTGCGGAACGGGAAACTGTCCTTCGCGGCGCTGGACGTCCATGAGCAGGAGCCCATCCCGGCGGACTATGTTTTGAAAGAGCTGGACAATGTGATCCTCACTCCCCATGTCGCCGGGGTCACGGCGGATTCCTTCCGGGCCATGATGCACGAGGCCTTTCGGAATATCCGCTGCTTTGAAGAGGGACGCCTGGAGGAGATCGAGGCGTATCGCTATCAATAGGGACGGGAGAGACGATGCAGAACATCACGGAGGCCTTTGCGGATTATCTGTTTGACAAGGCCGGGCGGATCCCCGGGCCGATCCTAGAGCGGGCGGAGGCCTGCCTGCAGGACACCCTTTCCGTCACCCTGGCCGGGGCCGCCAAAAATCGAAAACGCTGGGAACCCCTGCTGAAGAGTCTCCCACGGGGCACCGCCGAGCTGGTGGGCTATCCGGAGACCACGGACGGCAAGACCGCGGCCCTGATCAACGGCTTCAACGCCCACGCCCTGGAGCTGGACGACGGGCAGCGCTTTGCCATGATCCATCTGGGCGCTTCGATCGTCTCCGCGATCCGGGCGGCCGGCGCGGCTTCCGGGGAGCGGGTACTGACCGGCATCGTGATGGGCTATGAGGCGGCCTGCCGTGCGGCCATCGCCATGCAGCCCTCCCACAAGAACCGGGGCTTTCACGCGGCCGGGACCTGTGGGACCATCGGCGCGGCGGTGGGCGCGGCCTTTGCTTTGGGCCTGGATCGGAGGCAGATGAAGCGGGTGCTGAGCTGCGCGGCGGGCAGCGCCGCCGGCATGCTGGAGATGCAGGAGCAGGAGTCTGAGCTGAAGCCCTACAACGTGGGGCGGGCGGCGATGGACGGCCTCGCCGCCGCGGAGATGGGCCTCGTCGATTTCGAGACGCCGGCGGACATGCTGGGCGGCGAGAGGGGCTTTTTCCGCAGCTTTGCCGACCAGTACGCGCCGGAAAAACTGACGGAGAAAACAGAGTATTTTGAGATCGAAAGGATCTATGTGAAGCCCTACGCCTCCTGCCGGCACAGCCACTCCGCCGTAGAGGCGGCCATCCGCCTGCATGAGGGCCTGGAGCCGGAGCGGATCGAGAGCGTTCTGGTCCGGACCTACAGGCTGGGCGTAAAGGGCCACGACCATACGGAGATCCGGGGGATCGCCTCGGCCAAGCTCAGCACCCCCTACGCCGTGGCGGCGGGGCTGCTGCTGGGCCGGGCGGATCTGACGGCCTTTGAACCGCTGGACGAGGGCGTGCTGAAGCTGGCGAAGAAGGTCAGCGTTGCGGAGGACCCGGAGCTGACGAGGGAGAGTCCGCAAAAGCGCGTTGCCGTCGTCACCGTCACATTACGGGACGGGACGAGCCGCAGCGCGCGGGTGGATTACGCCAAGGGCGACCCGGAAAACCCAATGAGCCCGGAAGAAATGGAAGAAAAGAGAAAACTGCTCTCCGCCTATGCGGCGAGCTGCCGATAAAAATGGAGCCTTTGACAAGGGAACAGGGACTTTCAAGGAGGAAGAGAACGATGAACAGCATGGACAAAACGAGAGAATTTCTGAGATCGATCGGCCTGCCCGGCGGCGACGCCTATGATCTGCCGACCTCGAACAAGCGTTTCAAGGACGGCGGACAGTACCGCTTTGAGGTCCCCGGCATCCAGGGACCCAAGGTGATGCAGGCCCTGCTGGAGGCCATGGACGGCTACGGCCTCTATCTGCATCGCGTGACCCAGACCCAGGGCATCATGCGCCTGACCGATCAGGAGATCGGCAAAATGGTGGAGCTGGCCCACAAGTGGGAGACGGACCTGATCCTGGCCATCGGCCCCCGGGCCACCACCGACACCTCCGCCTCCGTCAACACCGAGGAGGGCGTGCGCATGGGCTACCGCCTCCGGGGGCAGGAGCAGATCGTGCGCGCCATCGAGGACGTAAAGCGTGCTGCACGTTTGGGCTGCCGGGGCTTTTTGGTCTATGACGAGGGCTGCCTGTGGGCCCTGAACGAGATGCGCAAGGCCGGGGAGATTCCCGAGGACAGCCATTTCAAGGTTTCCGCCCACGCCGGACACGGCAACCCCTGCTCGGCCAAGCTGCTGGAGAGCATCGGCGCGGACTCTGTGAACCCGGTGCGGGACATTCAGCTGCAGATGATGGCGGCCATGCGCCAGGCCATCGACATCCCCCTGGATCTGCACACGGAAAACCCCAAGTCTACCGGCGGCTTCATCCGTCACTACGAGGTGCCGGAGATGGTCCGCGTGGCCGCGCCCATCTATCTGAAGACCGGCGGCTCCGTGGCCCAGACCCACAGCTGGGACAGCTCGGAAGACGACGCCCGCAAGCGGGCCAAGCAGTGCGCGCTGGTCAAGCGCATGCTGGACGAGTATTATCCCGAGGCCGTGTGGAGCCCCAAGGGCAGCCTGGTGTGAGGCTGCAATCCATATACAGCAAACGGAGGACGACATGAAGAAAGCACTGGTGCTGGCAGGCGGAATCGCCCAGGTAGCCCTGATCGAGGAGCTGAAAAGGAGAGGCTACAGGACGCTGCTTGCGGATATGAACCCTGCATGTGTGGCCGCAGGCGTGTGCGATGAGTTCTGCCCGGTGTCCGCCATGGACGTGGAGGGCCTCAAGCAGTTGGTCCGGGAGCGGGAAATCGACATGGTCCTGACGGCCTGCGCGGATCAGATCCTGGTGGCGGAAGTCGAGGTATGCCAGGCTCTCGGGCTGCGCACCTATCTGGATCTTGACACCACGCGCAAGGTTTCTGACAAGCACTACATGAAGGACGTCTTCCTCCAAAACGGGATTCCCACCTCCAGGTATGCCGTGCTGGACCGCTTTGAAGACGAGAAGCTGACCGGCCTGAGCTTCCCCCTGGTGGTGAAGCCGGTTGACGCATACAGCGCAAGAGGCGTCAGAAAGTGCAGTAACCGGGAGGAAGTGCAGAAATTCCTGGCGGAAGCCATTCAAATCAGCCGCAGCAAGACGGCGGTTGTCGAAGAATTCGTGGACGGCCGGGAGCTGACGGTCGAAGCCTTTGTGTGCCGGGGAAAGGCGACGGTGCTTTGCATCGGGAGCAAGCAGAAGCTCAAGGACGGCGGTTTTGTCCTGTCAGGCAGCCTCTACCCGGCAGACCTTTCCCGGGAGCTGAGGGAGGAGATCGGGCAGACGACCCAAAAGATCGCGGACGCGTTCCATCTGAAAGATTCTCCGATCAATATCAACATGATCACCGACGGGAGCCACGCCTACGTGCTGGAGTTCTGTGCCCGGACCGGCGGCTTCGTGAAGTACGAGATCACCCGGATCATGTCCGGCTTTGACCCCATCAAGGCCATCGTGGACCTGCATGAGGGGATCCTGCCGGAGATCGGAGAGCTGAAGGCGGAAAACCGCTATCTCATGACCTGCTACCTGTACTGCAGCGATGGGGTGCTGGATCGTTACGCCGGCTTTGAGGAAATGCACGAGCAGGGGATCATCTCCCGCTACTACCTGGTCCGGAAGCCGGGACACCGCTTCAAGAGCATCGACAGCAACGGCGACAGAGCGGCGGGCTTCTTCGTGCAGGACGACGACTACGACAGGCTGCTGCAGAAGTACGATACAGCGCTGAAGAATCTGAAGGTCCTGGACAAGGACGGGAGAAACCTCGTGCGCATGGATTTGATATGAGGCAGGGGGACGGGCTATGAAGATCAGCATCACCAATGACAGCGCCGAAATGATCCGCATGGCAAAGGAGATCGCTGCGGAAAAAAGCGCCTACTACAGCGTCCAGACCCTGGGACGCATCCGGGACCAGGTCAGGCTGCGCCTGCCGGATCGGAGCGAGGCGGAAATCGAAGACGCCCTCTATCGGACCATCTATTTCTACTGGGCCTACGGCTGCGACGTGGACGAATATTTCTATTACCACTTCGCCGAAAAGGACCACGACGAGATCAAGAAATACGTTACGAAAAGAGAAAAGGTCATCTACACAAACCTGCTGAACAGGATTGACGACGCCCACTTTCTCCAGAACAAGTACGAGACCTATCAGCTGTTCCGGGACGCGTATAAGAGAGATATGATCCTCTGCGACGGCGAAGACTGCGAGGATGCGTTCCTGCGGTTTGTCAAAAAGCATCCGGTGTTTGTCGTCAAGGCGCTGCACCTGGGCGGCGGACAGGGGATCCACAAGGACGACGTGATCGGCCTGACGGAGGAGGAGATCAGAGAAAAGTTCCGTTCTCTTCTGACGGAGGTCTCCATCATCAACGGTCAGATGAACTCCTGGGGGAGCAAAAGCGGCTTTGCCGTGGAAGAGCTGATCCTGCAGGGAGAAGAGATCGGCAGGCTGCATCCCCAGTCCGTCAACGTCGTCCGGATGCCCACGCTGCTGATCGACGGGGAGATCCGCGTCTATCAGCCCTGGCTGAAGATCGGCTGCGGCGACAGCTTTGTGGATAACGGCCACACCGGCGGCCTGATGGCGGGCATCGACGTCAAAACCGGCGTCGTGGACACGCCGGGCTATTCCGAGCTTCCCGCGATGTATGAATACCACCCGGATACGGAGCTGCGGATCCCCGGAACGCGCATCCCCGCGTGGGAGGAGCTGGTCGACACGGTGAAGGCCCTTTCCTCCAGGCTTCCGAGCATTCGATACATCTCCTGGGACATGGCCTGGACCGACAAGGGCTGGGCCGTGATGGAGGGCAATTTCCGGGGCGCTTTCATGTGGCAGTTTTTCCGCCAAAAAGGCATGAAGGCGGAATTTGAAGACATGACCGGCCTTCGCCTGAATAAAGAATTCTGGTGGGAGTGAGACCTCTCCCTGACCGGAAGGAAGGAAAAGGAATGGCAAAAGGATTGACGCGGATGGATCGAGCTTACCTGCGCTTTCGCGGCGCGGCGAAAAAAAGCAGGATCCTGAAGCTGCTGTTTGTTTTCGCCTGCAGGATCCTGCGAAAGGACCTGAATCAGAAAATCCGGAAGGAGCTGCCCAAGGCGGTAGAGACCTTTGTTCCGGACGATCGGAAAAAAGACGGAAAGTACATCAAAAAGCTGGAAAAAGATATCATCGAAAACGGTTTCCTCTACAGCGTGAGCCCCAGCGAGTACTTCCTCCTGGGCTTTGAAACGCTGAACGACAGGGAAAAGCTCAGCTTTGTCGGCGATTACGAAAAAGGCTGGCTTTGCCAGCGGCTGGGGAAGCTGAGGAGCGTGAAAATCTGGGGGGACAAATTCAAAATCTACCAGTTTTTCCGGCCCTACTATCGCCGCGAGGCCATTTCGATCAAAGCCCCGGGCGACGCCGAGGCCCTGTTTGACTTTATCAAAAAGCACAACGGTGCGATTTTGAAAGAGGTTGACTCTTCCATGGGGAAAGGCGTGACCCTGGTTCGAAATGATCCGGAGGAAATGAAGCGCTGTTGGGACTCGATTTCCGATTCCCTTCAGAAAGGGACCGCCTATATCGCAGAGGAACTGATCCGGCAGAGCGCGGAGACGGCGGTTTTTCACCCCAAATCCGTGAATACGGTGCGCGTGATGACCTTCCGGACCCGGGACGAGGCGGCGATTCTCGGCGCCGTTTTCCGGATCGGACGCGGGGACAGCGTTGTAGACAATGCCGGTTCCGGCGGCATGATCGCCGAGATCAATCCGGAGACGGGCCTTGTGATTGGGGACGCGATCACGGAAGCGGGAGAGAAGTTTGCGTCCCATCCGGATTCCGGGACCAGGATCGACGGCGCTGCCCTCCCTAAGTGGGAGGAGCTGCTGGAGCTCAGCAAAACGCTGGCGAGCATGCTTCCGGATCAGAAATATGTGGGCTGGGATCTGGCCCTGACGGATCAAGGCTGGGTCATGGTCGAGGCAAACAGCCGGGCGCAGTTCATAAATCAGTATCCGAACAGGATCGGTATGCGAGAGCGGGTCAGAAAATACTTTTATCCCGAACTCGGATTGACGAAGGACTATTGACGGCAGCTCCGGGGAAAAAGAATCGTTCCGGCCGAAGGGATCCCGATCCCGGAACCGCGGGCGCCTTGCTCCCGGAATCGCCGCATGACAGAATAGAGGAGAGAGAATATGGGCAGCTTTGCCAGACGCGTCCTGCGCTGCTTTCAAGCGCTGAGAATGAAGCGGCAGATCGTAAAACAGGGAGAGACCTACCGGAGAAGAGACTCCTTTGTGCTAAAGAGCGAGATCAAAGACGTTCCACAGGAGGTCTCGGCTTCGGCGGTGGAATCTGTTTGGCACAAATACGATAAAATCAGTCCCAAATGGGCGCAGTACTATTGGTCGCTCAACGGCATCGCAAGCCCTTACTATATTCCGTCGGACTTCTGGTTCAGCCGGTTCTGCCGCACGATGAATTCGAGAGATCGCTTCGGCTGGCCCCTGTTCCAGGATAAAAACTATCTTGATCTGATCTTTGCCGGCGTTCGCCAGCCGGAGATCATCGTTCGCAATGTCTCAGGCCAGTATCTTAACGCCGATTTTCTTCCCATTACGGCGGAGGAAGCTGCGGCGCTCTGCGAAATAGAAGGGGAATTCATCGTAAAGCCCAGCATTGATTCCAAGGGCGGCAAAGGGATCGAGTTCTTTGACTGCGCTGCGGAGGAGAATGGTGAGAAAACAGCCCTTTCCGTCCTGCAGGGACGTTCGGGAGATTTCGTGGTGCAGAGGATCCTGCGTCAGCACCACAAAATGGCGGAGCTGAATCCGGAGTCCATCAATACGGTCAGGGTCATGACCCTGCTCTGGAAGGGAAAGACCTGCGTTCTCAGCGCTCTGGTGCGCATTGGCGTGAAGGGCTGCCGGATCGACAACCCCCACACCTCCAACGGCTTCTCCTGCGTTCTGGACGCGGAGGGGAAGATGACGGAAAAAGCCTTTGACAGGGACTGGCGTCCTTACACGACGCTGCCCAACGGGATGGCGGTGAAGGGCTTCGAGGTGCCTTATTATGACCGCATTGTGGATACCGTGCTGAATCTGCATTACCGGGTCCCGCATTTTCGCATCATCGGCTGGGATATGACGGTTTCGGAGGATGGAGAGCCGACCATGATCGAGGCCAACCTGGATTACCCGGAGATTTATTTCCACCAGCTGGGCGGCGGCCCGCTGATTCGGGATCCGAAGCTCTTTGATGAGATCATGAGCTTTGTCACCGGAAAACGCTGAGACAGAAAGCTTGCTTTTCCAAAGCTTCACACAAGGTTCCCGCTCAGCGCTTGTCCGAATGCGTTTTTCCGCAGATTATATACAGGAAGGGGTATCGGCAGTCGTGATTGGAGCTTGGATAGCCAAATTTGAGAAAGCTTACCGAATTATCAGACGAGACCGCAAATATTTCAGTGCAAAGGCGGATGCGACGAGGGACTATATCCGCAGATTCAGCCCGCCCGCTTTGAGCGGCGAGGAGATCAGGGACATCGACACGTTCTGGAAACGCTTCGGGATCCGCCTGGATCATTATCGCTGGCATCAGATGTATTATCACATCACCGGGATCAGAGACCCGCGTTTCATCCCACAGAACCTGGCCCAGGCGGTCCTGTATCCATACTACAACGATCTCTCCGAAACGAAGGTTTGGGCAGATAAGAATTATTTCGAACGCTTTGTGCCGGTGATGCGCTTTCCGAGGATGCTGGGTCAGCGGATCCATGGCCGCTATTATGACGCGGATCACAGGATCTATACGGAAGAGGAAGCCGAAACCTTTTGCAGGACGGTTTTCAGCCATATGACAGGCGAAGGGCCGTATTCGATCGTGATCAAGGAGACCAGCGACACGAAGCAGGGCATAGGCGTGAAAAAGTACGGTTTTGCCTCGGAGCCTGAGCTGCTTGAGATCATCCGGAACCATGCCGACCGGGACAACTATATGATCCAGAGCGCCATCGAACAGCATCCGTTTTTCGCCCAGTTCAATGCAAGCTCCGTCAACATCGTCAGGATCACGACCTGGAGGAACGGAAAAGACATTCTGGTATTTGCACCCTGCATCCGCTTCGGCGTGGAGGGCTCCTGCACAGACGTTGCACATATCGATGGGGTGGAGATCGTTCAGTGCGCCGGCGTCGGATCCGACGGACGGGTGAAGGACGAGTACGTTACCCTCAGAGGGGAGAAAAAGCCTCTTCAGATCGAAAACAAGCAGATCCCCCGGTGGGGCGAGATGCTGGAATGCGTAAAGAAGGGACATCAGTACCTGGAGCACTTCGATATTGTCGCCTGGGATATGACAGTCGACAAGCAGGGGCAGGTCATTTGCATCGAATACAACATCCGCAGTCCCGGAACCATTGTGTATCAGATGGCGGACGGTCCCTTCGCCGGGGAAAAAACAGAAGACTTTCTGAAGTTTTTGGCAGACCGGAAGTATCAGAAAAAGTATCTGCCTCGAAAGCTGCGGCTCAGGCGCTGAGCCGGAGAAAGACAGAGTTCTTGCCGCAGGGCAGGATCAGGCCGGAGAAAGACTCCCGGCTCAAGAAAAAGCCCCGTTATGCAGAAAAACAGAGGGTGGAAGAAATGAAAAAGAAGCTGAGAAGAGCCATTTACAATACTGTTCTGGACATCAGCAGAAAAAGCGAAAAAACACAGAAGGCGATGTGGATCGGCAATGTTTCGGACAGCTATAACCGAACGGCATCCAAGCGGCTGAAGCACCTGCCACAGCCGGAACTGACGGAAGAACAAAAGAAAGCGATTTCCGATTACTGGGCCAGTTACGGCATCCGGATCAGAGACTACAGTCAGTTTCAATGGTATTATGGAAAAACCGGAATAGAAGATCCGCGCTTCATTCCGCAGGACGTCTGGAAGAACGTCGTTTTGCCCTACTATAACAGGAAAGAATACGAAGCGGCGTTTCAGAACAAAAACCTGTTTGAGACCTTTTTGCCGGACTGCAGTTTCCCCGAAACGGTGATCAAAAAGCAGGACGGCCTTTTCTACGACGATCACGGGAAGAACATCACGGAACAGGAAGCCGCGGAGAAAATCGCCGCCTTCTCCGAAGTGATTTTCAAGAACGCGACCGAGACGGGGCAGGGGAAGAACGTAAAAAAGTATCCCGTTTCCTCTGTGGAGGAGGCCGGGAAAACCTTGTCTCTTTGGCAGGACAAGCCCGATTTTCTGGTACAGAAGGTGATCAAGCAGCACCCGTTCTTCGCCCAGTTCAACGAGAGCTCCGTGAATATCATCCGTTTCAATTCGTTCTTCTGTCGTGACAAGGTGTATATTCACACGCCGGTGCTGCGTTTCGGCCTGCCCGGCTATGTGACGGACTGCGCGCATATCAACGGAGAAGAGATCGTGCGAATGGTAGGGATCACGGATGGCGGAGAGATCAGAAACAAGGCGATCCATCTGAACGGCGATGAAGAACCCATTCTGGAATCCGTAAGCGACCCGATCAGGAAGGTCCCCGCTTTTGACAAAATACTCAGACTGATCGATGAGAATGCGAGAAAGCTCCCGTATTTCAGAATTCTGGGATGGGATATCACGGTCGATCAGGACGAAGACCCGATCGTGGTGGAATTCAATATCCATATGCCGAGCACCTATGCTTCTCAAATCACGAACGGCCCGATGTGGGGGGATGATACCTCCGCGGTGCTCGCTTTTCTGAAGAACGAAGAAAACCGCAAAAACCAGATCCCGTCATTTTACAGACTGAAATAACACCGCACGGCGATGAGGCCGGCGCAGTTCTCGTTCCGGGAACTGAAAGAGCCGAAAGGGAGCCTTCGTGCGCCTGAAGGCAAGCCGGGCGATTCTGCCGGGAATACAATACTTACACAGGAGATGGAATGGGATGCTGAAGGACTATCTGAAGATCACGGACGACCCGCAGGAAATCAGGAAAATCGCACAGCGCTGCATTGAGGAGATCACGATCAACAACAAGGGTGTGAAAAAGACCTTTTATACTCCTCTGATGCTGAGCAAAATGGATGAAGAAATCCGGCACTACAGGCCGGACGCCTCTCCGGAGGAGAGAGAGGAGCTGCGGTACAGGTTCATATACGATCACTGGGTATATGGCTGTACCGTCGACGAGGAATTCTATCTCCATCTTCTTGAGAAGACGGACGCGGAAAAAAGAGAATACATGGTAAGGCGGATACGCGGGATCTATGTTCATCATCTGAACTGGGACGCCGGTCCCGACCGGATGGTGATGCTGGAGGACAAATACCGTCTGTATCAGCGACTGAAACCTTACTATATGCGGGACATCATCGAGGTCCGCAGTATGGACGACTATGAGCAGTTTGCCGCCTTTGCTGCCAAGCACAAGGTTTTTGTGGTGAAGCCGGCTGACTTCTCCTTCGGGATCGGCGTGCATAAACTGTCCCTTGACGATTTCGGAGGCGACGGACGGGCCGCCCTGGAGAGCATTCTCGGCGAGGGGCAGGCAATCCATGAAAAGCATCCTTCCAAGGTGAACAGAATGGTTTTGGAGGAGCTGATCGAGCAGGATGAATCTCTGGCGATCCTGCACAGAAACTCCGTCAACGGCATCCGCGCCACAGCCGTCCGGGACAAGGACGGAAGGATCTGTATTTATCACCCCTGGATCAAAGTGGGCATCGGAGGAACTTTTGTCGCCTCTGCCGCACTGGACGGCTTCGATGCGGAAATCGATCCCAAGACCGGCATCGTGATCAGCGACGGATATCAGGAAAACGGGAATTCCTATGAGTTCCATCCGGATTCCGGCATTCGGATCAAGGGCTTTCGGATCCCCAAATGGGACGAACTCGTGCTCCTGGTCAAGAAGCTGATGGACGAGCTGCACGAGTACAGATACATCGGCTGGGATCTTGTGCTGACGCCCAAGGGCTGGTGCGTGATGGAGGGCAATTACTCCGGAGAGTTCACCTTCCAGCTCATCAACGGCCGGGGATACAAAAAAGAATTTGAAGAGCTCATCGGCTGGAAATTCGACAAGGACTTCTGGTGGCAGGGCTCCGAGAGATACACGCACCTGTAAAGCAAAAGAAGGGAAGAAAGGAAAAAATGGAACTGGTACTGTCTGTCTCATTTGGCGTATGGTTTGTCGTTTCCGCCCTCCTGTACGGATATATGGTGAGAAAGGGGAGAGAGGAATGACAGCATATCTGATCGGCGTGATTGTCGCGCTTATTGTATTTATCGTGGTCGGCGTTGTCGCCGGACGGAAGATCAAAAATACAAACGACTATTATGTCGCGGGACGGAAGGCCCCCATTATCCTGATCGTTGGCTCCCTGATCGCCTCTTTCCTGAGCACCGGCGCCTTCCTGGGAGATACCGGCGAGGTATACAGCGGCTTCTTCATGGGGATCGTGATCGTCGGCATCCTGCAGGCATCCGGCTATGTGTACGGAGCGAATCTGTTCGGCAAGTACATCCGCAGAGCCGAGGTGAACACGGTCCCGGAGTATTTCGGAAAGCGCTTTTCTTCCAAGCGTCTCCGGATGCTCTCTTCCGTGACGCTGATGTTTGCGGTCACGGCCTACATGCTCTCCGCCATGCAGGGCATCTCCACGCTGATGACCTCCATCACGGGCCTGGACTATAAATGGTGCGTGATCATCGCCTGGCTGTCCTTTACCATCTTTACCGTGTATTCCGGATCAAAAGGCGTTCTGATCACGGATACGATCATGTTCATGATCTTCCTGGCCGCGTCCCTGATCGGTATCCCCTATGTGGTCCACGCGGCCGGCGGCTGGAACGAGGCGGTCACTTCTCTGGCCAAGTCCACGACCCGTCCCGGGATCATCGCCTGGACGAACAACCTGGACTATCTGTATCCGACAGGCTGGCAGAACCTGATCTGGGCCGTCGTATACGGCATCGTCTGGGCGATGGTGGTCATCGTGAGCCCCTGGCAGACAAGCCGCTATCTGATGGCAAAGGATGAACATACGGTTCAGCGCTCTTCCATCTGGGCTTCCATGGGCGTGGTTACGGTCACCCTGGCCTTGTATTTCTCTACGGCCTTTGTCTACAAAATCAATCCGAACATCGAGCAGGCCAGCACCAGCGTGATCTGGGCGGCCATGAACGTCATGCCGCTGATCGTCGGCGTACTGATGCTGACGGGAATTTTGTCCGCAGGCGTATCCTCGGCGTCTACCTTCCTTTCCCTGATCGGGTCTTCGCTGACAAACGATATTCTGGCCAGCAGGCAGACGGACGATATCAAGCAGAACCTGAGGATCTCCAGGATCGGCATGGCAGCCGTAAGCATTGTCGTGCTATTCCTTGCGTTCTTCAATCCGCCCCAGATCTTTTGGATCATGTATTTCGGCGGAACAGTGATCGCTTCGGCCTGGGGCGTGGTGGCTCTGTCCAGCGTCTGGTCGAGGAAAATGAGCGAGAACGCCGCTTTTCTCGGGATGCTCTTCGGCTTTTTGGGCTGCGTCATCCCCAAGACCTATTCCGCCCTCAGCGGCGTAACGCTTCCTCTCTACTTGGATCCCTTCTTTATCGGCATCGTGATGAGTGTGATCGGCATGCTGATCGGCAACAAGACCAGGAGTGCCAGCGACGCGGACATGGCGGAATATGACAAGCTGCATGTCCGTCCTGCCTCCGAAAAGGATCCGGAGAAAGACAGGAAGACCCATAATCTTGTATACATTTACCTGGCCTTCGGCATCCTGCTCGGTCTGTTCTTTGTGTTCTGCTACGCGCTGCCCTATATGAGAGCTGGAACGCTTATATCGACGATCTGCCGAACCTGACGGGGCTGCTCTCCCTGCCCACCTTCCACGCGGGCTACCAGCTGCTGGGGACGGCGGGGGTGGTTTTCCTGGGTGTCGCGGTGCTCGGCGCGATCCTCTCCGGCATTGTGGGCTTTTACATGGCCACCAGCCGCCTGCTCTACTCCATGGCGAAGGAGAAGGTGCTGCCCGCCTGGTTCGGCGAGCTCCACGGCAAGTACAAGACCCCGGCCCACGCGATCCTCTTCATCCTGGCCATTGCGCTCTTTGCCCCCTTCTTCGGCCGGACGGCCCTGGGCTGGATCGTGGACATGTCCTCCATCGGCGCGGCCATCGGCTACGGCTATTCCTCTCTGGCGGCCTTCCGCTTTGCCAGAAGGGAGGGCAGCAAGGGCATCATGTTCACCGGCATTCTGGGCACGCTCATGTCCCTGGCCTTCGTGGTCCTGCTGCTGGTGCCGATCCCCCTGTTCAACTGCTCCCTGGGGAAGGAGTCCTACCTCTGCCTGCTCGCCTGGATCGTCATCGGGATCCTGTTTTATTTCAGCGCCAACAAGAGAAAGGCGGGGAACTGAGCCCTGCCCGGGCTGCCGGCCTCATGCCGGCGGCGTTCATGCATTTCCCGCGGAGACAGCTGCGCCCCTGCGCCGTTCCCGCGGTGAGAAAGGAAAGCATCCATGAGACACCACGCCAATCAGCCTGGCTCCAAGTTCGTGATGGAGCCGGAGAATTTCGATAAATACACCCAGCGGGACATGCTGCGCTACTGCCTGGGCGCCACCATGTACATGCCCGGGACCAAGGACTTTCTGCAGCCGATCCTGACCAAGAAATACCCGGGGCTCACCTCCATGGTCATGTGCTTCGAGGACGCCTGCCGGGAGGAGCTGGTCGGCGAGGCGGAGCGGAACGTGATCCATCTGCTGGACGAGCTGAACGCGGAGCTGGAAAAGGGGAGCATCGGCTATGAGGAGATCCCCCTGATCATCTTCCGGGTCCGCAATATCGAGCAGTTCCGGCATTTCTCCGCCATGCTGCGGCCGGAGCACATCCACCTGGTCACGGCCTTCAATTTTCCCAAGTTCAACGCGGAGAACGGGGAAGCCTACTTTGCGCATCTGGAAGAGCTGAATGCCCGCTTCGGGGAGATCATCTACGGCATGCCCATCCTGGAGAGCCGGGAGATGGCCTATCTGGAGACCCGGATCCCGGAGCTGATGGGCGTCAAGGCGATCCTGGACCGGCACAGGGATCTGGTGCTGAACGTGCGCGTGGGCGGCACCGACTGGTCGTCGGTGTTCGGCGTGCGTCGGGGCATCAACTACACGATCTATGACATCATGACCGTGGCGGACTGCCTGAAGGACGTGCTGAACGTCTTCTCCCGGCACAACGACTACAGCGTGTCCGGCCCGGTGTGGGAGTATTTCCGCGCCGCCAAGAGCATGAAGTTCGACGAAGCGCCCCAGACCATGAACCGCTCCCTGTTCAAACAGCAGACCCTGATCAACGACGCGGTGGACGGCCTTCTGCGGGAGCTGCTGCTGGATCAGGCCAACGGCTTTATCGGCAAGACCATCATCCACCCCACCCACATCCCCTACGTGAACGGGATGCTGGCGGTGACGCGGGAGGTCTATGACGACGCGCTGCAGGTGCTGGGCACCAGCGGCGGCGTGGTCAAGAGCAGCAGCGGCAACAAGATGAACGAGATCGGGCCCCACCGCTGCTGGGCGGAAAAGATCGTGATGCGCGCCAAGGCCTACGGCGTCATCGAGGACGAGTCCCGGTACCCCACGCTGTTCACCGCGGACTGACCCGGAGCAGCGCGCTGGAATGCTACAACTGCCGGTTCGGCAAAAGGATCATACGCGATGGAAGAAAAGCACAAGGAACATAATCATATCGGCAAAAGGATCTTTCGCGGTACGCTGGTCATCGTATTTGTCTCCGTGCTGGCGAAGCTGGCCGCCTTCTTGTCTGAGGCCATCAACGCCGCCTACCTGGGCACGACCTATCAGAGCGACGCCTACTACATGGTCGCCAGCATCCAGCAGGTGATCTACCCCATGCTGAGCGTGGGCATCTGGAAGGTCTTCCTGCCGATCTACAAGGACAAGCTGACCCAGAACAACCAGGCCTCCGCAGACGGGCTGGCCAACAAGATGATCACCTTCTTCACGATGATTTCCATCGCTGTCGTGGTGCTGCTCATCCTGTTTGCGAGTCCGGTCGTGTCCCTGGTCGCCCCCGGCTTTGAGGGAGAGACCAGGAGCCTCTGCATCGAGCTGGTGCGTATCAGCGCGCCGATGTACATCTTCATCATCGCCGCCGCCATTTACGCTTCCATGCTCCAGTGCCACAACAAGTTTTTCGGCAGCCAGATCCGGGAGGTGGCCACCCACATCCCCGTGATCCTGGCGGCGATCCTGTTCTATCATCGCTTCGGCATCCGGGCCATGGCCGTGGCGCTGATCGTGGGGGGACTGCTGCGCCTGCTGGTGGAGCTGCCCTTTATCGACTGGGGCTACCGCTTCCGGCCGGATTTCAACTTCAAGTGTCCGGAGTTCGGCGTGATGCTCAAGCGTCTGCCCTCCGCGCTGCTGTCCGGCGGCGTCCACCAGATCAATGTGCTCATTGACCGGGCCATGGCCTCCATGTTCCCGGAGGGCGCGGTTTCCGGCATGAACTACGGCCACCGGCTGACCAATGTGTTCAACGGGCTGCTGTCCTCGGCGGTGGCGACGGCCCTCTTCCCCCAGATGGTGGAGCTGATCTCCCAGAAGAAGCTGAAGGAGCTGGAAAAGCTCCTGACCAAGATCCTGAGCATCTTCATGCTGCTCATGATCCCGGTGTCCGTGGCCTGTATGCTGTTCAGCCAGGACCTGGTGCGCGCCGTGTTCGAGCGGGGGGCGTTTCAGGAGGACTCCGTCGCCCTGACGGCGGGCGTCTTTACCTTCTACAGTCTGGGCCTGCTCTTTTACGCCAGCGCCACCGTGGTCACCAACATCTTTTACGGCTTCGGCGACACCCGCACACCTTTGAACATCTCCCTGATCAATATGGTCATCAACGTGGCGCTGAATCTGAGCCTGGCCCATTTCATGGGCGTCAACGGCCTGGCTCTGGCCACCTCTCTGGCGGCCCTGATCTCTCTGGGCATCCGCTTCTTTTTCGTGCGCAAGCATGTGGAGCTGGAATGGAAGCAGCTGAGCCTGACCTTCGGGAAGGTGATGCTGGCCTCCGCCGTATCCTGCGCGGCGGCCTGGGCGCTGGTGGGCCTGCTGCATCTCAACGTCTATTTCCGGCTGATCACGGCCGCGACGATCGGCGTGGGGCTGTATCTGCCGGCGGTGAAGCTCCTGCGGGTCCGGGAGGTCGAGGACCTGATGAAGCTTCTGCGCAAGAAGCTGAAGAAGAACTGAGGACCGACGCGGCATCACGCGGACTTTTTGAGGTTACCCTATGATCGGCTATGCCTGGGGCATTGTACAGCACTATCTGACGCCGCCCGTCCTTCTCTCCACCATGCTGGCGGCCGGGATCTGCCTGCAGCTCTGCTCCCGGCTGGAGAAGCAGGGCAAACTCCTGCGGAGACAGAAGATCGCCCTGACCCTGCTGAGCGCGTTTCTGATCCTGAGCTTCACCATCCTTGTCTTTGGAAGAACGGTGAAGGTCAAGCGGCGCTTCTCCCTGCGGCTCTTCTGGTCCTACCGGGCCTACGCCGCAGGACATCGGTATCGGCTGGATCAGAACATGTTCAATATCCTTCTGTTCGTCCCCTTCGGACTTTGCTGCCCGATGGCGGAGCGCAGGCCCGGCTTTTGGAAGACCCTGGGCCTGGGCGCGGCGCTGTCGCTGCTGGGCGAACTGCTCCAGGCGCTGACGGCCCGGGGAATGTTCGAAGTGGACGATCTGTTTCACAACGTCCTGGGCACGGCCCTCGGCGCCGGGATCTGGCTGCTTTTCCTGCGTTTCGGGACAAGAGGCGGAAAGCAAGAATCGGATGCGGATCAAGAGAGAGAAAACGTCATGCGCATCAAGGACAAACTGATCAACAATTATGTGAGCTCTTTTCTTTGGTACGGGCGCAAATTCCTGCGTTACCGCATCCCCATGCGCCTGGCTGGCCTTCTTCCCCTGGAGCCGAAGAAAGCGGTTTTCATGAGCTTCAACGGCAAAAACTACGCGGACAATCCCCGGGCCGTCTCGGAAAAGCTGCATGAGACCCACCCGGAGTGGACCATCGTCTGGGGCATGGCCGATGTGGAAAAGGCGAAGAAGACGCTGCCGGACTACGTGAGGATCGTGAAATTCGGCTCCTTTGCCTGGTATCGGGAATTGGCCACCGCCTCCTGCTGGGTGGTGAACGTGCTGCTGCCCAACGGCGTGCTCAAGCGCCGGGGCCAGCGCTATATCCAGACCTGGCACGGGGACCGGGGCATGAAAAAAATTGTCTTCGACGCCACCGGGAGCATGGAGAAGTTTCGCAAGCGCAACTATTTCCGCCGGATCATCGAGCCGGAGCTCTGCGACCTGGGCGTGGTGGGCTCGGAATACGGCGTGATGCAGTTCCGCTCCGCCCTGCACTATGAGGGGGAGCTGCTGCGCACCGGCACCCCGCGGGACGACTGCCTGCTGCACCCCACGGACAAAAGACGCCGGGAGCTTCGGGAGAAGCTGGGCCTGGAAGAGGGCAAGCGCGTGCTGCTGTATGCTCCCACCTTCCGGGATCACCTCTACGGCGCCGAGCAAAAGGTCGGCGAGCTGGATCTGCCCGCGGTGCTGGACGCGCTGGAGCGCAGGACCGGCTGCCCCTGGCAGGGCGTTCAGCGGGGCCATGTGGGTGCGCGCCTGGAACAGCGGGAGGCCTATGACGGACGGATCGCGGATCTGACGGACTATCCCGACATGGCGGATATCCTCTGCGTCACGGACCTGCTGATCACGGACTATTCCTCCACCCCCGGGGATCTGGCCCTGGCGGGGAAGGGGACGCTGCTGTATCAGGAGGATTACGAGCAGTACGTTTCCGACGACCGGCAGCTTTACTTCCGCATGGAGGAAACCCCCTTCCGCATCGCCCATAACCAGCAGGAGATGCTTGCGCTGATCGAAAACTGGAACGAGGAGAGCGCAGCGGCAAACGCCCGCGAGATCCTGGAATTTTACAAGACCTTCGAGAGCGGAAATGCCTCGCAGGCGCTGGTGGACTACATCTGCGGCGAAGATAAGGCCGCGGAGAAGGATGAGGAGAGAAGACAATGAAGCGCGTGATCACGTACGGCACCTTTGACCTGCTGCACTACGGCCATATCAACCTGCTGCGCCGGGCCAAGGCCTTGGGGGATTATCTGATCGTGGTGCTCTCCACGGACGAGTTCAACTGGAACGAGAAAAAGAAGAAGTGCTACTTCACCTATGAGCAGCGCAAGGCCCTGGTGGAGGCGATCCGCTACGTGGATCTGGTGATCCCCGAGGAGAGCTGGGACCAGAAGCGCAGCGACATGCACGAGTATCACATCGACACCTTCGTCATGGGGGACGACTGGAAGGGTAAGTTCGACTTCCTGAAGGAGGAAGGGGTCGAGGTGGTGTATCTGCCCCGGACGCCGGAGATCAGCACCACCCAGATCAAGCAGGAACTGAAGGGCTGAGGCGGGGAAGCGATCTGTGCCCTGCGGGAAGCACTCGGGAGGTATAGTATGAAAATGAAGCTGCAGGAAGTGCAGGACCGCAGCAACGAGATGCTGCGGGAGGTCGTGCGCATCTGCGAAAAGGAATCCATTCCGTATTACATGTTTTACGGCTCCCTCCTCGGGACCGTGCGCCATAAGGGCATGATCCCCTGGGACAGCGATATCGACATCGCCGTGCCCTCCGACTGCTATGACCGCTTTTCCGAAGCCATGGAGCGGGAGCTGGACGAAAAATTCTGGTGGGACTACCGGAGCGAGCGCTCCTATCCCCGCTGCTTCGGGCGGGTCGGGGCGGTGGGCTTCGATACGTATTATTTACATGTTGACGTTTACCGACTGATAGGGTATAGTGGCAGGGAACACGCGGATCGCCGCATGAGCGAATGGGGCCACAAGCTCATCCGCATGCGTCTGGTCAAAACCGTGAACCCCCTGGAGTACCGGGGGAAGAAGCGGCTTCTGGTCAGGCTGCTGAAGGTCCTGCTCTTCCCGATCCCGCTGAAGGCGATCATCCGCGCCTATGATCGGCTCTGCCGGCGCTGCCCCTATGAGAAAGCCCAAATCGTCGGGACCCAGGACGGACCGGCCTGGCTGATCGAAAAGGCATGGCTGGAGCCGGCGCAGAAAGCCGATTACGAGGACTTTTCCGTCCGGATCCCACGGGACTGGGACAAGGTCCTCAAGCGCTGGTACGGCGATTATAGCACGCCGCCCTCCGGGGCGGACCCGGAGCTGGCCGGGAAAAAAAGCGTCGAGATCCGGGAATGGTAGTCTTTTCAGAATAAGCACAGAGGTGCTTATTCTTTTGCCAAAGTGTTCATAAAACGAAAGGAAAACGGTGTTCATGAACAGACAGACAGCTGATGTTTGGATGACCCTGGCCCAGAGCCCCTCGACCAATCAGCGGGAACTGGCCGGCTGCGCGGGAATGTCCCTGGGGGCGGTGAACAAGGCCCTGCTGGAGCTCCGCAGGCAGGGGATCGTGACGGAAACGGGGCAGCTCAGCGCCGCCGGGAGCGAATTGCTGGCAGACAACAGGCCGCGCCGGGCGATCCTGCTGGCGGCGGGACCCGGTATGCGGATGGTTCCCATCAATCAGCAGGCGCCGAAGCCGCTGCTGGAGGTGCGGGGAGAAACGCTGATCGAGCGGCTGATCCGCCAGCTCCGGGCCGTGGGCGTGACGGAGATCGCCGTGGTAGTGGGCTTTTTGAAAGAGCAGTTCGAGTACCTGATCGACAGCTATGGCGTCCGGCTCATCGTCAATCCGTTCTACGCATCCAAAAACAATCTCCACTCCCTGGCCCTGGGCTCCGCCTGGCTGGAGGACGCCTATATCGTCCCTTGCGATCTGTGGTTTCGGGAAAACCCCTTTCGCCGCCATGAGCTCTATTCCTGGTATCTGATGAGCGGCGAGGCCGATCCGGACAGCCGGGTCAGGGTCAACCGCAGGATGGAGCTGGGTCCCTGCAGGGGGAAGGAGCCGGGACAGAGGATGATCGGCCTTGCCTATCTGCGGCGGGATGACGCGGTCCGTCTCCGGCGGCGCCTGTTCGCTCTGGACGGAGACGCGAAATACGACGGGGCCTTTTGGGAGGCGGTGCTGGAGGGAGAAGCGCTCCCGGCCCGTGTCGCGCCGGAGGCCTCCGTGGTGGAGATCAACACCTATGAGCAGCTGCGGGAGCTGGACGGCAATTCCGCCCAGCTGCGCTCCGAGGCGCTGGAGGCGGCCGCAAAAGCACTGGGAACTTCCACAAACTCTATCAAAGAAATCTGCGTTCTCAAAAAGGGGATGACCAACCGCTCCTTCCTGTTTTCCTGCGGGGGAGAGCGCTATATCATGCGTATTCCGGGCGAGGGCACCGACCGCCTGATCGACCGGCAGAAGGAGGCCCTGGTCTACCGGGCGATCCGGGGCAAGGGACTCTGCGACGATCCGGTGTATCTGGACCCCCGGACCGGCTTCAAGATCACCCGCTTTTTGGAGGGCGTCCACAACTGTGACAGTGAAAACGAGCAGGAGCTGCGCCGCTGTATGAGGAAGCTCCGGGACTTTCACCGGATGGAGCTGACCGTGCCCCACCGCTTCGATCTCTTCGCCATGATCGATTTCTACGAGTCCCTGTGGAACGGAGCGCCCTCGGCCTATCGGGATTATGCAAAGACCAAGGCGGAAATCTTTGCCTTGAAGGACTACCTGGATTCTCTGGAGATCCGGGAGAGCCTGACCCATATCGACGCCGTGCCGGACAACTTCCTGTTCTATCCCGGCCCGGATGGGGAGGAGCTTCTGCAGCTGACCGACTGGGAATACGCCGGGATGCAGGATCCCCATGTGGATATCGCCATGTTCTGCATCTATGCTCTCTACGAGCGTGAGCAGATCGACCGCCTGATCGACCTGTACTTCGAGCCGGAGGGCGGCTGCGGAGAGGAGCTCAGGACGAAGATCTACTGTTACGTCGCCGTCTGCGGCCTGCTTTGGAGCAACTGGTGCGAATTCAAGCGCTGCGAGGGCGTGGAATTCGGCGAGTATTCCCTGCGGCAGTACCGCTATGCGAAGGACTATGCCCGGCTGGCCCGCAGCAGGATGCCGGGTGAGGAGAGGTGAGCCCCATGCCGAAGGTCGACAACGCGATCATTATGGCGGCCGGAACCTCGAGCCGCTTCGCGCCTCTGTCCTATGAAAAGCCCAAGGCCCTGATCGAGGTAAAGGGCGAGATCCTGATCGAGCGCCAGATCCGCCAGATCCTGGACGCTGGCGTGCCCGAGGTCTGCGTGGTGACGGGCTACAAGGCGGAACAGTTCAGCTATCTGGAAAAGCGCTTCGGGGTAAAGCTGCTGCATAACCCGGACTATCTCACCCGCAACAACAACGCCTCCGTCTGGGCGGCCCGGGAAACCCTGCGCAACTCCTATCTCTGCTCCGCCGACAACTACTTCAGCCGCAGCCCCTTTGAAGCATGGGTGGACGAGGCCTACTACGCCGCGGTCTACGCGGCGGGGGAGACCCGGGAGTGGTGCATGGAGGAGGACGAGGCGGGCTTTATCTCCAAGGTCACCGTGGGCGGCGCGAACGCATGGGTCATGCTGGGGCACACCTTCTGGTCGGAGCGCTTCAGCCGAAGCTTCCTGCGGATCCTGGAGGAGGAGTACGACAGGCCCGAGACGGCGGGGAAGCTCTGGGAGACCATTTTCATGGCCCATCTGGACGAATTGAAGATGCGCATCCGCCGCTATCCGCCGGATGAGATCTTCGAGTTCGACACCCTGGACGAGCTGCGGGACTTCGACGAGAGCTACCGGAGCTGCAGCCGCTCCGCGCTTTTGAAGCGGGCGGCGGAGGAGCTGAAGGTCCCGGAGGCGGCCTTGACGGAGATCCGGGCTTTACCGGGCAAGGACGCGGCGGCCCTGGGCTTCCGCTTCCGCTGCGGAGACAGGCTCTATGGCTTTGAGTACGACAAACAAAATTTGGTTTCCCTTTCGGAGAACGACTGATCCGCGCCCCGGTTTCGGACGCGTGAGATAAAAAAATACAGCGACTATTTGCCCGGCATAGCCGGAGAATTGGGAGGAATTCGCGATGAATCAGGCAAATACAAGAACAGGAGAAAAAGGCAGGATCGACTGGATGATCACGCTGGTGCCCTTCATCCTGATCGTGGGAGTGGCAATGCTGCTCTTCCTTTTCCCGGAGAGATCCAATGAGGTCATCGGCCAGGTGCGCTTCTTCTTCGGAGATACCCTTGGCTCCTATTATCTGATCATCGGCCTGGCGGTGCTGATCGTCAGCCTGTTCATGGCCTTCTCCAGGTATGGCAATATCGTTCTGGGCGAGCCCAACGAAAAGCCCAGGTACAACTTCTTTACCTGGGGATCCATGATGTTCACCTGCGGTCTCGCCGCCGATATTCTGTTTTACAGCTTCGCCGAGTGGGTCATGTATGCCACGAACCCGCACCTGGCGGAAATGGGCGGGAGCATTACCGAATGGGCCGGGGTGTTCCCCCTGTTCCACTGGAGCTTTATCCCCTGGGCCTTTTATCTTGTCCTGGCCGTGGCCTTCGGATTCATGCTCCACTGCAGGAAGAGAGACAAGCAGCGTTACAGCGAAGCCTGCCTGCCGGTGCTGGGTGAGAAGAAGGCCCACGGCCTTCTGGGCAGAGTGATCGACCTGTTCGCCCTGTTTGCGCTCCTCGCCGGGACGGCCACGACCTTCTCGGTCGCCACGCCCCTGATGGCGGAGATCATCGTCACGCTCTTCGGCATCCAGCTTTCCCGTACGGCGGTCACGATCATTATCCTGCTGCTCACCTGCGCGGTGTATACCTATGCGGTCCTCCACGGGTTCAAAGGCATCAGCTTTTTGGCCAAGCTCTGCATTTATCTGTTCTTCGGCCTGCAGATCCTGGTCCTTCTGATTGGCGGGCAGGGCAGGTTCATCATCGAGAACGGCGTCCAGTCCTTCGGGAAAATGGTGCAGAACTTCATCGGGCTCTCCACCTACGCCGATCCGGGACGGACGAACAACTTCCCGCAGGATTGGACGATCTACTATTGGGCCTACTGGATGGTGTGGTGCATCGCCGCGCCCTTCTTCATCGGCAACATTTCCAGGGGCCGCACCATCAAGCAGACGATCCTAGGCGGCTACCTCTTCGGCGTCGGCTCCACTCTCAGCTCCTTCATCATTCTCGGCAATTACAGCCTGGGCCTTCAAACCAAGGGCGCCGAGGACTTCATTGCCATGTATGAGGCCAGCGGAGACCTGTACGAGCTGATCATCAATATCATGAAGAGCATGCCCGCCAGCACCTTTATCCTGGTCCTCACCATGCTGTGCATGATCGCTTTCTATGCCACGAGCTTCGACTCCATCGCGTACACGGCCGCCTGCTACAGCTACAAAAAGCTGGGTGAAAACGAGAAGCCCAACGCGGCGATCACGCTGCTGTGGTGCGTTCTGCTGATCGTCCTGCCGGTGGCACTGGTGTTCTCCGAGAGCAGCATGAACAACATCCAGAGCGTGAGCATCATCAGCGCTTTTCCGATCGGGATCATCATGATCCTGATGATCTGGAGCTTCTTCAAGGACGCCAGACGTTATCTGGAAGAGCTGGGCAGAAAAAAGAACGCCGGGAAGTAAAGCGCCGTCTTTCGCCCGCTTGCATGCAGCCCGCAAATGTGCTACATTGTAGCCGACCGTAAAAGGAATCCGGCAGCCGAGAACAGAGGGGCGCAGAAAACCATGCATGAAATCGAACTGAAAATCTTTTTTGAGCTTCTGCGGGCGGGGATGCTGGGAGAAAAGCCGGCGCTTGACGGCCTGCTGGAGCCGGAAACGCCCTGGGACGAGAAGCAGGTGACCGGTCTGGCTGTCCGGCACGACGTGGTGCTCACGGTGTACGCCGCCCTGGAAGGAGCGGAGGAGTCGGCGCTGCGCAGCCTGAAGCAGAGCCTGAAGCGCTTCTACGCGCCGCGCTTCGCCAAATCCGTGAACCAGAGCATGGAGGCGGAGCTGCTGCTGCAGACCCTGGAGAGCCAGGGGATCGACTGCCTGGCCCTGAAGGGCTGGCAGATGCGCGAGCTCTACGCCGACCCCCTGAGCCGCAGCATGACGGATCTGGACATCCTGATCCGGGACTATCGCTACGAGCAGATCGGCAAGGCCCTGGAGCCCCTGGGCTATCACGGCAAAGGGCATTCCTCCTGGAAGCACGACAAGTTTGTGAAAGAGCCCTACATGATGGTGGAGATGCACCGCCGCCTGACGGATGACAGCGACGCCATCCGCGACTGGGAGCGGGGGATTTGGGAGAGGGCGGTCCTCGAGGAGGGCTGCCGCCACCGGTACCGGATGTCGGCGGAGGATTTTTATCTCTTCCACCTGGTCCATATGCACAAGGATTTTCTCAACGGCGCCCTGGGCTTTCGCCGTCTGGCCGATCTCTGGCTGCTGCGGAAAAAGGGAGAGGGCACCGATTGGGCGCAGGTCTCCCGGCTGCTGGAGAGCATGGGCCTGCGCCGCTTCGAGGAGAAGATGGCCCGGCTGGCCGCGGTCTGCTTCGACGGCGCCGAGCCGGATGAGGACAGCGAGACGCTCCTGGGCTTTGCGGCTGGCGGCGCGGTCTTCACCGACGATCAGCGCTACAAGCTGGGCCGCATGGTGGCCCTCTCGGGGAAATCCGCCCGCCGGGCAAAGCTCAGCTCTTTGATCAGCGCCGTGTTTTTACCCTACAGCCGCATGAAGGCCCAGTTTCCCGCGGTGGAGAAGCACCCGATCCTGCTGCCCTGGTTCTGGCTGAAACGGATCTTCAGGTTCCTCCGGCACCCGGCCAAGCGCCTGCAGAAGCTGGATTACAGCGGCCTGGACGAGGCGCGGTACGAGCAGATGCGGCAGGTCTTCCGCGCAGGCGGCGTCCTGCCGGCAAAGAGCGAAGAACAAAGAGGAGACCCGGAATGAATACCTTGACGCCCAATCAGGAGCTGCTGCTCTCCCTGCTGGCCCAGGCGTTGTTTCATCGCGAGGCGGCCCTGCCGGGAGACGCGGACTGGTACGGTCTCTTTCAGGAGGCGAAACAGCAGGCGGTCCTGCCGCTGGTCTTCGAGAGCGTGAAGGAACAGCTTCCCGCCGACGTGAAGGACAGCCTGGAGGAGCCGGTGGAGACCTGCCTGCTCAACAATCTCCTGGTGGACTTCGAGCACGTGGAGCTGCACAAGACCATGCGGGCCGCCGGGATCGATTACGTGGTGATGAAGGGCAGCGCCTCAGCCGCCTATTACCCCAAGCCCATGCTGCGCATGATGGGGGACGTGGACTTTCTGATCCGTAAAGAGGACGCCGAACGTGGGGGAGAGGCCCTGCGCACGCTTGGTTTTCGGGAAACCGCCGAGCGGGACAATCCCATCCACCAGGCCTATGTCCGCCGGGGCGAAGACGGGCGGCGCTCCGAGTGGGAGCTGCACTGGCTGCCCAACGGCATCCCCCGCAACGAGACCGGGGAGCGGATCCGCGAACTGCTCTCGGACAGCGTGGAGACGGCCCGAATTCATCAGACGGAAAACGGCTCCTACATGGTGCCGGACGATTTTCACCACGGCCTGATGCTCCTGATCCACACGGCCATGCACCTGATGCACAGCGGCGTGGGTCTGCGGCATCTCTGCGACTGGGCGGTCTTCGCGTCTCATTTCAGCGAAAAGGACTTCCGCACCCTCTTTGAGGAAAAGCTGCGGGAGCTTGGGCTCTGGGACTTTGCCGCGGCGCTGACCGCCGTGTCGGTCCGCTATCTGGGCTGTCCGGACGCACACTGGCAGGGGGATCCGCCGGAGAGTCTCACAAAGGGCCTGCTGCTGGATATCCTACGGGGCGGAAATTTCGGCAAGAAGGACCGCTCGCGTCTGAACGAGGCCAAGCTCCTGGTGAATCGCCGAGAGGGCACCGTCCGCCGGGGAGCCTGGCTGCGCAACGCCGCCAGCGCCATGAACGAGAAGGCCCGCCGGCTGATGCCTGCCGCCCGGAAGCAGCCCCTGCTGCTGCCCATCGGCTGGCTGCGGGTGGGCCTGCGTCAGTGCAGGCGCATCCTCAGCGGCCGCAGACCCGGCTTGCACCTGAAGCGCATGGTGGAGGGCGCAGCGGAGCGCAGCGCGCTGTATCAGCAGCTGCGTATCTTCAAGGACGCGGGAGATGAATAAATGCAAATGTCAAGGTATGACCGTGAAATGTCCGGCTATATCTTGACATTTGCGCTGCTTTATACTATAATATCTTGACATTTCAGGCGAGGACGGTATGCTATGGAATATATGGACGTGCGTCGGGCGGCGGAGCTCTGGCAGATGCCGGAGCGGAAGGTCACTTCCCTGTGCAGGGAGGGCCGGATCCCCGGCGCGAAAAAAGAGGGGAAGCTCTGGCAGATCCCGGTTGGCAGTCTCCGCCCGCTGGACGCCAGGACCCGGGAATACGCCGCCTCCCGGCAGGAGCCGGAGACCGCCTGCGCGCCTGACGCCGGGGGAAGAGCGGTCCAGGCCTTTCGGGAGACCTATCACAAGGAGCCGGAGACCACGGCCTTCACCCCTTACCGGGTCTGCCTCATCGGCGCCCACAGCGACCACAACCTGGGCAAGGTCACAGGCATGGCCATCGACAAGGGGATCCACATTGCCTGCGGACCCAAGCAGAACGGCGTGGTGGAGATCCGCTCCCTGCAGTTTCCCAAGCGGGCCCAGTGGCACGTCACGTCGACACCGCCGGTAAAGCAGAACGACTGGGCGGACCATCTGCGGGGCGCCACCATCGCCCTGGCCCAGCGTTTTCCGCTGCATGTGGGCCTCTGCGCCGTGCTGGACGGGGAGCTGCCCATCGGCGGCCTTTCCAGCTCCGCGGCGGTGATCATCAGCTTTCTGTCCGTGCTCTGCCGTCTGAACGGCATCCGGCTGGGGCCGGAGGAGCTGATCCAGATCTCCCTGGAGGCGGAAAACCGCTATGTGGGCGTGGCCTGCGGCAAGCTGGACCAGAGCTGCGAGGTCTACTGCCGGAAGGACAAGCTTCTGTACCTGGACACCCTTGACGGCAGCTTCGAGCTGATCCCCAAGGCGCCGGATATGAAGCCCTTCGAGATCGCCGTGTTCTTCAGCGGCATGGAGCGGAGCCTGGCCGGGACCCAGTTCAACATGCGGGTGGACGAGGCCCGGGCCGCCGCCTACAGCCTGAAGGCCTTCGCGGGCCTGCCCTACGGGAAGATCGGGGAGACCAACCTGCGGGAGGTGCCGGAGGAGGTTTTCCGCCGGTATCGGGACCGCCTGCCGGAGAGCTTTGCCCGCCGGGCGGAGCACTGGTACGGGGAATTCCGCAGGGTGGAGGCGGGAGCCGAGGCCTGGCGCCGGGGCGATCTGGAGGAATTCGGGCGGCTCAGCTTTCAGAGCGGCCGCAGCAGCATCGACAACTGGCAGACCGGCTCCCCGGAGCTGATCCGCCTCTATGAGATCATGACCCAAACCGAGGGCATCTACGGCGGCCGCTTCAGCGGCGCGGGCTTCAAGGGCTGCTGCGTGGCCCTCATCGACCCGAGCCTGCGGGAGCAGATCCTGGCGCAGGTGGAGCGGGCTTATCTGGAGAGCTTTCCGGGCCTGCGGGGGCGGTACAGCGCCCACATCTGCCATATGGGAAACGGGGTGGAGCTGTGAACTGCGTGATCCTGGCCGCGGGCTACGCCACCCGGCTTTACCCGCTGACGGAGCATTTTCCCAAGCCCCTGCTGCCCGTGGGAGAGAAGACGATCCTGGACTGGCTGCTGGACGATCTGAAAAGCGCCGGCGGGATGGAGGAGATCGTTCTGGTCTCCAACCATCGCTATGCCGAGACTTTCCGGAACTGGGCCTCATTCCGGCCGGAACCGATCCGGGTACTGGACGACGGCAGCGAGAGCAATGAGCGCCGCCTGGGCGCCGTGCGGGACCTGGCCCTGGCCCTGGACGAGGTGGGAACGGAGAAGGAGACCCTGGTGATGGCAGGGGACAATCTGCTGGATTTCTCCCTGATCCGTTTTCTCGATTACGCCCGGGAAAGGGGGAGCAGCTGCGCCATGCGCTACGCCGAGCCCTCCCGGGAGCGGCTGCGGCACTGCGGCGTGGCCGTGGTGGATGCGGACGACCGGATCCTCGGCATGACCGAGAAGTCGCCGGAGCCGCCCTCCCACTGGGTCTGCCCGCCCTTCTATGTCTACACGCCCCGGGCCCTGAGGCTGCTGGGGCAGGCGCTGGAGAGCGGCTGCGGCGCCGACGCGCCGGGAAGCTTTCTGGCCTGGGTCGCCGGGCGGCTGCCGGTCTATGCCATGGAGATGCCCGGCAGGCGCTACGATATCGGCGATCCGGAGAGCTATGAGCAAGTGAAAAAGGAGTACCGAGGCATATGCTGACGCCGAATGTGACACTGGAAAAGAAAACGATCTTCGTGACCGGCGCCGCCGGCTTTATCGGCTTCTTCCTCTCCAAGCGCCTGCTGGAAGAGGTGGAGGGCGTGCGTGTTGTGGGGATCGACAACATGAACGATTACTACGAGGTCTCGCTGAAGGAGTACCGCCTGGCACAGCTGCGGCGATATCCCAACTTCAGCTTCCTGCAGATCAATATCGCCGACAAGGCGGCGGTGAACGAGGCCTTTGCCAAATATGAGCCGACGGTGGTGGTGAACCTGGCCGCCCAGGCCGGCGTGCGCTATTCCATCACCCATCCGGACGTGTATATCGAGTCCAACCTGGTGGGCTTCTTCAATCTGCTGGAGGCCTGCCGCCACTCCTACGACGGGGGCAAGACCGGCGTGGAGCACCTGGTCTACGCCAGCAGCTCCTCGGTCTACGGGGGCAACAAAAAGGTGCCCTTCTCCACCGAGGACAAGGTGGACAATCCCGTCTCCCTCTACGCCGCCACCAAGAAGTCCGACGAGCTGCTGGCCCACGCCTACGCCAAGCTCTACGCCATCCCCTCCACGGGCCTGCGCTTTTTCACGGTCTACGGCCCGGCGGGGCGGCCGGACATGGCCTACTTCGGCTTCACTAACAAGCTGCGGGCGGGCCAGACCATTCAAATTTTCAACTACGGCAACTGTGAACGGGACTTCACCTATGTGGACGACATCGTGGAGGGCATCCTGCGGGTCATGCGCCGGGCGCCGGAGCGTGAAACCGGGGAGGACGGGCTGCCTCTGCCGCCTTACGCGGTCTACAACATCGGCGGCAGCCGGCCGGAGAACCTGCTGGACTTCGTGCGCATCCTCTCGGAGGAGCTGGTCCGCGCCGGGGTGCTGCCGGAGGACTATGACTTTGAAGCCCACAAGGAGCTGGCCCCCATGCAGCCCGGGGACGTGCCCGTGACCTACGCGGACGCGGAGGCCCTGGAGCGGGACTTCGGCTTCCGGCCGGAGATCGACCTGAGGACAGGGCTGCGCCGATTTGCCGAATGGTATCATGACTATTACATGGGAGGGGAGCAGAAATGAGGATCACCGTTGCCGGCGTGGGCTATGTGGGCCTGTCGCTGGCGGTGCTGCTGGCGCAGCGCCACGAGGTCACCGCCGTCACTACGACGCCGGCCAAGGCGGAGCTCATCAACAGCCGCCGCAGCCCGATCCAGGACAAGGAGCTGGAGGACTACCTGAGCCAAAAGCCCCTGCGCCTCACCGCCACCTGCGACCGGGAGAGCGCCTACCGCAGCGCGGAGCTGGTGATCATCGCCACCCCCACCAACTACGAGCCCAAGCGGGGCTTTTTCGACACCAGCGCCGTGGAGGACGTGATCCGGCGGGTGCTGGCGGTGAATCCGGAAGCGACCATGGTCATCAAGAGCACCGTGCCCGTGGGCTACACCGCCTCGGTGCGGGAGAAGTTCGGCTGCGGCCGCATCCTCTTCAGCCCCGAATTCCTGCGGGAGAGCCGAGCGCTTTACGATAACCTGCACCCCAGCCGCATCATCGTGGGCACGGACCCGAACGACCCCGCTCTCTGTGAAACGGCCCGCCGTTTTGCCGGCCTCCTGCGGGAGGCGGCCCTGGAGGAAGAGGTGCCGACCCTGCTCATGGGCTTTACGGAGGCCGAGGCGGTGAAGCTCTTCGCCAACACCTACCTGGCCCTGCGGGTCAGCTACTTCAACGAGCTGGACACCTATGCCGAGCTCAAGGGCCTGAACGCCCGGGAGATCATCGAGGGCGTCTGCCTGGACCCCCGCATCGGCAGTCACTACAACAACCCCAGCTTCGGTTACGGGGGCTACTGCCTGCCCAAGGACACCAAGCAGCTGCTGGCCAATTATGCGGACGTGCCGGAGAATCTGATCCAGGCCATCGTGGAGTCCAACCGGACCCGGAAGGACTTCATCGCCGACCGGGTGCTGGAAAAGGCGGGCTACTATTCCGCCAACGCCAGCTGGAACGCGGAGCGGGAGAGGCCCGTCACCGTGGGCGTTTTCCGACTCACCATGAAGTCCAACAGCGACAATTTCCGCCAGAGCAGCATCCAGGGCGTGATGAAGCGCATCAAGGCCAAGGGGGCCTCCGTGATCGTCTACGAGCCCACCCTGCCGGACGGGGAGACCTTCTTCGGCAGCCGCATCGTGAACGATCTGGCGGAGTTCAAGCGCCTGTCCGACGCTATCGTTGCCAACCGCTACGACGCCTGCCTGGACGATGTGGCGGAGAAGGTCTATACCCGGGACCTGTTCCGAAGAGATTGAGGAGGGAGAAACATGAAAGGTATCATCCTGGCGGGAGGAAGAGGGACTCGCCTCTATCCCCTGACCAAAGCCGTTTCCAAACAGCTGCTGCCCATCTACGACAAGCCCATGATCTATTATCCCTTGTCCATCCTGATGCTGGCGGGGATCCGGGACATCCTGGTCATCTCCACCCCGGAGGACACGCCGATCTACGAGAAGCTTCTGGGGGACGGCAGCCGGGTGGGCCTCCGGCTCTCCTACAAGGTGCAGGAGACGCCCCGGGGCCTGGCGGACGCGTTCATTCTGGGCGAGGACTTCATCGGGGACGACAGTGTCTGCCTCATCCTGGGGGACAATGTGTTCTACGGCATGGATATGACCCGCACCCTGCGCTCGGCCATAGCCAGCAACAGCGGCGCCACCATCTTCGGTTATCCGGTGAAGGACCCCCGCAGCTTCGGCGTGGTGGAGTTTGACGCTGAGGGCAAGGTCCTCTCCATCGAGGAGAAGCCGAAGAACCCGAAATCCAAATACGCGGTCCCCGGCCTGTATTTCTACGACAACCGGGTGGTGGAGATCGCAAAGCGGGTGCAGCCCTCCGCCCGGGGGGAGATCGAGATCACCGCGGTAAACAACGCCTATCTGGAACTGGGCGAACTGCGGGTGACGCTGCTGGGCCGGGGCATGGCCTGGCTGGACACCGGCACGCCCGAGGGCATGCTGAAGGCCGCGGAATTTGTGGAGGCGGTCCAGGACCGACAGGGCTTTTACGTCTCCTGCATCGAGGAGATCGCCTGGCGCCGGCACTTCATCACCCGCGAACAGCTCCGCGCCCTGGGCGAGGAACTGAAAATGACGGACTATGGCCAGTATCTGATTTCACTGGCTGAAGGAGGAATGTGACATGACCATTCTCGTCACCGGCGGCGCCGGCTTCATCGGCTCCAACTTCATCTTCTACGAGCGCAAGCATCATCCCGAGGACCGGATCGTCTGCGTGGACAAGCTGACCTACGCCGGCAATCTTTCCACCCTGGCTCCGGTGCTGGAGGACCCCGATTTCCGCTTCTACAAGACCGATATCTGCGATCGGAAGGGCATCTATGAGATCTTCGAGCAGGAGAAGCCGGAGATCGTGGTGAACTTCGCCGCCGAGTCCCATGTGGACCGCAGCATCGAGGGACCGGAGATCTTCCTGCAGACCAACATTATCGGCACCTCGGTGCTGATGGACGCCTGCCGGACCTTCGGCGTGGAGCGCTTCCACCAGGTCAGCACCGACGAGGTCTACGGGGACCTGCCCCTGGACCAGCCGGACCTGTTCTTCACCGAGGAGACCCCCATCCACACCTCCAGCCCCTACTCCTCCTCCAAGGCCGCGGCGGACCTGCTGGCCATGGCCTATCACCGGACCTACGGGCTGCCGGTGAGCATCAGCCGCTGCTCGAACAACTACGGCCCCTATCAGTTCCCGGAGAAGCTCATCCCCCTCATGATCGCCAACTGCCTGGCGGACAAGCCTTTGCCGGTCTACGGTCAGGGCCTGAACGTGCGGGACTGGCTGTATGTGGAGGACCACTGCAAGGCGGTGGACCTGGTGATGCGCAGGGGCAGCGTGGGCCAGGTCTACAACATCGGCGGCCACAACGAGATGCGCAATATCGACATTGTGCGCCTCATCTGCCAGGAGCTCCACAAGCCCGAGAGCCTCATCACCTACGTGAAGGACCGCAAGGGCCACGACATGCGCTACGCCATCGACCCCACCAAGATCCACCGGGATCTGGACTGGCTGCCGGAGACGAAGTTCTCCGACGGTATCGTGCAGACCATCCGCTGGTATCTGGACAACAAGCCCTGGTGGGGCGAGATCGTCTCCGGCGAGTACCAGAGCTACTACGAACGGATGTACGGGAATCGGTAGTTCCGATTTCTGCGTACTTACAGACTGCTGACAGAGCAAGATGCCTGTCATGGCTTCGCGAGCGACAGCGAGTCGAAGGATCTGAATAAACTCGTGTATCCGAGGATTTGGATCTTTCGACTCCGGCTTCGCCTCCGCTCAAGATGACAGAAAAGCTGCTTTGTCTGCCCATAAAAAACGCGGCCGATCGGCCGCGTTTTTTGATGGGATCGTTGAGGAAGATCACACGCCGATGCCGGCGATGTGGAGAACGATATAAGCCGTGGGGATGGAGAAGAGCAGACTGTCCGCCCGGTCGAACATGCCGCCGTGGCCGGGGATCAGGTTGGAGAAGTCCTTGATGTCGATCATGCGCTTCACCCAACGAGGACAGGGCGCCGCAGACCGCGCACTCCAAGGTCTTCTTGGGGCTGACGTGGGGCACCAGCTTGTGCTTGCCGAAGGCCATGCCGCCGAGGAGCCCGTGGCCGGGCCCCTGCGGCGGCGGTAGCCAGCAGACGATTTGTGGACCGCCCCTGCGATACAGAGTATTCCGAATTCATCATTCCGAGTTTTCTTTTTCACTTGCTTTGTTTGGACGATGATGGTATTCTGTATAAGGAGAATTATAAGCCTTGAGGTGCATGTACCGGGGGACGGATCAAGACCCGATGAGAGATGGATCAAAGCCATCGGGGAGGACCCCGAAAACAGCAGCGTGCCGGGTCGGGCCCGGGCGGCGGACGCCGCCGGACGCCGGTCAAGGATAAGGAGGTTTTTCGCGTGAGAATGAAAAAACTGCTGAGCGTTCTGCTCCTGCTGGCCCTGCTGGCAGGGCTGGCCCCCGCCGCGCTGACGGCCTATGCCGAGGGCGAGACGGCAAAGGTCAAGGGCCTGAGCTTTACCGGCAAGGGCTATACGGAGAAAGAGGGCGTCTATTCCCCGGACTTCAAGGAGAAGAAGGCGAGCTTCAAGGGCCAGGCCGCCCCGGAGAAGGCTTATGAGCTGCAGGTGAGCAGCTTCTTCACGGACGCCAAAGGCAAGAAGCCGCTGAAGACGGAACCTGTGGAAGGGGAGACTTATTATTTCCGCGTTGGCCTGAAGACGGAGAAGGGCTATTCCCTGGACCTCTCGGGCGTCAGGGCCAAGACCTGCAGCGTCAAGCTGGAGGGCTTCGAGCTGAAATACAAGAAACTGCAGCGGACCCAGGACGGCGTAAACCTGCTGTACGCCGCCAGGCTTCTGCCTCCCGAGGACGCGGAGGCAGAAGAAGATTCTTCGTCGCCTGCGGCTCCTCAGAACGACAGCGTGAACGAGGCTCCTCAGAATGACGGG
>CACYLY010000002.1 GCA_902775355.1 Oscillospiraceae bacterium
AAGTACGACACCTTCTATGCCGGCGAGGTCATGAGCTTCGGCGACATGGACGAGACTGCCGAGTACTCCCGCGAGCTGGTGGATCGCTTCTTCTAAGCCCCAAACCTATCGGAGGGCAGAGCAGTCTCTGCCCTCCGTTTCTTGAAAGGATGAATGTATGAGCTTTTACAAAGACCATTACGATGTGGTCATCATCGGCGGCGCTCTGGCCGGCATGTCCGCCTGCCTGCAGCTGCAGGCCTGGGGTATCAAGGACATTCTGATCCTGGAAAAGCACAACATGCCCGGCGGCCTGGCCACCGATTTTGTCCGCAACGGCTTCGAGATCGAGGCCACTTTACATGAGATGATGTCCATCGGTCAGCCTGGCAAGCGCCTGAAGGTCGGCAAGTTCTTTGACGACATGGGCGTGGATATCAAATGGCTGCCCGTGCCCGAGTGCTACCGCGTCGCGCTGCCCAATTCCGGCATCGACAAGGTGCTGCACCCGGATTATGACGACAGCTATACCACCGTTGCCAAGGAGATCGACGAGGTCGTTCCCGGCACCTATGACAAGGTCCACGAGCTGATGCTTCTGTGCCGCCGGGTCGCTCAAGCACCCCGACTTCGTCAAGACCGTGGGTTACACCGCCACCGAGGTCATCGACACATTCAAGCTTCCCAAGAAGGCCGTGGAGATGCTGACGCCCTACTGGATCTACGTGGGCAACCGGATGGACGATCTGCCCTTCACCATCTACGCCTTCCTGATGGCCGACTACTTCACCGGCTCCTATGTCTGCGAGGGCTTCAGCCAACGAGTTCGACCAGGAGGTCGAGAAGATCCTGGTGAAGGACGGCAAGGTGTACGGCGTGCGCACCGCCCGGGGCGACGAGATACACTGCGACTACGTTATCTCCGGCCCCTACCCCAACAAGGTGTACAGCCAGATGATCGAGCCGCTGAGCGAGGTCCCGGAGGGCGCGATCAAGATGATCAACAATCGCAAGCTCTCCGTGGTGCCCGTGTCCGTCATCATGGTCATCGAGGGGACTCCGGAGGAGAACGGCATCACCGATTACTCCACCTTCTCCGGCACCACCACCGAGCCCTATAACTACATCACCACCATCTGTCTCAACTACGCCAATCCCACCCTGCCCAAGGGCTACACCCAGCTGTCCATCACGGCCCTGGTGCCCTCCAAGCCCTTCCATGACGTGAAGGAGGAGGAGTACCACGATCTGAAGCGCCGTCTCGCCAACGAGATGATCGAGGAGTGCATCAAAATCACCAAGGTGGACTTCCGCCCCCGCATCACCGAAATCGAAATCACCACGCCCATCACCGTGTCCCACTATGTGGGCGCATGGAAGGGCAATATCTACGGTTACCTGCACTCCATGGAGGACCACGCGGTGGCCCGTCTGCAGATGAAGGAGAAGGATCACTTTATCGAGGGTCTGGAATTCGCCGGCGCCCACGGCATGTCCGGCGACGGCATGGGTCCCCAGATCACCAACGGCCGCGCCGCTGCCAAGGGCGTGAAGGAAGACATGGAAAAGAAAGGGAGGCTGTGAGAAATGAGCATTAAAGTCAAAGGCTTTCTGCACCCCGCCTCCATGCAGGTCAAGTGCGTGGACATCCGCCAGGCCTCTCCAAGCTCCCGCACCTACCGCTTCGAGTCTGTGGACGGGCACATCCCTGTGTTCCAGTGCGGTCAGTATGTGAACTTCCGCCTGGAGATCGGCGAGAGCAAGCTCTCCCGACCCTATACCATCTCCTCCGCGCCCTTTGAGGCGAGAGGGGAGCACCCCTTCTTCGAGATCACCATCCGCCGGAACGTCCCCTACCTGGTGCCGGACTACTTCTTCGAGCATGTCCACGTGGGCGACGTGCTGGAGGCCAACCTGCCCTTCGGCTTCTTCTACTGGGAGCCCATGCGGGACAGCAAGACCATCGTGGCCCTGGCCGGCGGCTCCGGCATCACCCCCTTCCACGGCATGGCCAAGGAGATCGCCTACGGCAAGATGAAGGGCGTCAAGCTCACCATCCTCTACGGCTCCGTGAAGGCGGACGATATCGTGCTCAAGAAGGAGCTGGACGAGATCGAGGCCGCCTGCCCCGACGTGAAGGTGGTCCACGTCCTCTCCGACGAGCCGGACTGGCCCGGCGAGAAGGGCTTCATCACCAAGGAGATCATCCAGAAGTACTCCGAGGGCGACGTGACCTATATGTTCTGCGGCCCGCTGCCCATGTTCCGCTTCGTGAAGAAGGCCCTGGACGAGATGGGCGTGACCTGCCGCCGCTTCCGTCACGACGTGGTGAACAATCCCGCCGACATTTCCACCTGCCCCGGCTATCCCAAGGGCACCGAGACCAAGACCTTCCATATCACCGTCGTCCGCGGCATCCAGGAGGACGTGATCGAGGCACGGGCCTCCGAGCCCGTGGCTGTAGCCCTGGAGCGTGCCGGCATCAAGATCAACACCCACTGCCGCAACGGCGAGTGCGGCTTCTGCCGCAGCCATCTGCTCTCCGGTGAGATCTTTGTCTCTCCCATCGGCGATGGCAGACGGAGAATGGACAAGGAGATGGGCTGGTTCCATGCCTGCTCCTCCTGGCCCCTCAGCGATCTGAAGATCAAGATCCCCATCATGTAAATCAATTCGGAATTCGGATTTCGGAATTCGGAATGGCCGTTCGACGCGCATGGATCGCTTCGGACGGCGGAACAACAAGCAGCACGGCCCGATGAAGGCCGTGCTTCTTGCTGTGCAGACAAAGCTGAAATTCTGTCATTGCGAGACAGTGCGCACACTGTCGTGGCAATCCGTTCTCTTCAAAAATGTCCATATTCCAGGGCTTAGAGATACGGAGCTCCACACCAAGCTCATCGGTCACCGGTTTGCAATGACATAAACCATACTTTGTCTGCAGCCTCGGCACGGCCCGTTTGGGCCGTGCTTTTTGATTTTGATCATATCTTGTATCTGCGCAGGATCGCGCCGCTCTGCGGGTCGATCTGCAGCGCGGTTCGCCAGGTGCCGAACAGCCAGGGATGCCCGGTCACCAGGAAAACCGCGTCCTCAGAGGCCACATACAGCTCCACGTGACTGCCGCAGGGGAGTTCATGGCCCTCACCGAGCCTTTCAAAGCTCCCGTCTTTCAAATCAAAGCGGTACAGGCCCTCCTGCGGATCCAGGGTATTGTATTCATACAGAAGCGCGTAGGCGACGTCGCCCGCTGCGACAAGATCTTGGATCGGCAGGGGCGTGGTGATGACCCGCAGCTCCTGACCCGGCGTATAGAGGACCAGCTTGCACGCGTAAGGCTTGTGGAAGGTGTACATGGCGACGGTATGATCGGTGAACGAGAAAAACTCGTACTGGGAGTAGTACTCCTCCGGTTCAAAAATCAGGGGAAAGCGCCCCAGCTCCGTGGACCTTTGCTGTTGGAAGTCATAGCTTGAGAGGCTGTACTCGCCGTCGTAAACCAGACGGTAGCCTGTTTCCCGGCTTTCATCCGGCTCCCGCCGACATTCGCCCAGAAAGCTCACGTAAAACAGCGTGCCGTCCACCAGACCGATCTGCTCCACGTTGTCGGCGATCCGGCTTTGTTGACCGCTGCTCAGATCATAGACCCACAGCTCGTCGTACTGAAAGGCAAGGGTTTCCTTTTCCCGGTCGCTTGCTTTTTGATAGACCAGGCAGGGCTCCCGGACGATCCAATTGCCGACCCTTTCGCTGTGGAAAAGATACCGGAAGCTGTTCTCCGCGGGATCGAAGAGATAGAAGTTGCTCCTCCCGCCTTCTGCGTAGAGTTCGAAGTAAAGCAGATCTCCCACGGGAAAGATATCGCCCAGGCGGCCGTACTGCTCGCCCTCCCTGGTGCTGAAATCCGAGCTCTGGAAGATGCGCCTGGCAGCGGAGCCGGTGCTCCGGTAGACGCCCATATTGTAAAAGCCGTCCTGGAGATAGTAAAACTGTCCGTCCAAAGCGAAGAACTGACCCCCGTAGTAGGGAGACTTCAGGTTGTTGACGTTCACCTCCCGGGGAAGATCCTTCGGAGCGGGGGAGGGGGCAAGCAGGGGAAGGACAAGCAGCAGGAGCAAGCTGATCAGGATCACGCCGATCCAGAGCAGCAAGGGGTGTTTTCTATCGGACCGGGCAGCTTTTCCTTCGGGGGAGACAGCGCTTTTTCGCACGTTGCTTCAACTCCTTTCTTCTTAGGTATAACGTTTCAGAGAAGAGAAAGGTTTCAGCCGATCATTTCTTATGCGCGCTTTTTTTCGCCGCGTCCGTGGGCTTTGCTTTTTGCAGAGCCTCGTGCTCCCGCCGCAGCTCCCGGTGCAGCGCGAAGGAGCTCCAGTGGGCGTTGGTCTCCGTCAGCACCGCCTTCAGCGCCACGCCGCAGCGGTTTTGCCGCAGGGCGTTCAGAAAGCCGCTGAACTGCGCGGAGGAGAGACCGCACATCAACAGCATTTCCTCGGAAAAGTCCTCCTGCGGGGCTTCTGAGGCCTCAGGAGCGGGGGAGAGACCCTCCACTCCGGCCAGTGTGCCCACCGGTAAGTGAAATTCCTCCGGGGAGACGACCCGGCCCTCCAGACCCAGCTTGAAGAGGAGGAAGCGGATCTTCGCCAGCTTTTCTTTAGAGAGATTATACAGCAGTACGCCTTTCATAGCATCACCCCGGAAAAGTATACCGCGAATGCGGGCAAAAGGCAAGAATTCCCGGTTTATGGAAGCGATGTAAACAATTTGTGTTTTCTCTTGATTTTCCGGCGCTTTTTTGCTATATTGTGCCTTACCGACGCCAAGGAGGCTTGCGCATGAACGGTTTTGAGATCGAACGGAAATATCTGATCCGGATGCCGGACCCCGCCTTCCTCGAGGCAAACGCTTCTCCCAGCGAGATCGTGCAGACCTATCTGCTTCGCCCCGCGCCGCAGATCAGCGCCCGGGTACGCAAGCGTGGCCGGGAAGGCGCCTGGACCTATACCCACACCGAGAAGGCCCGTCTCAGCGATCGGAGCCGGATCGAGAACGAGCGGGAGATCAGCGAGGAGGAGTACCTCCGGCTGCTGGAGAAAGCGGATCCCGCGCGCAATGTGATATGCAAGACCCGCTGGGTGCTGCCCTGGCACGGGCAGAATTTTGAAATCGACGTCTATCCCTTCTGGCATCGCCAGGCGGTGATGGAGATCGAAATGGAGAACGAAGATCAGGCGGTGGAGCTTCCGCCGCAGATCCAGATCCTTCGGGAAGTGACGGAAGATTGGCGTTACCTCAACTCCGCCATGGCGCAGGAGATCCCCCCGGAGGATCCCGAGAAAGGATGAATCCCATGAAGAAAACGATTGCTCTGCTGCTGGCCCTGTTCATGATGCTGTCCGTCAGCGGCTGTGCGGAAAGCCTGAAACAGATCGAAATCCCCCCGCTGCCTCAGGTCACGCCGACCCCCGGCCCCGTGGCCGCCGTCAGCAGCGACCCCGTCGAGAGCAGCGAGAGCCCCGCTCCCACAGGGGAAGCGCCTGCGCCCACCGCCGGGCAGGAGATCATCCTGCCTGCCACCGCGGCTCCCGCGGAGGGCCGGGAGGCCGGTTCCTCCATTCTGGTGGGCATCAGCCGCACCGAGCTCAGCGAGAACGATCCCGCCGAGGGAACGGAGCTGATCCTGAGCTTTTCCTATGATATGCCCCGGGTGCTCTGGGAGGAGAAGCCCGCCGTCGCTTCCAAGATCAACGAGCTGCTTGCCACCGTGGAGGAGACCTTCTACACCGGCAACGACTATGGCCTGGAGCTGACTTTCATGGGCTACAACGCCATGCTGGAGACTGCGGAGGACAACTTCGCCTATGTGAAGGAGTACCAGGTGGAGGGCGCGGCGCTGGAGATGACCGATTCCCTCAGCGCCCGCATCCAGCGCCTGGACGAGGGGATGCTCAGCTTCCTGTACGCCGATTCCACCTTTACCGGCGGCGCCCACGGCTCTTACTCCCAGTTCGGCCTGAGCTTTGACATGGAAAGCGGCGAGCTGCTGACCCTGGATTCCCTCAGCGACGATCCCGAGGCGCTGAAGGCAAGTCTGCTGCAGATCATGCTGGAGCTGGCCGAAAAGGACGAGGACGGCTACTACTCCGACCGGGTGGTGGACAGCTTCCTGCCGGAGGGCGGCAGGGAAGAGGCTTTCCGGAACCTGCTGCGGGACGATTCCTGGTACTTTGACCGGGACGGCATGGTGATCTTCTCCAGCCTCTATGAGCTGGGACCCTATGCCGCCGGCATCACCGAGTTCCACGTTCCCTATGCCCAGCTGGAGGGCAGCATTTACGAGCGCTTCCTGTACCCCGCCGAGCGCACGGGCTCCTGCCGTGTGTCCGCCACGGCCCTCAGCGAGGTCGAGGGCGGCGATCTGCCCATTGTGGACAAGATCACAGTCAGTGAGGACGGCCAGAAGATCGCCCTGGTGGTAGAGGGCAGCATCTACGATGTGCGCATCTCCCGGGTCTATTACGTGGACCGCTTCTATGAGCAGTACCAGCTCTGGGGCGCCAGCAGCCTGAGCGACTGCGCGCTGCAGCTGGAGACCGTGGTGCCCGAGGGCCTGCCCGATCTGCTGATCAGCTATTACACCGCTGACGGGCAGCGCCAGGGCAAGCTCCTGAGCCAGAGCGGTCTGGACGGCAGCTATCTGCTGGTGGACGACGATATCCAGGCAGTGGGCTGATACGCGCGGAATCAACATCCCGGAGAGAGGGGAATGCCCTTTTTCCGGGATTTTTTACGAAAAAACAGTGAAATAATTGTTGACATTGACGGGACTCTATGGTATTCTACTATAGCCGCGTTGAAGGGGTAATACTATTCTTCAATAAGACGCTTTAGAAGATTCCCGAGGCAGAATTGCGCCAGACAAGGAAGCGTCCGCAGGGAATACTGCCGTATTTCCAAGGACGATGACGAGGTATGGCACAATTATGACCGGGAAGATTCAAAGTGTTCTATTGAAGATTAGTATAAACAAGCCGAGGTCCGACCTCCACCCCCAGAGCGAGTCCTAAAAAGAGGGAGGAACATGTTCATGAAGACTGCAGTTATCGTGACCGGCGGCAAGCAGTACCGGGTCGCAGAGGGCGATGTGATTTTCGTTGAGAAGCTGGATGTTGACGCCGGCGAGAAGGTCACCTTCGACCAGGTTCTGGCTGTCGTTGACGGCGACGTTGCCAATTTCGGCGCCCCCGCCATCGAAGGCGCTTCTGTCACCGCCAACGTGGTGAAGAGCGGCAAGAGCCCCAAGATCCGTGTCTACAAGATGAAGCCCAAAAAGGGTTATCGTCGCACCCAGGGCCATCGTCAGCCCTACACGAAGGTCCAGATCGAGACCATCAACGCGTAAGCATTCCGCAACTGATTTTGACTAATGGAGGTGTAACATCAATGGCACATAAAAAAGGTATGGGTTCTACCAAGAACGGCCGCGACAGCGAGTCCAAGCGTCTTGGTGCCAAGAGAGCCGACGGCCAGTTTGTCCTCGCCGGCAACATCCTTGTCAGACAGCGCGGAACCAAAGTCCACCCCGGCACCAATGTTGGTAAGGGGAAGGACGACACCCTGTTCGCCCTGGTGGACGGCACGGTGAAGTTTGAGCGCATGGGCAAGGACCGCAAGCAGGTCTCCGTGTACGAGGAGATCGCCCAGTAATTTGCGAAAAAGAGCCGGACAGCAATGTCCGGCTTTTTTCATGCAAATGCGAAAAAGATTCGCAATCAACACGGTTTTCAGAGAAAAGGAGTCTTCTATGGCAGCTTCTTTTGTGGATAAGGCCCGCATCTCCGTTCACGCCGGCAAGGGCGGCGACGGGGCGGTGGCCTTTCATCGGGAAAAATATATCGCGGCGGGCGGACCCGACGGGGGCGACGGCGGCCGCGGCGGCGACGTGGTCTTCTCCGTGGACGACAACATGTCCACCCTGATGGACTTTCGCTACAAACGCAAATATGTTGCCGGCAACGGCCAGAACGGTATGGGCAAGCGCTGCTACGGCAAGGACGGCGAGACGATGATCATCAAGGTCCCCCGGGGCACCCTGGTGCGGGACACGGCCAGCGGCGCCATCATGCACGACATGTCCGACGGGAAGGACTGGGTCGCGGCCAAGGGCGGCCGTGGCGGCTGGGGCAACATGCATTTCGCCACCCCCACCCGGCAGGTACCCCGCTTTGCCAAGCCTGGGCTGCCCGGCGAGAGCCACGACATCACCCTGGAGCTGAAGCTTCTGGCGGACGTGGGCCTGGTGGGCTTCCCCAACGTGGGCAAGTCCACGCTGCTCAGCGTGGTCAGCAAGGCCCATCCCAAGATCGCCAACTACCACTTTACCACCCTGTTCCCCAATCTGGGCGTCGTCTATGTGGACGAGGGAGCGTCCTTTGTGATGGCGGATATCCCCGGCATCATCGAAGGCGCTTCCGAGGGCGCGGGCCTGGGCCACGACTTCCTGCGGCACATCGACCGCTGCCGGCTCCTGGTGCATCTGGTTGATGTCTCCGGCAGCGAAGGCCGGGACCCGGTGGAGGACTTCGAGGCCATCAACGCGGAGCTGCGGGAGTATAATCAGGACCTGGCCGAACGGCCCCAGATCGTCGTGGCCAACAAGTGCGACCTGCTGGGCGGGGAGCGGGAGAACCTGGAAAAGCTGCGTGCTCATGTGGAAGAGCGGGGCTTCACGCTTTTCGAGATGAGCGCCGTGACCCACGAGGGCACCCGGGAGCTGGTCAAGGAATGCGCCCGCCGGCTGAAGGATCTGCCGCCGGTGCAGCATTACGAGGCGGATTACGTACCGCCGGAGCCGAGCATCGACACCTCGGAGGATCTGGAGATCACCCACTTCGACGATATGTGGGTGGTGGAGGGCCCCTGGCTGCAGCGCCTGGTGGCCACCGTCAACTTCTCCGACTACGAGAGCCGCATGTACTTCGACCGTATTCTGCGGGAGGCCGGCGTATTCGAGCGCATGGAGCAGATGGGCGTCCAGAACGGCGACACCGTCAGCATGTACGACCTGATGTTCGAGTATCAGGAATAAAAAGAAGGAACAGGGGAGAGCGTCGGCCGCTCTCCCCAAATTTTTTTCGATGCGGTGCAACCGTTTGCCCCGCTGATCCGTTATAATAGTGTCCGGACAAATACACAGGAAGGGAGGCCGTTGCGTGCAGGGTGAAACTCTTTGCGTCGAGCTGAATCTGCAGCGACTCTATCAGGAACTGCTGCCGGCGGTGTACCGTGTGGCCTATACGTACATGAAAAACACTTACGACAGCGAGGACGCCGCACAGGAGGCGTTCATTCGACTTGCCCGCTGTTCTCGAAGCTTCCAGAATGAGAGGGAGCTTAAGTCCTGGATGTTGGTGACCGTGTCCAATGTTTGCAAGGATATGCTGCGCCGCCGGCAACGCCAGGATCTGAATCTGGACGATTATCCGGAGCTGTCCGCGCCGATGGATGAGAAGCAGGAGCTGCTGCGCGCAATACTGGATTTGCCAGATAAGTACAAGTCGGTGATCTACCTCTATTATTTTGAAGGTTATGCCGTAAAGGAAATCGCAAAGGTCACGAGGCAGACCGAGGGAACGGTGAAATCCTGGCTGTTTCGCGCCAGAAAGCTGCTCAAGCGAAGCTTGAAGGAGGAGCTTTGAGCATGGATAATCAAATCAAACGTTGCTATGAGGAAATCAAGCTTCCGGCCGGGGCGGAGACTTTGATTCAAAAAAAGATCGAGGAAAGGCTTGGTAAGCCCATGCGGGAGATGAAAGTGATCCTGAAACCCAGGCGGAGCATTCTGCGTCCGGTGCTGCAGACGGCTGCGGTGCTCGCGCTGATTTTCCTGGGAATGCTGGGACTGAAACAGCTGCGGAATGTCGATCCCACGTCGATCGAGCCGGCGGCACAGCCGGGGACGCTGGAACCGCAGGATACGGAGGGAAGTGCCGTTTTTGCGCAGGATCTGTCCTACCCGCTGGAAAAGAACACGGAAAACAATGCGGTCAGCTATCCCTATATGATCCACACCCCGTCCGCGACCTGGTATCTGTCCGCGGAGGATATTGCGGCACAGGGGGAGGAGACCTTCTTCCGCGGCCTGGAGCAGCTTCTGCAGATTCAGGAAGCGGACTTCGCCGACGCCAGAGCCGCGCTTGCGCCCTATCTGCAGGAGGAGATCCCCCCCATCGACATCTTCACGGACTTTAGCGGCCACGCGGAGGAGAGTACCATTTACGGCGCATATTACAACAGCTCACGCCGGGAGATCCGCCTGTTTCAGAATTGGGACATCGCCGCTTATGCGCTTCTGCATGAGTATACGCATTATCTGTCCATGAGCTGCACGGATCGTCCGACCAGCTCGACCTTCTTCAGGGAAGGACTTGCCGAATATATCTCCAACTTTGTCTGCGAAAATCGGATGCTGCGCCTCGCCTACCGTTCCGTCAGCGAGGAAGAGGTGGACTTCGCCCGCAGCTGTGGCATCTGGGACGAGGAGAAGGACTGCATCGATCCCGCCCGCAACTATCTCTTTATGGCGGAGAAATCCAGAGACCCCAGCGTCATTGGCGTGAAGTATAATGCCGTCTCCGGCGGCCTGATCACGCGGACGGAAAGGATCAACGACAATCCCAGCTTCGGAAACGTCTCCTACTACGAGCTTGGCGGAATGTTTGCCTATCTGGTGGATACCTACGGCGAAGACGCGGTGTTCGGGAATTGGGACAAGGATTTGTCGAACCTGCAGGAACTCTTCGGCAAAGACTTCACGGGGATCTATTGGGACTGGCTGGACTGGAACCGGGAGCAGCGCGAGGCCCTGGGGATCGATATCGCCTGATGCCTGTGGACGCAAGCATTCAAAAACAGAAAGAAAAAGACCGCTCAATTTGAGCGGTCTTTTTTGTCTGGGATCAGATCCTCTTCCACTTGGCGCCGTGGGGGATGTCGGTGAGCTCGATGCCGTCAGCCTTCAGCTCATCCCGGATCCGGTCCGCCTCGGCGAATTTCCTGGCCTTCTTGGCGTCCTGCCGGGCGCGGATCTTCGCTTCAACCTCCGGATCCTCCTCGCCGGACTCGGAGATGATGGTGAATTCACCGGTCACCACGGCCTGCTTTTTGAGCTTCTCCCGCTCAGCGGCGGCCTTCTCCAGCAGGCTCAGGCTCAGCACCTTGTCGAAATCGGCCAGGACGAAGAGCTTGGTCTCGTCGTTGGTCTTGGCCTTCAGCACGTCGTACAGGGCGGTGACGGCCAGGGAGGTGTTCAGGTCGTTGTCCAGGGCGGCGCGGAACTTCTGCCGCAGCTGCTCCACGACAGCCTGGTCCACCTCGCCGTCGCCGGGCTTGAGCGCGGCGATCTTGGCGATCAGCTTGTTGTAGGCCACCTGGGCGTTGTCCATATTGTCCCAGGAGAAGACCAGAGACTTGCGGTAATGGCTCTGCAGGCAGAAGAGGCGATAGGCCAGAGGATCGTAGCCCTTCTTTTCCAGCAGGGAGACGGTGAGGAACTCGCCCTTGGACTTGGACATCTTCCCGTCTTTATCATTCAGGTGGAGGACGTGCATCCAATAGTTGCACCATTTGTGGCCAAGATAGGCCTCGGACTGGGCGATTTCATTGGTGTGGTGGGGGAAAGCGTTGTCGATGCCGCCGCAGTGGATGTCCAGATCCTCGCCCAGGTGCTTCATGGAAATGGCGGAGCACTCGATGTGCCAGCCGGGATAGCCCACGCCCCAGGGGGAGTCCCACTTCAGGGCCTGGTCTTCGAACTTGGACTTGGTGAACCAGAGGACGAAGTCGTTCTTGTTGCGCTTGTTGGCGTCGGCCTCCACGCCCTCTCGGACGCCCTCGGCCAGGTCCTCGGCGTTGAAGTCGTTGAAAACGAAATAGCGCTCCAGCTTGGAGGTGTCGAAATACACGTTGCCGCCGGCAAAGTAGGCGTAGCCGGTGTCCATGAGCCTGGTGATGATCTTGATGTACTCGTCGATGCAGGCGGTGGCGGGCTCCACTACGTCGGGGGTCTTGATGTTGAGCTTCTTGCAGTCGGAGAAGAAGGCGTCGGTATAAAACTGCGCGATCTCCATGACGGTCTTGTGCTCCCGCTTGGCGCCCTTGAGCATCTTGTCCTCGCCCTCGTCGGCGTCGGAGGTCAGGTGGCCCACGTCGGTGATGTTCATGACCCGCTTCACGTTGTAGCCCAGGTAGCGCAGGTACTTCTCCAGCACGTCCTCCATCAGATAGGAGCGGAGGTTGCCGATGTGGGCGAAGTGATAGACTGTGGGGCCGCAGGTGTACATTTTCACGATATCGGGGTGGTTGGGGACGAACTCGTCCCGTGTGCGGGTGGCGGAATTGTAGAGCTTCATAGGATTCTCCTTATTTCATGTCCCGGAAGACGTCTTTGTTTTTGATAAAATACTCCGCGCCGGAGTAAACGGTGGTGAGCAGGATCAGGCCGATGACGATCCAGCGAAGGACGGCGATCTCGCCGAAGACCAGGATGACGCCCAGACCGACCATGGTGACGGTGGTCTTGATTTTGCCGGACCAGGCCGCGGCGATGACCCGCTGCTGCTCCACGGCGATCATCCGCAGACCGCTGACGGCGAATTCCCGCAGCAGCACGACGGCCACGGTCCAGCCGGGCATCCAGCCCTTCTCCACGAAGAAGATCATGGCGGCCAGCACCAGCATTTTATCCGCCAGGGGGTCCATAAATTTGCCGAAATTCGTCACCTGATTACAGTGCCGGGCGATGTAGCCGTCCACGGTGTCGGTGATACAGGCAACGATGTAGACGCCCAGAGCCCACCAGGTTTTCTCCAGATAGGCCAGCACCAGGAAAACGGGGATCAGGAGCATGCGCAGAATGGTGATCTTGTTGGCGGTGGTCATGCGTCTTCCTCCTCCCCGTACAGGATGCCGTCCTCGGCCCCGGTGATGGCGACCTTCACCATGTCGCCCTCCCGACAGGCGCCGTCAAAGCGGACCTCCCCGTCGATCTCCGGGGAGTCGGCGTAGCTGCGGCCGACCCAGCACTGCTCGTCCTCGTCATAGTCCGTGACCAGAACCTCGATGGTTTTGCCCACGAAGCTCTGACAGAAGGCGTCCATGATGGGGGCCTGGAGCTGCAGGATCAGATCCGCACGGCGCCGGGCCTCTTCTTCGTCGCAATGGGGCATTTTCGCCGCGGGGGTGCCCTCTTCGGGGGAGAAGGGGAACACGCCCACCCGCTGGATCTTCGCCTCCCGCAGGAATTCGCAGAGCTCCTCGAACTCTGCCTCTCCCTCGCCGGGGAGACCGGCGATGAGACTGGTGCGGAGGACAAGATCGGGGATCCGCTCCCGCAGAGTCTTGAACAGGGCGCGGATCTCGTCGCCGGTGCCCCGACGGTTCATGGCCTTCAGGATCTTGTTATTGATATGCTGGATGGGGATATCCAGGTATTTGACGATCTTGTCGTTGCCGGCGATCTCCTCGATCAGCTCCTCGTCGAACTGGTCGGGGTAGAGGTAGTGGAGCCGGATCCAGCGGATGCCCTCGATCTTTGCCAGCTCCCGGCAGAGCTGGGCCAGACATCGCTTCCCGTAGAGGTCCGTGCCGTAGCGGGTGATATCCTGAGCGATGACGATGAGCTCCTTCACCCCGTGGGCGGCCAGATCCTTCGCCTCCGCCACCACGTTCTCCAGGGAACGGGAGCGATAGCGGCCGCGGATATAGGGGATGGCGCAGAAGGCACAATAATTGTTGCAGCCCTCGGCGATCCGAAGATAAGCCCAGCTTGGGCCGGTTGAAACCACCCGGGGGATCTCCTCCACCGGGGCGTTCTGATCGCCGAAAAAGCGGGTCTGACGGCCTGCAAGCACCGCGTCGGCGGCCTTGACGATCTCGCCGAAGCTGCCCACGCCAAGCACCGCGTCGATTTCCGGCAGCTCCTGCAGGATCGAATCCTTGTAGCGCTCGCTGAGACAGCCGCAGACGATGAGGCCGCCCAGCCTGCCCTCTTTTTTCAGTTCCGCCATCTCCAGGATCGTGTCGATGGCCTCGCTCTTGGCGGCGTCAATGAAGCCGCAGGTATTCACAATGGCCAGATCCGCGCCCGCAGGCTCCGGCGCCAGCGTATAGCCCGCCTCGTCCAGCAGATACAGCATCTGTTCGCTGTTGACCAGGTTTTTCGCGCAGCCCAGCGAGATCAGCGCGAAGGTCTTCCCAGTATCCATGTTTGCTCCTTACGATGAATCGGTCCGAATGAGGCTTAATCCTCCATACCGTCCCGATAACGCGCCAAAGCCGCCCGGATCTCCTCCCAGGAGAAACCCCGACGGATCAGTGCGGCGCTCACTTTCTGTACTTGTGCCCGGTCGCCCGGGTCTTTGAGTTTGGAGGCCAGATAGGCGTCCAGCTTGTCCTCCGGCTCCGGCAGCTCCCGCAGGGCCTCCTCCCAGAGCTCCCGGGGGACGCCCCGGCGCTGCAGCTCCTGGCGGACGCGGCTTTGTCCGTAGCCCTTGGCGGCGTAGTGGCGGACCACCATGCCCGCGTAGCGCCCATCGTCCAGCAGGCCTTTTTCGCAGAGCCAGTCCACGGCGGCCGCGGCGGCCTCCGGACTCTCGCCCTTCTGGGTCAGCTTGTCCCGCAGCTCTTTTGCAGACATGGGCCGGTAGCTCAAAAGCTCCACGGCCCTTGTTTTGCACAGGGAGAGCGCGGCGGAGGAGCGGAGCGTCTCCAGCTCCGCGTCCTCCAATACTTTTCCCGCGTATAGACGCAGCTCCGCGGCCAGGCTCAGCGTGGCCTTGATCTCCTCGCCGCTATCCAGCTCTATGCTGACGCGCTCATTGGAAGTTTGCCGCAGGGCGCGGATGCTGACGGGCATCAGTCTTCGTCAAAGTCCGCGGCGGACACGTCCACTCCGCTCTGCTGTACGGGGACCCGGCCGGTGGCCTGGGCGGCCCGGCGGGCCTGGGGGGACATGAGCTTATAGGCGTTGTCCCGGATCTGCTGCTCGATGCGGTTGCGCACATCCTCGTTCTGCTGCAGGTATTCCTTCACGCCGTCCCGGCCCTGGATGCGCTGGCCGTCCACGGTGAACCAGGCGCCGGCCTTGTCGATGATCTCCAGCTTCACGCCCAGGTCGATAATCTCCCCGATGCGGGAGATGCCCTCGCCGTACATGATGTCGAACTCGGCTTCCCGGAAGGGGGGAGCAACCTTGTTCTTGACCACCTTGGCCCGGGTGCGGTTGCCCACCATCTCGCCGCCGACCTTCAAGGTCTCGATGCGGCGCACGTCGATGCGCACGGAGGCGTAGTACTTCAGGGCCAGGCCGCCGGGCGTGGTCTCGGGATTGCCGTACATGACGCCGATCTTCTGGCGCAGCTGGTTGATGAAGATGACGGTGCAGTTGTTCTTGGAGATGGCGCCGGCCAGTCTGCGCATGGCCTGGCTCATAAGGCGGGCCAGCATGCCCACCACGGTGTCGCCGATCTCCCCGTCCAGCTCGGCCCGGGGGATCAGGGCGGCCACGGAGTCCACCACCAGCACGTCGATGGCGCCGGAGCGGACCAGAGACTCGGCGATATCCAGGGCCTGCTCGCCGGTGTCGGGCTGAGAGATCAGCAGACTGTCGATATCCACGCCCAGGGCCCGGGCATAGGCGGGCTCCAGCGCATGCTCCACGTCGATATAGGCCGCCTCGCCGCCGTTACGCTGGGCGGAAGCCACCACGTGCAAGGCCAGGGTGGTCTTGCCGGAGGCCTCGGGCCCGTAGATCTCCACGATGCGGCCCCGGGGCACGCCCCCGATGCCAAGAGCCAGGTCCAGGGACAGAGAGCCGGTGGACAGGGCCTCCACATTCACGGAAATATCGTCACCCAGACGCATGATGGTGCCCTTGCCGTAGTCCTTCTCGATCTTGGAGATGGCGGCCTCCAGGGCCTTTTTCTTATCGGACGCGTCGGGCGCGGCGCTTACGGCGACTTTCTTCTTCTCAGCCATTACAATTCTCCTTTCCTTATTGGCTCCCCTGCCTAAGGGGCCTTGGGTCTGTCATCCGCTGTCTCACGCAAAGCGGATGACTGAGGGGTTCTCCTTTCCTTATAGGCTCCCCTTCAGGGGAGCTGTCATCCGCCGTCTCACGGAAAGCGGATGACTGAGGGGTTTCTTTCCTTATTGGCTCCCCTGCCTAAGGGGCCTTGGGTCTGGCATCCGCCGTCTCACGCAAGGCGGATGACTGAGGGGGTTCGCCCCTAGGCTCGCTTTGGAGCCCTCTGTTGCTTACGGTTTTATCCTAACAGATACGCTGTCCCATAAACAGGACTTTCAAAATACCTGCTCCATGTCGTACATTTTTCCGATCACGACTCGGTCGATGCCCTGGGTGTCCTTCCTCGTCTCGGCGGAGGCAAAGCCCGCGGCCAGGACCATGTCGCGCACGGTCTCGGCCTGGTCCTCGCCCACCTCAAAGAGGATGTAGCCGCCGGGGCGCAGCAGGCTCTTCCAGAATTTCAGGATGCCCTTGTAAAAGCGCAGACCGTCCTTGCCGCCGTCCAGCGCCCAGATGGGCTCAAAGTCCCGGACGGAGCTGTCCAGGCTCATGATCTCGCCGCTGGGGATATAGGGCGGATTGGAGACGATCAGATCAAAGGTGCCGATGCTCAGCGGGGGAGAGGCGGTGGCGTCCGCCTGCATGACGATGCAGCGGGACGTGAGGCGGTTGCTGGCCAGGTTCTTCCGGCAGACCTCCAGGGCGCTGGCGCTGATATCCACGGCCACCAGCTTGGTGGCGGGCAGTTCGTGGCCCAGGGCGCAGACGATGCAGCCGCTGCCGCAGCAGAGGTCCAGGATTCGGGCGTCCATTTTCCGGCCCACCAGCAGGGACTTGGCCGCGTCCACCAGGAGCTCCGTGTCCATCCGGGGGATCAGCACGTCGGAATTCACGGTCATGGGAAGACCGTAGAACTCCCAGGAGCCGGTGATATAGGCCACGGGCTCCCCGCGAAGGCGGCGGGCCAGATAGTCCGTCACCTTGTTTTCCACCGTCGGGGTGGTATAGAGACTCATATCCCGCAGCAGGTCCGCGGCGCTTTTTCCGGCGGCCTGGGCCACCAGAAGCCGGGCCTCCAGGCTGCAACTCTCCACGCCGTATTGGCGCAGGACGTTGCGGGCGGTAAGATACAGTTCGTTATAGGTTTTCATCAGCCTTGTCTCCTGTGCTCAGCTGCCCCAGGCGTCGCTGCCCTTCTCCTCGGGAATGACAAGCTCCATGGCGCGGATGGCGCACTCGATCATCTCGTCGTCCGGCTCGTTGGTGGTGATGTGCTGCAGCCACTTGCCCGGTGCGGAGAGCGCCGCGGACAGGGCGTTGTCATGGGCGCCGCACCAGCGGTTGATCTCGTAGCTGATGCCCACCACGATGGGAATCAGCAGGATATGGCAGCCGATCCGGGCGAAGACATTGGTGATGGGGAAGATCACGTTGAAGAGCAGGTTCACCAGGATGCTCACCAGCACCACCACCAGCAGGAAGCTGGTGCCACAGCGGGGGTGGAAGCGGCTCTCCCGGCGCACGTTCTCCACAGTCAGGGGATTGCCGTGCTCATAGCAGAAGATGGTCTTGTGCTCGGCGCCGTGGTAGGAGAAGACGCGCTTGATGTCCTTGACCTTGCTGACCAGATACATATAGACCAGCAGGATGATCACGCGCAGTACGCCCTCCAGGAGGTTGATGACGGGCAGAGAAAAGCTCTGCTTCCAATTGATCAGACGCACCAGAAGGGTGGGCAGGAACACAAAGAGACCCACGGAGAGGATGACGCCCAGCACCACCGCCGTGATGATGATCAGCTTCTGGGCCTTCTCCTCGGAGAAATGGGCCTCGATCCACTGGTCCAGCTTGTCCGGCTCGCCCTGCTGATCCTCCGGCAGCAGGTCTGCGGAATAGGTCAGCGCCTTCATGCCCTTCACCAGAGAGTCGATGAAGATCACGCAGCCGCGGATCAGAGGAAGGCCGAAAACGGGATACTTGTCCTTCAAAAGCTTCAGGTCCTCGGTCTTCTCCACCAGACCGTCCTGGGTCCGGCAGACGATGGCCTGCTTCTTGGGACCGCGCATCAGAATCCCTTCCATCAGGGCCTGACCGCCGATGGAGGTGCGGAAGGAGCAGCTCTCCTCCTGCTTCATGGGCTGTTCTTCTTCCTGGAAATGCTTTCCCGCATAGTGCTTTCCGACTTGATTCGCCATAATACCACTCCTGTATCGGGCCGTTCCGAGGGCCCGTTTATTTGTTTTCCATGGGCAGAGTCACCGTGACCCGGCAGCCGCCGCCCTCGGCGTTTTCCACCTTCAGCTCGCCTCCGTGGCGGGTGACGATCTCGTCGCACACGGCGAGACCGATGCCGGTGCCCCGGTTCCTGGAACTGCCCTTGTAGAACTTCTCCTTCACGTGGGGCAGCTCCGCTTCGGGGATGCCCCGGCCGTGATCCCGGACGGTGATAACGACCTTGTCGCCCTTCTGGCTGATGGCGACTTCTACCTTTTTCCCTTCGCCTCCGTGCTTGGAGGCGTTGTCCAGCAGGTTCAGAAAGACCTGCTTGAGCCGCTCCGGATCGCCGGGGATCAGGGGGATCTCCGCGGGCGCTGGGGTGTAATCCAGGTCCACGCCGGCCTGGCGCATCAGCTCTCCGTAGGTAAAGAGAGCGTCCTCCAGCTCGGCGGAGATGTCCAGCAGCTCAATGCGCAGATTGAAGCGCCCGTCCTGGATGCGGGTGAACTCCAGCAGCTCCATGACCATGCCGGTAAGGCGCTCCGCCTCCCGGGAGATGATCTGGATGCCCCGCAGGCTGTCCCCCTGGACGGCCTCGTCATAGGCGATGGTCTCCGCCCAGCCGGTAATGGCGGTCAGAGGCGTGCGCAGCTCGTGGGAGACCTGGGAGATGAACTCCGTCCGGGTCTTTTCCGCCATGGCGGTCTGCTCGGAGATGTGGTTGATGGCCTGGGTCAGGCGGCCAATCTCATCCTGCGAGTGCAGCTCCATCTGGCTGCCGTAGCTGCCGGAGGCGATGGAGTCCGCAAAATCGGTGAGCCGCTCGATGGGGTCGGTGATGTGCCGCCAGAACCAGAGCAGCAGCGCGATCACCGCGAAGGAGGTCAAAACGATCATCACCGCCGCCAGGGCATAGTGCCGCGAGGTGATGCCCCACACGCCGGCCAGCAGCAAAAGCAGGGTGCCGATGCCGGCCAGCATCAGCTTGATGCGTAAACTTTTCAGCATTTCGGGCTCAGTAACCCCACTTGTAGCCGTAGCCCCAAACCGTGGTCAGATATTCCGGCTCGGTGGGATCGGCCTCGATCTTGATGCGAAGACGGCGGATGTTCACGTCCACGGTCTTCAGCTCGCCGGAAAAGTCGCTGCCCCAGACGGCGGAGAGGATATCCTCCCGGCTCATGGCCTTGCCCGGGTTCTCCATAAAGAGCTTCATCAGCAGATACTCGATCTGGGTCAGCTTCAGGCGCTGGCCGTTCTTCTCCAGGGTGCGGTTGCGGGTATTGAGCAGGAAGGGGCCGCTGCTGATCTCCACGCTGGCCTTCTCGTCCTCCCCGGCGCCCAGACGGCGGATCAGGGCGTCCACCCGGGCGGTGAGCTCCGCGGGGGAGAAGGGCTTGGTCACATAGTCGTCGGCGCCGGTCATGAGTCCGGTGACCTTGTCGATCTCCTGGCTCTTGGCGGTCAGCATGATGATGCCGATCTTGGAGCCGGAGGCGCGGATGCGGCGGCAGACCTCAAAGCCGTCGATATCCGGCAGCATCACGTCCAGCAGGGCCAGGCAGATATCCGGGTTCACGCGCCACTTCTCCAGGGCCTCGGCGCCGGTTTCGGCCTCGATGGGCTCGTAGCCGCTGCGGCGCAGATTGATGACCACAAAACTGCGGATGTTGGCCTCATCTTCCAGAACAAGAATTTTCTTCATGTCGTTGTCCTCCTCTGTGAGACGAATCCTGCATAGGCAGACAGGTTCTTTTTCTGTGCAATCACGCATTATACTGAACCTTAATAGAAATCTGACAGTCCTTCTGGCAAAAAACTTGCCATACTTCGTTGGAATCCTTGACCATAAATATCCATTATGGTCTGCGGACTCCGCCTCGTCTGGCACGTCTTTTGCTCAGAATTCCAAGTCCGCTTTCTATCAAGGATCAGTATATATGCACATTCAGACAGTTTATTATAGCATACTTCTTACAAAAATGGTAGACAAAGTTTTAGAAATCTTCACAAGATTTTGCATAGTAATGACAAGCAAAACAGATTTTGACCACAAAACCTGTATTTTGAGTTGATTATTTTGTTTTGACCTGTTAGAATGCACTTTATGAGTGCCAAAAAGAATTCCGTGATCGGCATCCTGGCCCATGTGGACGCGGGGAAGACCACCATGGCGGAGGCCATGCTGTATCGCGCCGGAAAACTGAAAAAGCTGGGCCGGGTGGACCACCGGGACAGCTTTCTGGATACCCACAGTCTGGAGCGGCAGCGGGGGATCACCATCTTCTCCAAGCAGGCCCGTTTTTCTTTGCCCAAAAGGGAAGTGACCCTGCTGGACACGCCGGGCCACGCGGATTTCTCCGCGGAGACGGAGCGGACGCTGCCGGTGCTGGACTGCGCCGTGCTGGTCATCAGCGGCACCGACGGGGTCCAGGCTCACACCGAGACCCTGTGGCGGCTCCTGAAGCGCTATGCCGTGCCGGTTTTCGTCTTCATCACCAAGCGGGACCTGCCCGGAAAAGACCGGCCGGAGCTCATGGAGGAGCTGCGGCGCCGGCTGGACGACAACTGCGTGGACTTTACCGAGCGGGACGACGACTGGGCCGAACGGATCGCCCTCTGCGATGAAAAGGCCATGGAGCGTGTGCTCAGCGGCGAGGAGCTGCCGGACGAGGAGCTTTCGGACTTGATTTCCCGGCGGGAGCTCTTTCCCTGCTTCTTCGGCTCCGGACTGAAGCTTCAAGGGGTGGACGAGCTGCTGGCGGCCCTGGACCGGCTCGCGCCGACCGTGCAAGACCGCGGCTCTTTTGCCGCCCGGGTCTATAAGATCGAGCGGGACGCCCAGGGGAATCGCATGACCCTGATGAAGCTCACCGGCGGCAGCCTTCGGGTAAGGGATGTTTTGCGCTATACGGATCCCCGGGGCGAACAGCGCGAGGAGAAAGTCAATCAGCTGCGGCTCTACTCCGGACCAAAATACGAGACGGCGGAGAGCGTTCAGGCGGGACAGGTCTGCGCGGCCCTGGGGCTGGAGGCCACCTGGCCCGGCCAGGGCCTGGGCGAGGAGCCGGAGGCCAAGGAGGCGCTGCTGGAGCCGGTACTGAGCTACCGGCTGCTGCTGCCCGAGGGGATGGACCCCATGCTGCTGTTGCCGAAGCTGCAGCTTCTGGGCGAGGAGGATCCCCAACTGCAAATCGCCTGGAACGAGCGGGCCAGGTGCATCGAGCTGCGGCTCATGGGCAAGATCCAGGCGGAGATCTTCCGCAGCCTGGTGAAAGAGCGCTTTGACGTGGATCTGTCCCTGGACAAGGGCCGGATCCTCTATCGCGAGACCATCACGAACAAGGTGGAGGGCGTGGGGCATTACGAGCCCCTGCGCCACTACGCGGAGGTCCATCTGCTGCTGGAGCCGCTGCCCAGAGGGAGCGGACTGATGCTGGACAGCATCGTGCCCGAGGACGATCTGGACCGGAACTGGCAGCGGCTGATTCTGACCCATCTCATGGAAAAGCAGCACCTGGGCGTGCTCACCGGCTCGCCCATTACCGATATGAAAATCACCCTGGCCGCAGGCCGGGCCCATTTGAAGCACACCGAGGGCGGGGACTTCCGCCAGGCCACCTACCGGGCTGTCCGGCAGGGCCTCATGCAGGCGGAGAGCCTTCTGCTGGAGCCGGTCTACGCTTTCAGCATGGAGCTGCCCACGGAGCAGCTTGGCCGGGCCATCAGCGATCTGCGGGCCATGAACGGCAGCTTCGACTCCCCGGAGAGCGAGGGAGACATGCAGCGCCTCACGGGCACGGCCCCGGTGGCGGGTTTGAACGGCTACCTGGAGGAGCTTTTGAGCTACACCCGGGGACGGGGACGGCTCTTTCTCCGCCCCGCCGGCTTCCAGCCCTGCCGGGACCAGCAGAAGCTCGTGGAGGAGCTGGGTTACGATCCGGAAGCGGATCTGGACAACACGCCGGACTCTGTGTTCTGCGCCCACGGCGGCGGTTTTCCCGTCAAGTGGAACAAGGTGCCGGAGTACATGCACCTGGAGAGCTGCCTGAAGGAGAAAAAAAGCGCGCCCGCCCCGGCGCAGCCTCGCACGATCCCGGATATCGACGAGCGGGAGCTGGAGGCCATCATGGATCGGGAATTCGGCCCCATCCGCCGGCCCCAGTATTCCCGGGGACTGCGCAACGAGGCTCCCGCCGAACGGGCGGCGCCCCGGAAGCGGGAATACCTGATCGTGGACGGCTATAACCTGATCTTCGCCTGGGACGAGCTGAAAAAGCTGGCAGCCGAGCGGCTGGACCTGGCCCGGACCAGGCTGATGGACGCCCTGTCCAGCTACTGCGGATACACCAAAAGCGAGCTGGTGCTGGTGTTCGACGGCTTTCGGACCCCCGGCAACCCCGGCTCTCGGACAGACTATCACAACATCCACGTGGCCTATACCAAAGACGGGGAGACGGGCGACGCCTATATCGAACGCCTGGTTGACGAGATCGGCCGGAACTACGACGTCCGGGTCGTCACCAGCGACAATCTGATCCGCCTGTCGGCCTTGCGTTCCGGCGTGCTGCGGACCTCCTCCAAGGAGTTTTCCCTGGAGCTGGAATGGGTGCTGGAGCAGATCCGGCAGGTGCTGAAAAAGACCAATCTGAACGCCCATACGACGAAATTGAAAGATGGAAAATCATGAACTGACCCGCCGGGCAGAGGATCTCTGGGAGCGCTGCGGCCGCAGCGGCACCGTGACCCACACCGGCTTTCTGAGCCCCGCGGAGCGCTTTCAGCTGCAAGGCTGGGCCAGGCACAGCGGCGCCCGGCTGCTCTTTGCCGGGGGCTGGGAGGATGCCGAGCGCAGCGCCGCCTTCTTCCTGCCGGACTGGCTGGAGGAGGAGCAGTTTGACCCCGCGGAATACCTCTCCGCCATGCGCCTCACCGCCTTTTTCGGCGAACCCGGGCACCGGGACTACATGGGCGCCATCCTGGGCATGGGCATCGGCCGGGAGTGGCTGGGGGACATCCTGGTGAACGGCGATACCGCCTGGATCTTCTGCATGCCCAGCGTCCTGCGCCATCTGCTGAGCATCGACAAGGTGGGCCGCTATACCGTCAGGGCCGAGGAGATCCCGCTGGATCAGGTGCCCGTACCGGAGCGGAAAGTAAAGGAACGGAGCTTTACGGTGAACAGCCTGCGGCTGGACGCGGTGGCGGCGGGGATGTTCTCCCTCTCCCGCACCGAGACCGCCCGGCAGATCGAGGCCGGGGCCCTGAGCCTGAACTACGAGGAGTGCCTGAAGCCGGACAAGACCGTTTCGCCGGGGGACGTGCTGTCTCTGCGGGGAAAAGGAAAGGGCAAAGTCATCGGCACCGGCGGCGAATCCCGCAAGGGGCGGCTCTACGTCTATACGGAAACGTACCTATAATCCGAGAGCGGAATGCTCTCGACACAGAATACAGGAGGAAATCGGAAACATGAGAGCATACGAGAGACTGATCCAATATGTGCAGGTCCACACGGCCAGCTCCGAGGACAGCAGGGAAACGCCTACCACCCGGCGTCAGTTCGACCTGAGCAGACTGCTGGAGAAGGAGATGCTGGAGCTGGGCATGGAGGGCGTCTTTGTAGACGAGCACGCCTATACCTACGGCTTCATCCCCGCGACCCCGGGCTGCGAGGACAAGCCCTGCGTGGGCCTGATCGCCCATCTGGACACCATCCCCGACTTTTCCGGGGAGAACGTGAAGCCCACCCTGGTGCCCAACTATGACGGGGGCGTGGTGCCCCTGGGTCAGAGCGGGAGGAGCCTGGACCCGGAGCAGTTTCCCCACCTGAAAAAGCTCATCGGTCACACCCTGATCACCACCGACGGCACTACGGTGCTGGGGGCGGACGACAAGGCCGGCGTGGCCGAGATCATGACCGTCTGCGAGCGGGTCCTTAAGGAGAAGATCCCCCACGGCCGCATCGCCGTGTGCTTCACCCCCGACGAGGAGGTAGGCCACGGGGCCGAGCTGCTGGATCTGGATCGCTTCGGCGCGGCCTTCGCCTACACCGTGGACGGGGGCGAGGCCTGGGAGGTCAACTGCGAGACCTTCAACGCCGCCGGCGCGTCTTTTGAAGTGAAGGGCTTCAACATCCACCCCGGCGCCGCCAAGGACAAGATGATCAACGCCGCCTTAGTGGCCATGGAGATCAACAGCCTCCTGCCCGCCGCCGAGCGGCCCGAGCACACCGAGGATCACGAGGGCTTCTTCCACCTGACGGAGATGAAGGGCAATGTGGAGAAGGCGGAACTGCACTACATCGTGCGGGACCACGACGCCGCCCGCTTCGCCGCCCGGGAGAAGACCCTGCGGCAGATCGAGAAGTTCATCAACGAGAAGTACGGCGCCGGCACCGCGACGCTCTCCCTTCGCCCCCAGTACCGCAACATGATCGAAAAGCTGGAGGGGCACATGGAGGTGGTGGAGCTGGCTGAGAGGGCCATCCGGGCCGAGGGACTGACGCCCGTGCGCGTCCCCATCCGGGGCGGCACCGACGGGGCGCAGCTTTCCTTCCGGGGCCTGCTCTGCCCGAACCTGGGCACCGGCGGCTACTGCTGCCACGGCCCCCACGAGCATATCAGCGTGGAGAACATGGACCAGATGACCAATGTCCTCCTGCACCTGATCCGGCTGAACGCGGAGTGAGATCCGCTTTATCATCAAATAGAGAAGAGAGAATCAGAGCACATGAAAGAGGCCATTTTTCATTTTCCCACCGACGGCAGACCCTGCGGCTGCGAGCAGATCAAGAGCGGCCATATCCATGAGACCTATCTCATCACCACAGACACCGGCAGCCAGTACATCCTGCAGTGGATCAACCAGTACGTTTTCCCCAACGTGAACGCCATCATGAACAACATGCAGGCCATCAGCAGCTTCCTCAAGGACCAGAAGCACGGCAAGACGCCCATGATCCGCTATCTGAACACCCGGGAATGCCAGACCTATTATGACGACGGGGAGGGCGGCGCCTGGCGGGCCTACCGCTATGTGGACAACAGCATCTGCCTCCAGCGGCCGGACAGTCTGGAGGACTTTTACGAGTGCGCCCGGGCCTTCGGGCACTTCCAGTACGCGCTGAACGACTTTCCCGCCCAGCAGCTGGAGGAGACCATCCCCAACTTCCACAACACCGTGGACCGCTACCGCCAGCTGCGGGACGCCATCCGCCGGGACGAGAAGGGGAGAAGGGCGGAGCTCGGCGCGGAGATCGACTTTGCCCTGCGGCGGGAGGAGAAGGCCTGCCGCCTGCATCACATGATGGAGAACGGGAGCCTGCCCACCCGCGCCACCCACAACGACACCAAGATCAACAACGTCCTCATGGACAAGGACACCCGCAAGGCAATCTGCGTCATCGATCTGGACACGGTGATGCCGGGCCTGTCGGTCTACGACTTCGGCGACGCAATCCGTTTCGGCGCCTCCACCGCGGCCGAGGACGAGCGGGACCTGAGCAAGGTCGCCCTGGATCTGGATCTGTTCCGGATCTTTGTGCGGGGCTTCTGCGAAGCCTGCCCCAGCCTGACGCCGGAGGAGATCCGGATGCTGCCCCTGGGCGCTTACACCATGACTTTGGAGTGCGGCATCCGCTTCCTGGCTGACTATCTGAACGGGGACAAGTATTTCTCCATCGACCGGGAGAAGCAGAACCTGGACCGGGCCCACACCCAGTTCAAGCTCATCGAGGACATGGAGCGCAAGTGGGACGAGATGGAGCAGATCGTGAAGGAAGAAACGGAGGATTAGTTCGTAGTTCGTAGTTCGTAGTTCGTAGTCGGGAATTCGGAATGAAGGCTCGGAATCTGAAATAGTTCTGAAATACGAGATATGAAAAGGGACGCGGCGGTTTCGCCGCGTCCCTTGCCCGTAGGTGCGACCTTTGGTCGCCCGACGTCCTCCACCGTAGGGGAGGGGCTTGCCCCTCCCGCGGTCACGGGGCACGGCTCGTCCGCCTCGCGGGGACCTCATCCGGCCCCTGCAGGGCCACCTACCCCGTGCGCGGGGAAGGCAAGGCCTCGCCGTAGGGGCGACCCTTGCGGTCGACCGCCGATCTGCAGATGCCCCCGCAGCGCCGAGCATTGCTCGGCGAACCCCGCGCCGGATGACGCCGAGCGATGCTCGGCGCTACGGTGTCGGCGCTGCGTGGGAGCGTGTTCAGCAGCACGAAAAACAGCTCCCGCGTTGTGCTGCGGGAGCTGTTTTCCGTATACGGTTTCCGGGATATGACAGATCGAGCCGGGGCGTGTCCTCAGCCTTGCCAGATGTTGCTGCGGTTGATGTCCTTCAGGCTGGCGGCGCCGCACATGGTCATGGTGGACTTGAGCTCGCCCACGATCTTGTCCATGTACACCTTGAAGCCCTCCTCGCCCGCGCCGTAGATGGCCGTGAGGATGGGGCGGCCGATGAGCACGCCGTCCGCGCCCAGGGCCAGCGCCCGGAACACGTCCACGCCGGAGCGGATGCCGCCGTCCACCAGAATGGTGATGCGGTCCTTCACCGCGTCGGCAATGGCGGGGAGGACCTCTGCGGTGGAGGGCACGCCGCCCTGGACCCGGCCGCCGTGGTTGGAGACCACGATGGCGTGAGCCCCGGCCTCCACGGCCTTGCGGGCGCCGGCGACGGTCATGATGCCCTTGATGATGAAGGGGCGGCCCGCGTAGTCAATGATCTCCCGCATCTCTTCCACGGATTTGCTGCCCGCGTTGGGGTTCATGGCCTTCAGGAAGGGCAGGCCCGCGCCGTCCACGTCCATGGCCACGGCGAAGACGTCCGCCTGCTCCACATAGTCCAGCTTCTCAAAGACAAATTCTTTGTTCCAGGGCTTGATGGTGGGAATGCCCATGCCGCCGACCTTGACCATATCCCGCACGGAGCTTTTCATGATCTCGGGATCCACCCCGTCGCCGGTGAGGGCGGCCACGCCGTAATTGGCGGCGGCGGGCACCAGAATGGAGTTGTAGGTAAAGTCGGTGTGCTTGGGGCCGTAGTGCATGGTCAGGCCGCCCAGAGGCGCGGCAAAGATGGGCGCGGCGAAGCGGTGACCGAACATCTCAAAGGAGATATCCGGGTCCACGTTCTTGCACAGGGTGTCCATGTTCACAAAGATCTCCTGCCACTTGTCAAAGTTGCGGGAGGCGGTGGTGCCGGGATATTTGCAGCCGGGGCCGGGCATGGAATTGCCGCAGGCGCGGCCGTTGCAGACGGGGCAGGCTTTGCAGTAGGGGCCGACGCAGTCTCTGGCGGCGGCAAGGACTTCGGCGTAGGTCATGGGGGATCCTCCTTTGTATTGTTCTCTCAACAGCATTATGTGCGCAGTTTCGTGCTTTGTCAAGAGCCGCGGCTGTCGTATTTGAAGACGGTTTTTCTCCATGAGGCAAAAGCACACTGCGGTCGGGTCCTTTGAAAACAAGTCCGGGCCTTCGCGCTTTACTCTGGACAATAAAGGATTTTTCTGTTACATTTGGAATGGAAATGTATATAAAATTTCAAAGAATAAAAGGAGGTCGCCATGAAAGCAAAAAAGCTTTTGAGTTTTCTGCTGACCCTGGTGATGCTGGTCTCTCTCTTTCCAGCAGCTTCCCTGGCGGAGGAGCCGGAGGAGCTGGCCCCGGAGTTCCTGCTGCAGCCTCAGAGCGGCAGCGTTCCCGTGGGGGAGGACTATCTTGTCACCTGGGCACTGGAGCCGATCCCCGACCGGCTGGAGCTGGTGAAGGAAGATCCGCGGGCCGCCGAGGGCGTCGGCCCCTACGAGGACGACGAGCAACCGGCCCTGATCCCGGTGCGGGAGCTGGACCCCGCGAGCACCGAGCTGAGCCTGGCCGCTCCTGAGGAAGAGACAGTCTGGCGCATCCGCGCCTTCTACGGCGAGGAGGAGCTGATCAGCGACGCCTTTACGGTCACGCTGCTCCCTGCGGAGGAGCCGGCCGAGGAACCCGCGCCGGCGGAGGAACCGCGGGCCGCCGAGGGCGTCGGCCCCTACGATGAAACGGAAGAGCCGGCCGAAGAGCCCGCGCCGGCGGAGGAACCGGAGGAACCCGCGGAGCCCGTAGGGGTCGACGTCCCCGGCGACCCTGACGGCCCTGAAGCCGTGCCCGCGCCGGCGGATGAACCCGAGGCGGACGACACTGTGGCCATGGTGACCTATATCTGGGTCTATGACGACCAGGGCAATGTCACCGGCGGCTACGGCGGCACCGTGAGCTACAGCCCCGCCAAGCCCAAGTGCGGCGAGCTGGTGCATATCATCGCCAGCCCCGCTCCCGGCTACCAGGTCCAGGGCGCCGAGTGGGGCAACGGCGTCCTCATGGGCTTGGATGTGACCGATACCATGTCCTTTATCGTTCCCGAGGGCTGGCAGAGCGTGGAGGTGGACGTGGGCTTCTCGCCGGAGGGCAGCAGTCTTCCCATTCCATATCTCAATACGCTGAACGTGGAGGGGCCCCTGGCCGGCGGCAGCTATTCCAGCGACCCGCTCCCGGCCAAGGTCACCAACGTGGCAGGGCAGCGCTACGAACTGATTTCCGCCCGCTGGCTGGGCGGTACGGGCAGCGGCTGCGTGGGTCAGGCGCCCAATACCTTCAAGGCCGGCGCCAGCTATACGGTGGAGATCGTCCTCGCGCCCCGTCCCAACTGGCATTTTTCCGAGGGTGCGAGCGGCCTGGTCGCTTTCAAATCGCCCTACAATCCGGACTTTTCGAGTACCACATACCTGGGCTATCAGTCCTCCGAGATCGACAGCCAGGGCTATCTGCACCTGCTGAGCGAGGAGATCCAGGCCAAGGCCTGGAACATCAATCTCCTGGAGCTGGACATCCAGATGTTTGAGGAGGGCGACTATCCCGAGGGCTGCCCGGTGGTCTTCAATCTGCCCGAGGACCCCCGCTTCAGCATCTCCAACGCCGTCTGGTACAATGACGCCAACCAGGCCAGCGGCGGCATCGGCCTCGGCGCCACCAGCATCCTGGCCGACGGTGTCTACTTCACCGAATTCACCGTCACCGCAGATGAGAACTACAGCTTTCCCGAAGACTGCGAGCTGCGCCTGAACATCGGCAGCGTGAAATACAAGGAGGTGCGGGACAGCGGGAGACAGCTTTTCGTCTGCACCGGCCCCATCGCCATCGACGAGGCGGCCGCGGCCCAGTATCGCCGGGTGTTCGTATATAACTACACCGTGGATTCGGAGAGCTACTTCCAGAACGACGTGGTGGGCGGCCAGACCTTCGTGTCAGACTACCGGCCCAAGGTGGGAGACAGTGTGACCGTGAATTGCGTCCCCAAGCCGGGCTATCGGCTGCAGCAGCTGCGCCTGTCCCACGACCCGGAGATCATGGGCGCCAGCATCACGGAGGAACTCTGCTTTACCGTGGACGAGGACGAGCGGGACATCTATATCGACGCCTACTACGCGCCGGCAGACGCGCCCGTACACGCGCTTAACGTGGGCATCGGGGCCAAGACCCCGGATCCCTGCCCGCTGGGCAGCTATTCCTACGTGGATTTCGGCGGCGCGCCGGCGGAGCTGGAGGGCTCCGGCCTGGGCGTGGTTTACACGGTGAACAGCGCCTTCTGGCAGATGCTCGGCGATTACGGCTATCCCGTCCCCGCCACCGGCTTCGTGCCCGGCAGGAGTTATCGGGTCCAGATCGTCCTGCAGGCCAATGAGAACTGGACCCTTGACGAACAGACCCGCTTCTATATTTACTTCACCGGCGGCGGCTTCTTTGACACCGACAACGGCAGCCTGACCCGGACCGTCCTGGCCGACGGCTCGATCCAGCTCACCACGGACTATATCGATTATGAGGAGGCCGTGATCACCGAGCTGCACTACGCCATCAGCTATCCCCGGTTCTACAACACCTACGACTCCGGCGTTTTTGTGAGCCTGACGGATCTGCAGGAAAACCACGCAGCTCTGTATCAGGGCTCGAACTGGATCAACGCCGTAGACCAGGAGACCGGCGCCGCCGGCACCGTCCCCACCCAGGTCATGCCGGGCTGCCAGTACTACGCGGCCATCTACCTGACCCCGGCCGACGGCTGGCGCTTCGACTCAGACGAGCTGCCGGAAGTGGAGCTGATGAACGCGGAGGTCAAGTCGATCTCCGTACAGGGCTCCGCCCCTCAGATCCTGACGGTCAAGACCAATGTGTTCACCTTCACCGACGAGATTTATTCCATTACCGGCAGCTTCATCTCGGCTTTCTCCGCCAACGGCCAGATCACCGCCGCCCGGGTGGGGGACTACGTCTACGTGACGCCTGACTATGAGGGCCTGCCCGAGGGCAAGTACGTGGCCTCCATCAGCAGCGCCGATCTGGAGCCGGGCGCGCTGCGCCTCTATGGGGACAGCGTGTATCAGTTCGTGATGCCCGACCATCATGTGCTCTTTGAGGCGGAGCTGCGGGATCGGGAGACCTATGTCATCGACCTGACGGAGGGCAGCGCGACGGTGCCCGTCGAGATCGCCATCCAGGTCTTCCCGGGGGCGCCCACCGGCTCGACCTTTACCAGGGATCTGAATGAGGACGGCACGGACGATCTGCTCTTCACCTACCTGGAGGACGGCAGCATCCTCATCGAGCGGCAGAGGGCCTGCTCGGCCTATGGCGATATCAGCGAGGAAGCAGCTCCCGGGCGTATCGGCACCCTGATCTACCGCATGGGGCCGGAGTTCTACAGGCTGTATCTGGGCTCGGTGCCCGTTACGGCGGCAAACAAGGACGATATCCCCGTCGCCGGCGGCCATGCCAGCTATGATCCGGCCACCAACACCCTGACCCTGGAGAATGTGACCGGCGTCATCGGCGCCACCACCGTTCACGACCTGGAGCCCCTGAAGCATCCCTATCAGATCGAAGCTCTGGGCGACCTGAACATCGTCGGCTCCGCCACCCTGGTGGACCAGAACTACGCGGGCGTCATCTACGTGGCCGGCAATTTGAGCATGGACGGCGACTTCGAGCTGAAAAACATCGTCTACAACGGCACTCCGCCCCTTATGTTCGCCGGTCTCAGCGTGATCAGCGTCGGCGGAAACTTCGACTTCACCGGATCTCTTACCTGCGACAACTTCATCTCCAACGAGGATGAGAGTTACGCCCCCTGCTGCGGCATCGTGGTCGGCGGCAACATGAACGTGGGCAAGTCCGGGGCCCCGGGCAGCATCTATTTCGGAGGCCGCTACGGTGCGGCGACGGTGAAGACCGGTGGCGATCTCAAGCTGACTGTCGGTAGCCTGCGGGTGGAAAATCTGGCTTCCAGAGTCTCCAGCTATGCTCTGTACTGCACCGGCAAGTTCACAGTCGTTGGGGAATTTTACGGCTATTCCGAAATCGACTGCGTCCGCGCGGGCAGCTTCCAGCTGATCAGCGGCTATGTCTACGCCCGGTCCCGCCAGGAGAAGGCCTTCGTGGTCAGCGGCCAGGCCCGGTTTGACGGCGGCGTCCTCTACGCCGACAGCGACCCGGACGACGGCCAGGCCATCCAGGTGGGCTCCTTCCTGACCACCAGCAGCATTTCCATCCTCTATCCCTCCGACGGCGCCTACAGCAGCGACCGCACCACCATCGTGCACTCCGGCAGCACAAGTCCCGTGAACACGGCGGCCATCGGCAACGGCCGGGCGCTGCTCACGGTGAAGGTCAAGGACCTGGACGGCAACGTGGGCGTGGGCGGCACCGTGAGTCTGGACAATTCCAGCTTCTCGACCAGCGTCACGGCTCACGCCAATTACGGCGACTATGACAGCTTCACGATCTACCAGAAGGCTTCGGAGGGCTACCTCTTCGATCACTGGGAGGACGCTTACGGCGAGAATCTGGGCGACAACGAATCCTGGTCCACCCTGGTGCAGGAGGATCGCACGCTTTACGCCGTGTTCGAGGAGCTGCTGCCCATCAATGCGGCCAACTTCCCGGACGCCAACTTCCGCGCCTATATCTCCGAGCGCTTTGACCTGGACAGCGACGGCTACCTCTCCCGGGCCGAGCGGGAAGCGGTGACCAGCATCAGCGTGAACGGAAAGAGCGTCGCCAGCCTGGTCGGTATCAAGTATTTCCCGGAGCTGAAGAGCCTTTACGCCTACAACAATAACCTGACCGAGCTGGATGTGCGGAACAATCCCAAGCTGGAGTACCTGCGCTGCGACGGCAACAGCAGCCTCTCCCGCCTGTATGTGGCCGGCTGCGCGAAGCTGGAGACCCTGTGGTGCTACAAATGCAAGCTGACCAGCATCTCCCTCGCCGGCTGCACAGCCCTGAAGACCCTGGACTGCTACAACAACAATCTCTCTCACCTGGAGCTGGGCATGTGCAGAGACCTGGAGTATCTGCGCTGCGACGGCAACAGCAATCTGGCCAGTCTGGCCGTGAACAGCAACAAGCTGCGCTACCTGGTCTGCTACGGCACCAAGCTGGATACGCTGGACCTTTCCGGCTGCGCCATGATGGTGGAGGTCTGCAGCGACGGCGTCTTTACCCAGTATTCCAGCTATGACGACTACACCATGGAGGGCGCCAGCCCCACCTGGCGGCTCCGCTGCAACAAGGGCGCTGTGGTGGAAGAAGACATGGGCATCCAGGTAAACAGAATCAACTTCCCGGACGACGACTTCCGGCAGTACGGCGCGTCCAGTTTCGACCTGAACAAGAACGGCTGGCTGAGCCCCGCGGAGATCGCCCAGGCGAACAGCCTCTGCATCGAGGAGTGGGCCGATATGCACAATGTCCAGGGCATTCACTTCCTGACGGAGCTGACTTTCATCATGATCGACGGCAACCCGAACCTGACGGAGCTGGACCTGTCGCAGAACACCAAGCTAACGGGCCTGGAGATCTATGACAACAGCCTGACCACGCTGATCCTGGGCCAGCAGCCTGCGCTCGAGAGCATCTATGCGGACCATAACGCGTTCACGACCGTCGACCTCAGCGGCGCGCCGAATCTGAAGTATTTGGACATCGCCAGCAACCCGCTGACCAGCATCGACCTGAGCGCAACGCCGGATTTGAAGGAGCTCTACATCTTCGGCACGGAGCTGGCCGAGCTGGATCTCAGCGGCAATCCGATCCTGCTGGACGCTTATCTCAACGGTACCCGCACGGAGCAGGCACAGTACGGCTATGTAGAGTATTCCGGCGGCTCCCTGGGCGGACGCCTGCTGATCGACCCGGACCAGGAGGTCGTCACCGAGGCTACGTCCGACCACGTCCCCGGCGACATAAACGGCGACGGCATGGTGAACAACAAAGACGTGATCCGCCTCCAGAAATACCTGAAGGATTCGAGCACGACGGTCAACGCGGCAGCCTTGGACGTGAACGGGGACGGCAAGGTCAACAACAAGGACCTGATCCGCCTGACGCGCTGGCTGAAGTATCACGACGTGGAGATCCACTGATAATTCGGAATTCGGAGTTCGGAATTCGGAATTGAGGTCCGCTTCGCGGGGACCTCATCCACCGCGAGCGGTCTCCCTTCCCCGTGAGCGGGGAAGGCAATCGCGGGATCCGGAACAAAAAACGCGGGGACGCGGCGGTTTCGCCGCGTCTCTCGTCAATGTGTAGACAACCTAAAAGAATGTCATTTTGAGCGGAGGCGAAGCCGGAGCCGAAAGATCTAAAGTCTTGAAAACACGGGCTTTTTAGACCCTTCGACTACGCTACGCTTCGCTCAGGACGACAAAAACCGATTTTGTCTACAGTCTCCAGCTTCCCCTCAAGGGGAAGCCTTGGTGCGCCCGCCGCTGCGCACGTGTGCGTGATCAGCGGCGCGATAAGGGCATCGCGCCCTACGCGGCCCGCCGGCATGCGCCCCGCCGTATGGGCGCTTCACGAAGCGCCCGCCGTCTGCGCCCGTAGGGGCGACCTTTGGTCGAGCGTTTTTCGCGCGTCGTTATGTTCGAGATGAAAGGAAACCTGCTTTGAATACAAATAAAGCTTGAGGGGCGCAGCGATTTCGCTGCGCCCCTGTAAGCTTGCAGGCAAAAAAGATCCTTCTGTCCCGGCTGGTTTATAGTCCCGTGCCGTCGAAGGCGGGGATCATCTCGTCCGTGGCGGCGTCCGGCTCCTGCCAGTAGCCGGAGAGGCCCCGCTTCTCCATGTAGGCGATCAGGCGCTGGTTGGTTTCCGCGTCCACACGGCCCAGCAGCTCCGGGAAACGCTCCAGGCCGGGCATGGGCGTGTACTGGCTCATGAGGGAGAAGAGCACGCTGCCCTCGGGGAACTCCTCCGCCGCGAAGTCGATCACGTCCATGGCGTTCAAGTCCTGGCCAGGCAGGATCAGGTGCCGGATCAGCACGCCCCGCCGGAGAAGCCCCTCCACGTCCAGCTCATAAGGACCGGTCTGGCGGAACATTTCCTTGATCGCCGCGGCGGCGACCCCGGGGTAGTCCTCCGCCAGGGAGTAGCTCCGGGCCAGATCGCTTTTCCAGTATTTGAAGTCCGGCAGATAGACCTGCACAAGACCCTCCAGCCGCCGCAGGCTCTCCACGCTCTCATAGCCGGAGCTGTTCCAAACCACGGGGATCTCCAGGTCAAGCCCTTCCAGCGCCTGGGCGATGGGCCGCACGAAGTGGGCGCCGGTGACCAGGTTGATGTTGTGCACACCCTGATCCCGCAGGCGCAGCATCACGTCCCGCAGCTGCGAAACCGTCAGCAGCTCGCCGCCCTGCCCCCGGCTGATCTCCCGGTTTTGGCAGAAGACGCATCTCAGATTGCATCCGGTGAAGAACACCGTGCCGGAGCCCTTGGTGCCGCTGATGCAGGGCTCCTCTCCGAAATGGGGAGCGGCCCGGGCGACCCGGGGAAGGGAGGGGGAGCGGCAGATCCCGGCGGGTCGGTCGCTGTCCCGTTTTGCCCTACATTGACGGGGGCAATCGTTACAAAAAACGTCCATAATGATAAATCCTTGGAACCATTTGACCTTTTTGGGAATAATGAACATAAAAAACGCCGTTTTCAGGAAGGATTATACCTCAGATTTGTGGATATTGCAAGAATTCGATAAAAATGCAAAAAAGTACAGCTTTTTTTGAAAAAGTGTGCTAAAATGCTAATGAACATGAGAATCGGGTACAAATGCGGAGGAAAGGACATGCTGGATATCGTTCTGGTGGAACCGGAGATCCCGCACAATACCGGGGCTATTGCCCGCACCTGCGCCTGCACCGGGGCCCGGCTCCATCTCATCAAGCCCCTGGGTTTTGAAATCTCGGACAAGTGGGTCAAGCGCTGCGGCCTGGATTACTGGCACCTGGTGGAAATTTCCGTCTATGAAAACCTGGAGGAGTATTTTGCCAAAAGGGGAGACGCAGATCTCTGGCTCGCCACCACCAAGGCGCCGCGAGCCTATGCCGAGGCGGATTTCTCCGGGGACGTGACCCTCATGTTCGGCAAGGAGACGGCGGGGCTCCCGCTGTGGCTCCGGGAGAAGTACCGGGACCGCTGCATCCGCATCCCCATGATCTCTGAGGCGCGGAGCCTCAATCTCTCCAATTCCGTGGCCATTCTCGCCTACGAGGCCCTGCGGCAGCAGGGCTTCCCGGGCTTGATGGATACCGGCGAAATGTCGGTACGATAAAAGTCCTTTATTCAAAATTCAAGAGGAGGATACAAGATGAACTACAACAAGAAAACCATCTATGACGTCGACGTGAAGGGCAAGAAGGTCCTGCTGCGCTGCGATTTCAACGTCCCCCAGGATAAGAAGACCGGCGAGATCACCAGCGACAAGCGCATCGTCGCCGCGCTCCCCACCATCAAGTACCTGCTGGAGCAGGGCGCCGCCGTCATTGCCTGCTCTCATCTGGGCAAGCCCGTCGCCACCTTTGACAGCTATGTGAAAAAACAGGTGGAGAAGGGCAAGAACGCCGAGGACATCACCCGCGAGGAGTGGGAGAAGTCCCTGAAGAAGCTGACCCTGGCTCCCGTCGCCAAGCACCTGGGCGAGCTGCTGGGCCAGGAAGTGATCTTCGCCGCCGACACCATCGGTGAAGACGCCCAGGCCAAGGCTGCCGCGCTGCAGCCCGGCCAGATCATGCTGCTGGAGAACCTGCGCTTCGACAAGGGCGAGACCAAGAACGACCCCGCCTTCGCCAAGAAGCTGGCCGACATGGCCGAGCTCTATGTGTCCGACGCTTTCGGCACCGTGCACCGCGCCCACGCCTCCACCGCAGGCGTCGCCGCGTATCTGCCCGCCGTCAGCGGCCTTCTGGTCAACAAGGAACTGGAGATCATGGGCAAGGCCCTGGAGAACCCCGTCCGTCCCTTCGTGGCCGTACTGGGCGGCGCCAAGGTCTCCGACAAGATCAACGTCATCAACAATCTCCTGGAGAAGGCCGACACCATCATCATCGGCGGTGGCATGGCCTACACCTTTAAGGCCGCCCAGGGCTTCAAGATCGGCAAGTCCCTGCTGGAGGCCGACCGCATCGACTACGCCAAGGACATGATCGCCAAGGCCGAGGCCAAGGGCGTGAACTTCCTGCTGCCGATTGACAACATCTGCGCCGCCGAGTTCTCCGCCGACGCCGAGCCCGTCCTGGTGGAGGGCGACATCGCCGACGAGCTGATGGGCATGGACATCGGCCCCAAGACCCGGGAGATCTTTGCCGCAGCCGTCAAGGGCGCCGGCACCATCGTCTGGAATGGGCCCATGGGTGTGTTCGAGTTCCCCGCCTTCGCCGAGGGCACAAAAGCCATGGCCCGCGCCCTGGCTGAGAGCGGTGCTGTCACCATCGTGGGCGGCGGCGACTCCGCCTCCGCTGTGGAAAAGCTGGGCTTTGCCGACAGGATCACCCATATCTCCACTGGCGGCGGCGCCTCCCTGGAGTTCCTGGAAGGCAAGGAGCTGCCCGGCGTAGCCTGCCTGCTGGACAAGTGATTTTTTAGTTTCTAGTTTTTAGTTTTAGAAGACGAGGAGTTTCGAGATGAACAGAAAGTACCGTAAAACCATCATTGCCGGCAACTGGAAGATGAACCAGCTCGCCTCTACCATCAAGCCCTTCATGGAAGAGCTGAAGGCCAATCTGCCCAAGACCCGAAGCTGCGACGTGGTGCTCTGCGCTCCCGCCGTCATGGTCCCCGCCCTGATCCGCGCCGGGAAGGACTGCAAGGTCGCCGCCGGCGCCCAGGACGTGTCCAAGTTCGAGAAGGGCGCTTACACCGGTGAGATCTCCGCCGCTCAGCTGGCGGATATCGGCGCCAAGTTCTGCATCGTGGGCCACAGCGAACGCCGCCAGTACCACGGTGAGGACGATATGCTCGTCAACGCCAAGGCCAAGGCCCTGCTGGCCAAGGGCATTGCCCCCATCATCTGCGTGGGCGAGAGCCTGGAGCAGCGGGAGATGGATCTGACCATGGAGTATGTGGCTTACCAGGTTAAGGCTGCCCTCTCCGGCATCGACGCCACTCAGCTGCGCCGCTGCGTCATCGCTTATGAACCCATCTGGGCTATCGGCACCGGCAAGACCGCTACCGCCGAGCAGGCCCAGGAGGTCTGCGAGGGCATCCGCGCCGTTATCCGCAAGATCTACGGCGCCCGTCCCGCCCGCGCGGTCAGCATCCTCTACGGCGGCAGCATGAACGCCAAGAACGCGGCTGTGCTGCTGGCCCAGCCCGACATCGACGGCGGCCTGATCGGCGGCGCTTCCCTGAAGCCTGCGGACTTCGCCACCATTATCGCGGCCACCGCTCAGGAGTGAATATGAGCAAGAAGGCTGTATTCATCATTCTGGACGGCTTCGGCATCGCCCCGCCCACCGCGGGCAACGCCATCGCCCAGGCCAAAAAGCCCAATCTGGACAAGCTCTTTGCCGAGTATCCCTGCACCCAACTCCAGGCCAGCGGCCTGGACGTGGGCCTGCCCGAAGGGCAGATGGGCAACTCCGAGGTAGGCCACACCAACATCGGCGCGGGCCGTGTGGTGTTCCAGATCCTGCCGAAGATCAGCCAGGAGATCCAGACCGGCAAGTTCTTTGAGAACCAGGTCTACATCAAGGCCATGGAAGACGCCAAGGCCAAGGGCAAGGCCCTGCACATCATGGGCCTGCTTTCCGACGGCGGCGTTCACAGCCACATTACCCACATCTTCGGGATCCTGGACATGGCGAAAGCCCGGGGCGTGGAGAAGGTCTTCGTCCACTGCTTCCTGGACGGGCGGGACGTGCCGCCCACCAGCGGCGCCGGCTTTGTGAAGGCTCTGCACGAGAAGTGCCTGGAGCTGGGCAACGCCGCCATCGCCACCATTCAGGGCCGCTTCTGGGGCATGGATCGGGACAAGCGCTGGGACCGTGTAGAGAAGGGCTACCGCGCCATCGTATGCGGCGAGGGCGTCCCCGCCGAGGATCCCGTAAAGGCTGTGGAAGACAGCTATGCCAAGGGCGTCACCGATGAATTCGTGGAGCCCACTGTGGTCCGCCCGGACGGCGCCATCAATCCCGGCGACAGCGTGATCTTCATGAACTTCCGCCCCGACAGGGCCCGGGAGATGACCTGGGCGCTGAACCTGCCCGATTTCGCAGGCTTTGAGCGGCCCAAGCTGGTCTATCCCCTGAGCTACGTCTGCACCGCCCAGTACGACGAGGCCCTGACCCTCCCCATTGCCTACCCGCCCGAGACCATCGAAAACACCATCGGCGACCTGATCAGCGCCAAGGGTCTCAAGCAGTTCCGCGTGGCGGAGACGGAGAAGTACGCCCATGTGACCTTCTTCTTCAACGGCGGCGTGGAAAAGCAGTTCGAGGGCGAGGATCGCTGCCTGGTGCCCTCTCCCAAGGAGTTCCCCACCTATGACCTGATCCCCCAGATGAGCGCGGAGAAGGTGGCGGACAAGGTGGTGGAAGCCATCGCCTCCGAGCAGTACGCTCTGATCGTCTGCAACTTTGCCAACTGCGACATGGTCGGTCACACCGGCGTCATGGAAGCGGCGGTGAAGGCCGTGGAGACCGTGGACAGCTGCATGGGCCGGATCCTGGCGGAGGTCGAAAAGCACGACGATGTGGTGCTGCTGGTAACAGCTGACCACGGCAACGCCGACGTGATGTTCGACGAGACCGGCAAGGTCAACACCGCCCACACCACCAACCCGGTGCCCTTCTGCGTGCGGCAGAAGGGGATCAAGCTCCAGCCCGGCCGCCTGGCCGATATCGCCCCCACGATCCTGAAGCTCATCGGCATCGAGCAGCCCGTCGAGATGAACGGCAAGTGCCTGATCGTGTGAGTTTTGAGCATTGAGTTTTGAGAAAACCCCCGACCTGCGATTCATCGCAAGCCGGGGGTTTGTTCTATAAAAACTACGAACTACGAACTATTTCTCGTGGACCCGTTTGCCACTGATGTGCTCGGGAATCAGGGCAAAGCAGAGGACCTTGGCGCCGGAATGGGCCACTTCCCATTCGATGTAGTCCTTGTCCCCGGTGAATTTATACGAGACCTGGCGGCTGATCTCCAGGGCGCGGTCGTGATCCCGCACAAGCTCCAGGCGGCCGAAGACGATTACGCTGTCGAAGTAACAGGACCAGCCGTCTTCGGAGAGCTCCGCCTGGCGCAGGACGCAGAAGCTGGCCTTCGGCTCCCGAAGCATGGCGTCGATCTTGTGCCCCGTCGGACCGCTGTGGAAATAGATCCGTCCATCCGCCGGATCATACCAGTGGTTGAGGGGCAGGCCGTAGGGATAGCCCTCGTCGCCCAGAACGGAGAGGACGCCCCGCTTTTCCTCCCGCAGGATGCGGAGGCATTCCGCTTCGGACAGGGCCTGTCTGCTTCGCGCCAGGGGACGGAACAGGGGAGCGGGGGACAGGTCCAGCTCCTCGGCCAGGATGGAATACACCGCCATATCGCAGCGGGGATTTGTGGTGTTGGCGCCGGTGGCGCGCAGGATGCCCTCCTTCTTCATGCCGGCCTTTCGCATGACCTTGCCGGAATTGGGGTTGTTCACGTCATGCTGAGCAGAGACGCGACGAAAGCCCACTTGACGGATCAGATATTCAATCACGGCTCGCAGCGCCTCTGCGGTGAGGCCCTGCCCCCACCAGGGCCTGCCGATGCAGTAGCCGATCTCTGCGGAGGAGTGCGCCTCGTCTGTCCGAACCACGCTGATGCCGCCGATGGGCTCGCCCAGCTCTTTCGGCACGATGGCCCATTGGTAAAAGTCCGGCTTTTGGGACTCCTGCTCCCAGCGCGAAGCCAGCTGACAGCTGACTTCCGGCCCGGCGTGGGGCTGCCAGGTCAGATAGCGGGTGACCTCCGGGTCCTTGGCCCAGTTGCGGTACATGGCTTCGCCGTCCGCGGCGCGGAAGGGCCGCAGCAGCAGACGGGATGTCTCCAGCGGAAGGGTGCCTCTGTGCTCCATCTCAAGTTCTCCTCTCGGCGGCGCGGCAGGACATGCGCCGTTTTGCTGCTTCGTATTGTATCACAGGCCAGGCGATCTGCACAAGAGAAAAGCGGAAGCTGAGAAAGGATCGGCAAAAAAGATCAAAAGATCAGCCGCACCGGAAACAAGGCTCCCGGTGCGGCTGCTGTCACTCTTTCTTCAATCCATGCAGAAAGCCGTTAAGCTCGGTGCTGTGAATGTCCCCGGCGATGACCCGATCCCCCTGGACGTACAGAGTCGCCAGAACAGTCTGCTCCGGATCGGGGTAATTCAGCACCCGATAGCTGTATTGCCGGCAGGTCTCGCCCAGATGCTTGCTCAGATCGTAGCCCTGAGTGAGCTGCAGCTCGTTGTATTTTAGTAGCATGCCCTCCAGAGTCTGAGGCAGCTGCACGGTTCGCAGATCTTCGCTCTCCGGGTCGATCTCCCAGCCCAGGTTCTGCAGAAAGGCCTGACGTCCCTCCAGGCTGTCCGCTCTGTCGGAAGCAAAGCAGGAGCGCAGCAGGATCAGCGCTGCCAGAAGGATGGCCGCCGCAAAAAGGATTTTCAAGGCTTTCCGCTTGTTGGATGTGTTTGCTTGTTTCTGATTCATACACCTCACCTCGGATCCAGCATATTCAGAGAAAAAGAAATGATACCTTTCCCCCATGTTCTATACAAAATATGGGTATTTCATCTATTTTCGGCGCGAATTTGCCCCAATATCAGGGGGTGCTTCCCCACATAAGGGTCAAAACAGATAAAAAAGGTTGCAATTCGGTTAAAAATCTGGTATAGTGTAACAGCAGATTACAGGCTTTTGGGAGGTCGGGGATGGAACGGGTGAGACTGGACAAGTTTCTGGCGGACCAGGGCCTGGCTTCCCGGAAGGAGCTGCGGGAGATCATCCGCGGCGGAAGGGTGCATGTCAACGGCCTTGCGGAACGCAGTCCGGAGCGGAAAATCGACCCGGAAACGGATCGCGTCTGCTTTGACGGGCGCCCGCTCCAGAATTCCCGGTTTTTCACGATCATGCTGGACAAGCCGCTGGGAGTCGTTACCGCGACGGAAGATCGGAATGAAAAGACGGTGTTGGATCTGCTGCCTCCCGAGCTGCGACGAAGAGGCCTGTTCCCTGTGGGGCGCCTGGACAAGGATACCAGCGGGCTCCTGCTGCTGACCAATGACGGAGATTTTGCGCACCGGGTCATTTCCCCAAAATCTGCAGTCGAAAAATGCTATTGTGCCAGAGTAGAGGGAAATGCTTCGGAGGCGGACGCCGCTGTTTTTCGCGAAGGCCTGACTCTCCGGGACGGGACGCGCTGTTTGCCTGCGATTCTGGAGATTCAGGAGGACGGAAGGCTCCTGGTGACGGTAACGGAAGGCAAGTACCATCAGGTCCGGCGGATGCTGGCCAGCAGGGGATTGCCGGTTCAGGAGCTGCGAAGACTCTCTATCGGGGGCCTGAAGCTGGATGAAACACTGGGGCCCGGCGGGTGGAAGGAACTGACGCAAGAGGATTTGTGCAGAGTGTTCAGTAGCTGATTGCTGGTCAAATCGTCAAAAAAACCGCCAGTTTTTGAAGTTTTTTGAGCGTTAATACCACAAAGACAAAAAAATTAACAAAAAAACATTGCATTTTCTATTGAAAATCACGAGCTTTGGAGTTATGATAGTCAAAAATCAAATGTGGGGCTTTGTCAGTTTTACCATATGATTATGACTGCCGCTCACAGGAGGGGATATCATGTCCAGCAGAATTTTCCAAAACGTGATTATTCAAATGAAAGAGGCCGTCGATCTTCCTATCGGCGTTGTTGACGAACAGGGCTTCGTGGTTGCTGCCAGCGAGCTTGCCATGATCGGATCCAGGCTGGATGATTTCCGGGCCTACGATCTGGAGCAGGCCCGCAGTCTGCCCGTATCTACAGACAATCGCAGCTTCTGCGCGCTGAATTCCGAGGGCGGCAAGCTGGATTACGCGGCTTTCGTGGAAGGGGCGGACGGGATCTCCCGCACGGTATGCGCCGTGGCCGCCGTGGCCTTCAACGAGGCCAAGAATAATTTCGAGGAGAAGCACAACAAGGCCGCCTTTATCAAAAACATCATTTCGGACAATATCCTGCCCGGCGATGTGTATGTGCGGGCCAAGGAGCTGCACTTCGTCACCGATGAACCCAGGATCGTGCTGCTTGTCCGTCAGATGGAGAACGCGGACGTGGCGGCGGTGGAGGTTATCAGCCGCCTCTTCCCCGACAAGCAGAAGGATTTTGTGCTGAACATCAACGAGACCGACGTGGTCGTGGTCAAATCCCTTCAGTCTCCGGAGAATGTGGAAGAAGTCCGCAAGGCGGCGCTCACCATTGAGAACGCGCTGCGGGAGGAGTTGGGCATCCACTGCGTCATCGGCGTCAGCACCAACGCCCGGCACCTGCGGGAGTTGGCCGACCGGTACAAGGAAGCCCAGGTCGCCATTGACGTCGGCCGGATCTTTGAGAGCGACAAGAGCATCATCCACTATGAAAACCTGGGCTTGGGCCGCATCATCTATCAGTTGCCCACCACGCTGTGCGAGATGTTCCTGAACGAGGTCTTCAAGAAGAACCCCATTGAGACCCTGGATGAGGACACGCTGGAAACGATCAACCGTTTCTTTGAAAACAACCTGAACGTATCCGAGACTTCCCGGAAGCTATACGTTCACCGCAACACCCTGGTGTACCGCCTGGAGAAGATCAAGAAGATCACCGGACTGGATCTGCGGGAATTCGATCACGCGATCGTATTCAAAGTCGCCATGATGGTGAAAATGTATCTGGATTCCCTGAACAACTTCCGCTACTGACAAGAGCGGGGGGAGGATGGGCTCCGCATCCACCGCGGTACACGCGAAGACCCGTATGATGGAGGAAAACTATGGTTCGCTTTGAAAAAGTCAAGCTGACCTACGACAACAGCGGCACCCTTGCCCTGGATGGCGTGGATCTGAAAGTCGACGAGGGCGAATTCGTCTTTCTGGTTGGGCCTTCCGGCTCCGGAAAGACCAGCCTGATGAAGCTCATCACCGGCGAGGTGAGGGCGGATTCCGGCAAGGTCATCGTCAACGACTTTGACATGATGCGCATTCGCCGGAGAAAGCTCCCGAAAATGCGCCGCACCCTGGGCGTGGTCTTCCAGGACTATCGCCTGATCGAGAACATGAACGTGTACGACAACGTGGCCTTTGCCATGCGTGTCGTGGGCGCCTCCGGGCGGGATATCCGCCGCCGCGTCCCCTACGTTCTGGAGCTGGTAGGTCTGGAGGGCCGGGAAAAACGCCTGCCCAGCGAATTGTCCGGCGGCGAGCAGCAGCGTGTCGCCATCGCCCGGGCCCTGGTGAACTCCCCGCGAATGATCGTGGCGGACGAGCCCACGGGAAACCTTGATCCTGTCCGCAGTCTCGAGCTGATGCTTCTGTTCGAGAAGATCAACGAGATGGGCACCACCGTGCTGGTGGTCACCCATGAGAAAGAGCTGGTCAACGCCTTTGCCAAGCGCGTCGTCAAGATCGAAGACGGGCACGTGATCAGCGACGGAGGCGAAGGGTATTTCAGCTATGAGTAGAGGCAGTTATTTGATTCGCGAGGGGTTTCGCAGCATTAAAACCCACGGACTGATGTCCTTTGCCACGGTGACCATCATCATGGCCTGCCTGATCATTATGGGCAGCGTGGCTCTCCTGGCCTTGAACATCGACCGCCTGATCGACGATCTGGAGGACCAGAACGAGGTCGTCGCCTTTGTGGACGACGGTCTTGCGGACGAGGAAGAGGCCAAAGCCATCGGAAACGAGATCCTGAAAGTGAACAATGTCAGCTCCGTGGAGTTTGTTTCCCGGGCCCAGGCCATGGAAAACTACATGAGCAAGTATGACAAGTCTCTGATGGAGGGTATCGACGAGACCGTGTTCCGGCACCGTTTCATCATCAAGCTCCACAACATTGAAATGCTGAAGGAGACCAAGCTCGCTCTGGAAGAAGTGCCCGGCGTCGCGAAGGTCCGCGCCCATCAGGAATACGCGAATACCTTTGTGAGGATCCGCAACATCGTCAGCGGCGTGTCCCTGGTGCTGATGGCGATCCTGGTGTTCGTTTCCATGTTCATCATGTCTAACACCATCAAGCTCGCCACCTTCAGCCGAAGGGAAGAGATCGCCATCATGAAGATGGTCGGCGCCAGCAACGGCTTTATCCGCCTGCCCTTCGTGATCGAAGGCCTTGTGCTCGGCATCCTGGGCGGCGGCCTTGGCTTCCTGGCCCAGTGGGGCCTGTATAATCTGGTCACCGGCAGTCTGATGGATTCCCTGGCTGAAGGCTTCCTGAGCCCGGTGCAGTTTATGGATGTCGCCCCGATGGTTCTGGTGATCTATCTGGCCATCGGCGTTCTGATCGGTGTGTTCGGCGGTGTGAACGCCATTCGGAATTATCTGAAGGTGTAAGCGCTTTTGGAGTAAGGAGAACTGTATGGACCGCAAAAAAGTAGTTTCTATTCTGGCTCTGATCATGGCGGTCGTCATGATCCTCTCCCTGTTCATCTCCGTGCTTCCCGCGGCTTTGGCTTTCGAAGAGGAAGAGATCGATGAACTAGAGGAGCAGAAGGAAGAGCTGACCGCTCGCGCGGCAGAAGCCAAGGAAAGACTCAACAGCCTGAAAAGCGAAAAAGCCAATGTCCTGGAGCAGAGAGCTGCCCTGGAGGTGGAGAAAAAAGCCGCCGAGGCCGCGCTGGAGATCGTGAATCAGCAGATTGCCGTTTACGATCTGAAGATCGCGGAAAAGGCCATTGAAGTCCAGCAGGCCAAGACCGTGGAGGAAGAGCAGCTTCGCCGCTACCGCGCCCGCGTGCGCGCCATGGAGGAGGACGGCGGATTCAACATCCTGGTCCTGCTGGCCAGGTCCGAATCTCTGGGCGAGCTGCTTGCCGCCCTGGACGACGCCGGTGACATCATGGAGAGCGACAAGGCTTTGGAGCGCCAGTATCGTGAGGCTCGGAAAGAGAGCGAGCGCGTGAAGGGCGAGTACGAAGCTCTGCGCGCCCAGTGCGAGGAAAAGCAGAAGGAGCTCCTTGAAGAGCGGGAAGAGATCGAGAAGGAGATCCAGGAAGCGGAAGCGATGATGAAGGATCTGGAGGGAGAAATCCGTCTGGCTCTGATCGCCTACCGTCAGGCGGAGGCGGAGGAAGACGCCGCCGCACAGGAAATCCTGGACTTGATCAACCAGTATTATGAGCAAAAGCGCAAGGAAGCCGAGGAGAAGGAAAAAGAGAACGAGAACGGGGACGGCAACGCGAACTACGATAACAACGGCGAAGGAGACTTGGGCCTGCTTCCGCTGCCTACTCCAATCCCAACACAGGCGCCTCCTCAGCCCACGCAGACGCCGACTCAGCCCACGCCGGATCCCACCCCTGCGCCTACTCCGGCTCCCACGCCCGCTCCGACCCCAGCCCCCACGCCGGCTCCTACGCCGGCTCCGCCTCCCGATAACGGCGACGAAGGCGGCGATGAAGGCGGCGGCGAGGGCGGTGAAGACGGCGGCGAGAGCGGCGGCGAAGCCCCGGCTCCCACGCCGGCACCGACGCCGGCCCCCACGCCCGCGCCCACTCCGGAGCCTACGCCGGCTCCCACGCCGGCACCCACACCGGAACCCACCCCCACGCCCAGTGGCCCGGCCACCGGCAGCTTTACCTGGCCGGTGCCCTCCAGCAAGCGGATCACCAGCCGATTCGGCTGGCGTATCGACCCCTTTACCAATGAAGAGAAGTACCATAGCGGCATCGATATTGACGGCTATCACAAGGACGGCTATCCCATCGTGGCCGCGGACGGCGGTACTGTTGTGACAGCTGCCTACAACAACGGTTACGGCAATTACATCATCATCGACCACGGAAACGGTTATATGACGGTCTACGCCCATATGTCAGGCTTCGCCGTGAGCTACGGCGCAGTGGTGAGCAAGGGACAGACCATCGGCTATTTGGGCGCAACGGGACGCGCCACCGGCACGCACTGCCACTTTGAGGTCATACTGAACGGAAACAGGATCGATCCGGAACAATTCTTCAGCGGAATGAGCTACTGGAACTGCTGATCCGGCAGTTTAAAAAGAAAAAACCATGAAAAAGAGAACTCGCATTCGTGTGCTCTCCTGCATCCTGGCCCTGACCTTCGCGCTGGTCCTGCTCCCGCAGGCAGCCTTTGCCGATGACCTGCAGGATCAGATCGACGAGCTGCGCAGACAGCGCCTTGCCATTGCAGAGGAACACGATGAAAAACAGGCGATTGTGGATCAGCTGGAGGAGGAGAAGGCCAGCGTAGTCCTGCGCAAGCAGGCTATGGACGACCGGAACGCTCTCACCCGCCAGCAAATCGAAAGCCTGCAGCAGGAAATCCTCCTTACCGATCAGCTGATCGCCCGGGAGGCGATCAGAGTCGAGCAGGCGGTCGCCCTGGAAAATCAGCAGCTTGAGCGGTACCGCACAAGAGTGCGGGCCATGGAAGAGAACGGAGAGCTTGGATATCTGGGTCTGCTTTTGCAGGTGGACAGTCTCAGCGACCTGCTCACGGCCATCGATGACGCAGGTGATATCATGCGCAGCGATGAGGAGCTGTACAATGATTACATCGCCGCAAGAGAGTACACCCAGGCGGTCAAGGCCCAGTACGAAACGCAAAAAGCGGAGCTGGAAGCGCGGAAAGCGGATCTGCAGCAAAAGCAGGAAGCACTGGAGGAAGAGATTCGGGAAGCTGCCCAGCTGGTGACTGAACTGCAGCAGGATATCGACGAGCGGAACGAGGAGCTGCAACAGCTGCTTCTGGACGAAATCGAGACAGCCGAGCGGATCGACAAGCTGGTAGAGGAACAGGAACGCCGCCGCCGTGAGGAAGAGGAACGCAGGCGGCAGGAGGAAGAGCGCAGACGCCAGGAGGAGGAAGCCCGGCGTCAGCAGCAGGAACAGCAGCAGGCCGCCGAAAACACCCCGGGCGGAAGCAGCGAAGCTTCTGAAAACGACAATGGCGGGGCAGGCAGCGCCGTACCCATCACCATTACCGGTACCGGCTCCTGGGGCTGGCCCTGCCCGGGCTGCTACTACATCACAAGCCGATACGGAACGCGCACTCACCCCATTACAGGCGCTGTCCGCAGCCACTCCGGCCTGGATATCGGCGCGGACTACGGCACGGCCATCGTCGCTTCCGACAGCGGAGTAGTCATCATGGCCTACGTCAACGGCGGTTACGGCAACTGTATCATGATCGACCACGGCAATGGCTACTATTCGCTTTACGGACACCTGTCCGCCTATGCCATCTATCAAGGACAGCAGGTGACCAAGGGACAGACCATCGGCTACGTGGGTGACACCGGATGGGCCACCGGACCCCATCTGCACTTCGAAATTCGGCAGGGCAGCACTTGCTTGGATCCGGAATCCACGGGCGGCTTTTCCGGCCTCAGCTACGCACCTGACGCATAAAAACAGCATGAAATCTCAGCGTTTTCGAATGCTGAATGCCGGGCAGTAACATACTGCCCGGCTGTGCCATGCAGAAGGAAACGGATTTACCGAGCGTTCTTCACGCTCACCCCAGCAAGACAGGAGGGATTTTGTGAGAAACATTTTCCTGAATATTCTGGCAAAGCTCTATCTTGGCCTGAAAAAAATCTTAAACGCAGGGATCCCGCTGAAATTTGTGGTGATCCTCTGTGCTCTTGTCGGCTTTTTCACGTATCTGCGCACCCACAACACCATGCTGCGGGCCATCGGCGGAAATGAAGAATTCGAAGAGGCCAAACGCTATATTGAAATCAAGGATTTGGTGGATGAGCACTATATCGACGAGGTGGATCGCGCCGGCATGGCGGACTCCGCTGCGGCAGCCATGATTGTCGGTCTGGGAGATCCCTGGAGCTATTTCATGACCGCCGATGAGTATAAAGCCTACCAGCTCTCCACAGCCAACGATTACGCGGATATCGGCTTTTCCATCGTGAAAGATAATGTTACCGGCGGTTTTCAGGTGATTTCCGTATACCCGGCCTCCCCGGCTGCCATGGCGGGACTGGGCACCGGCATGATCATCACAGCGGTTGACGGGCAGAATCTGGCGGAGTACAGCACAGACGAGGTCCGCACCCTGATCCGCTCCAAATTGAACACCAAATTTGAGCTGGAGATCCTCAACGGCCAGGGGCACATTGAAGTGGACTGCTCCAACATGAACGCCATCGCGGTAAACTACCGCCTGGAAAAGACCGGCGCCGCCTATGTGCAGATCCACAACTTCGAAGCGGGCAGCGGCCAGGCCGCAGTGGATGCCATCGAATATCTGCTGGGGCAGGGAGCGGACAGCCTTGTGATTGACGTGCGCAACAACCCCGGCGGGCTGCCTACCGAGGTCGCGATCCTGCTGGATTATCTGCTCCCCGCGGGACGGCTCTTCTCTGAGGTGGATAAGAAGGGCGTGGTTTCTGTTACGGAGTCGGACTCCATGAACCTGCAGATGCCGACCTGTGTGCTTATCAACACCGGTACCTTTGGTGAAGCCGAGCTCTGTGCCGCAGTCCTAAAAGAATGGGGCTGGGCAACGCTGATGGGCGAGCCCACTTCCGGCAATACCCGTACCCAGGAGACGCTTCCTCTGTCTGACGGCAGCGCGATCCGCCTCTCCACCAAGAGCTATCGCACCCCCAGCGGCGTGGATATCTGTGCTGCCGGCGGTGTGGTACCGGATTACATCGTATACAACAGCGATGAGTCCGCAACCGGCACCACGGAGGGCACCACCGGCGGAGAAGACGGCACCGCCAGCATTTCCAATGATGAGCAGCTGATGGCCGCCCTGAGACTTTTGAGTTGACATCCGGGAAACGGATGGTATAATAACAATTCCAACAGCCGGCCCGGGACGGGTCGGATCAAACAATCAAAAAGGAGATCTGCTTTATGGCCAACGTGAACAAGTTTAAAATGAGCCAGGAACGTCTGGACGCCCTGAAAGAAGAGCTTTACTACCTGGAAACCGTGCGGGAGAAAGAAGTGGCAGAGCTGATCAAGGAAGCCCGCAGCTTTGGCGACCTGTCGGAAAACAGCGAGTATGACGAGGCCAAAAGCGAGCAGGGTAAGCTGTACAGCAAGATCGCCGAGTTGAAAGTCCTGATCGAAAACGCCGAAGTGGTGGAAAACATCGGTCATGATACGCCCAAAGATACCGTAACGCTTTCCAGCAAGGTCTGGATTCTGGACGAGGCGGAACAAGTTGAGGAACTGTACGAGATCGTCGGTTCTCAGGAGGCCAATCCCAGAACCGGGCGCATTTCCGACGATTCTCCCGTTGGTTCCGCCCTGATGGGTCATCGGGCGGGGGACACCGTCGTCGTGCATGCCCCTGTAGGCGATCTGAGCTTCAAGATCCTCAAAGTGGAGAATATCTGAGAGGAGAAGCATCTCATGAACGAGAATCAAAACCGCCAGCCGGAACAGGTGCAGGAGCTCAGCGAGATCCTGCAGGTCCGTCGGGATAAGCTGGCAGCACTTCGGGAGGAAGGGAGAGACCCCTTCCGGCAGACCCGTTTCGAGCGCACGGCCTATTCCATGGAAATCAAGGAAAACTATGAGGCCTATGAGGGCAAGACCGTCGCCGTCGTGGGCCGGATGATGTCCAAGAGAGGCATGGGCAAGGCCATCTTCTGCCATATTCAGGACGACCAGGGACAGATCCAGCTCTATACCCGGTCCGACGCCGTCAGCGAACAGGAGTTCAAGGACTTTCGCAAGTACGATATCGGCGATATCATCGGCGTCACGGGCTACGTGTTCAAGACCAAGACCGAGGAGATCTCCGTGCATGTCCAGAGCGTGGTGCTGCTGTCCAAGTCTCTGCGGCCCCTGCCGGAGAAGTTCCACGGCATGACCGATCGGGAGCTTCGCTACCGCCAGCGCTACGTGGACCTGATCGTGAACCCCGAGGTGAAGGACACCTTCGTCAAGCGCAGCCGCATCCTGCGAGAGCTGCGTGCCTTCCTGGACGGACGGGGATTCCTGGAGGTGGATACCCCGGTGCTGACGCCCTTTGAGATCGGCGCCGCCGCCAAGCCCTTCTACACCCACCACAACGCCCTGGACATGGACATGGTCCTGCGCATCGAGACGGAGCTCTATCTCAAGCGCCTGATCGTGGGCGGCATGGAGCGGGTCTACGAGGTGGGCCGCATCTTCCGCAACGAGGGCATGGACACCAAGCACAACCCGGAGTTCACCACCATCGAGGTCTACCAGTCCTATACCGATTTTCACGGCATGATGGACCTGGTGGAGGATATGATGAAGGCGGTGGCGGAGAAGGTCTGCGGCAGTCTGGTTGTCCCGTATCAGGGACACGAGATCGACCTGGGCCGCTGGGAGCGCCTGACCATGATCGACGCGGTGAAGAAGTACTCCGGCGTGGACTTCCGGGACTGGGAAACCGACGCGGACGCCATTGCCTGCGCCAAGGCTTACAACGTGGAGCTTCCCGAGGTGCCCACCAAGGGCGCCATCCTGGCCGAGTTCTTTGACGCTTTCGTGGAGGAGAAGCTGATCCAGCCCACCTTTATCTACGATTACCCGGTGGAGATCAGTCCTCTGGCCAAGCGCAAGCCGGACGATCCGGCCTTTACCGAGCGCTTTGAGTATTTCATCAACGCCACCGAGTTCGGCAACGCCTTCTCCGAGCTGAACGACCCCATCGACCAGCGGGGCCGCTTTGAGCGCCAGGTGGCCGAGCGCAAGGCTCTCAATCCGGAGAGCCGTGCCCAGGTAGACTATGACTTCGTCAACGCCCTGGAGTACGGCATGCCCCCCACGGGCGGCCTGGGCTTCGGCGTAGACCGGCTGGTGATGCTGCTCACCAACAGCGACTCCATCCGCGACGTGCTGCTGTTCCCGACCATGAAGCCGGAAAAGCAGGAGAAGAAGGAAGAAAAGGCGGAGGAAAAGCTCGCAGGATCCGAATGCGCCTGCTTTACCTGCCCCTCTCAGGAGGCCTGCAAGGCGGCGCAGGAAGCCGAGAAAGCGGCGCCTGTTGAAGAGAAGATCGACTTTTCCAACGTGGTGATCGAACCTCTGTTCCAGGATCAGGTGGATTTTGAGACCTTCTCCAAGTCCGATTTGCGGGCTGTGAAGGTCCTCGAATGCGAAGCCGTCAAGAAGTCCAAAAAGCTTCTGAAGTTCACTCTGGATGACGGTTCTGACGAGAAAAGGACGATTTTGAGCGGTATTCACGCATATTATGAGCCGGAAGAGCTGATCGGAAAGACCTGCATCGCCATTGTGAACCTTCCGCCCAGACCCATGATGGGCGTCGAATCCTGCGGGATGCTGCTGAGCGCGATTCACAAGGAAGGCGAGGAGGAGAAGCTCCACCTTCTGATGGTGGATCCTCACATCCCCGCCGGCGCGAAGCTGTACTGAGAAAAACAAAAAAGACGCACCCCGAAATCCGCTTGTTTGCGGGCTTCGGGGTGCTTTTGCTTATGAGGGATCAAAAAGTCATTTCATAATAATAAAAGTGTCCGCAGATCCATTCTGTGTAATAGGTGTTATCACCTCTGGGATCATACCATGCTTCCTTCCACATATATCCATCGCCTGATTTCTCAAGCCGTTGATCTGCCGGATGCGCACACCAGAGTACGCTCATGTCATCCTTCTCTGAGTAGTAAAAGCCCCAATATGATGTCTCTGGGCCAAAGCCGCTTCCTCCGCAGGAAAAGTCAATATATGCATCGCTTATTCTGATTTGCCGGATGATCGGCTGATTCTTGAGGATGGCATCATCACGTTTTTCAATATAACGAAGCAGCAGCCCTTCATGCTTCTCAACATATCGGATGATCCGTTCTTTTTCGGTAAGGTACTCCGGGTAGTAATCCGTTATTTCGTATATTTTTTCGTTCATGGAGAGATGTTCGCTGTCCTGCCAGGAGAGACTTTCAAATTCTCCCCAGCTGCCGGAACGGAGCTCTATTTGCGACTTCCGAAAATCGAAAGAGCCTATGGAAAAGCTTTGATCAAAGCGATACACCAAGAGCTGGGTTGCGCCGCCCAACGCGCCCTGATCGTCGTCGATCACTTCAGCGCAATATTTCCTGTCCGGAGAGACTTCACGGGCAATCACTGTTTTTGCTCCAAAACCGCTCAGCATGAGAAAGAGGAAAATAGGAAGAACGAGTACGCCCGCAAGGGAATAGAAGACAGCCAACAGCGCGGTGTTTTTGACATAATATGCAACGATGATGGCGGTCATCACAAACCAGGAGGCAACAAAGAGCATTGCTGTTTGATTGGCAGCGTAAAACACAAACACCAAGGCATGGATTTGATTCAAAAGCAGACAGGCGGAAAGAAGGAACGCATAGGGTTTTCCGACTTGCCTGTCCTTTCGGCTCATCAAGAGGATCCCGATTCCATCATAAACTGCTGTTGTGACGATCGCATAGACGATCCCGTTCTTGACGGTGAAAGAATAGTGCAAGAGCTTTGCGATCATACAGAGGGATGGGAAAAGAAGCGTCAGGATCAGAAGGATCAGAATGAAGAGATGATTGCGCCTCATCGCTCACTCCTTGCCAAGCAGCAGGGCGTAGCGACCGGAAAAAAGTTTGGATACGATGCAAAGGGCGATCGTGAGAACACAGCCAAGGATCAAAAGACCGGTTGAGAGAGCGCTGCCGCTGAAGAGATCGAGCAGACCGCTCCGGTAGTGGAGCAGCGCCCAGACATAAGCGAGGAGGATAAAAATCGCAGTAGCGAGAAGGGAACAGGCAGAAAAGGCTTTTCGGCTCGGATACAGGCGGATGAAATACCAGTTGGCAAGGGACAGCAGAAAGCCTGTCACCGGCACGACCAAGGCAAGCGCCCAGAGACCGTTCACGCTTCCCTCCGGCGTAGCGGCTTCCTGCGCTACGCCGAACACCAGCAGGGCAAAAGAAACGTACAGCAAAACAGACTGCAGCAGGGAAGCCTTCCAGCTGTTGATGCGGGGGAAGGCCGTTTTCTTTGTACCGGTCTCCTTCGTCACGGGGGAGTCGGCGTTCATTTCTTCAAGGGCTTTTCGACAGGCTTCGCAGCCTCTCAGATGCTCTTCCACGAGGCTTTTGCTCTCTTCGCTGCAGCAGTCGTCGGCATAGAGGATCAGCAGATCCTGGATAACAGTACAGTTCATGATTTTCCCTCCATCTTTTCTTTCAGCTTTTTCTTGGCGCGGTAAAGCGTGACCCTTGCCCAGCTTTCACTTTTCCCGAAAAGCGCGCTGATTTCGGTCAGGGAAAGGTTGGCAAAGACATGGAGCAGGAAGACCTCCTTATAGGGCTCTTCCAGCTCGTGGAGTCCGGCAAAGGCTTCCCGGGACAGCTCTTTTAAAGCGAAGGCTTCCGCCAGATCTGGTCCTTCGGCGGCCAGTTCCTCGTCCAAGTCCACATTTTTTCTGGTCTCATTGTACCAGGCGTAAAATGTGTTTTTGGCAATCTGACACAGCCAGAGAGAAGCCTTGTTTTCATTGCGCAGCTGCCCAAGATTCATATAGGCACGGAAAAAGCTCTCCTGCGTCAGCTCCTCGGCCAAAGAAGCGTCCCCGCAGAGCTTCATCAGAAACCGAAATATATAATCATAATTCTCGGAAAACATCTGCTCGAAATCCGCCACACTCTCACCGCCTTTCGCCTATAAGATCGGAAAAGAAGAGAATCGTTACAAGGTAATTATACAAAAAAGGAGACGTATTTCAACAGGAAAAGGACAAAGCGGTCGTTTATCTCAGAAAGAAGGGAGACGCTTCTTGCCTGAACGTGTCTCTTGTGGTAAACTGCGAAAAAAGGGGGGAACCCGGATGGATGAGCAGAATCAAGAGAAGAGGGCGATGCCTTTGGCGCTGCGGATCGCGCTGGCCCTGGCTGCGGTGACGCTGGCCTGGCTCTTCCTCTCCCGAGGAAGAGAAGCCCCTTCCCCGGCTACGATAGAGACCGCGGCGGCGCAGACGGCGGAGACTGCTGTAACGGAAGCGCCGAAGCAGGAGGAGAACATGCCTCGGGAAGATGAGAGTTCTCTCGCGGAGTCTGACGAAGAGACAGGCGCAGAGCCTGAAGAGAAGCAGCCGGAACCGCCCTCCGCGAGGGAAATGTCGCCCTTTCGCTACGATTCCAGGAGCTATCAGCTGGTGACCGACATGGTCTATGCCTATAAAAAGCAGGCGCCGGACCGGGATCGGATCATCGCGGCGGACGTGGCAGCGCTGAAGGAGCACGATCAAGCGCTGGGAGAAGCCTGGGAAGGGATCATGGAGTACTGGGATTACGCCAATACCCGGATGGAGCTGCATTACGACAGACTGCCGGAGGATCTGCCTCAGGATGAAAGCCTGTGCATCGTGGTACTGGGCTTTCAGCTGGAACCGGACGGGTCCATGTCACCGGAGATGCACGGCCGCTGCCAGCTGGCCCTGCGGGCCGCGGAGCAGTATCCGCAGGCCTTCATCGCCGCAACCGGCGGCGGCACCGCTTATCTGAATCCCGAGGCCACGGAGGCGGGCGTCATGGCGGAGTGGTTTTTGCGCAAAGGGATTTCGGAAGAGCGGCTGATCCTGGAGGACCAGTCCTCCACCACAGAGGAAAACGCGATCTTTACCCGCGCGATCCTGACGGAGCGCTATCCCCAGGTCAAGAGCCTGGTCATCGTCTCCAGCGACTACCATCTGCCCCTGGGCTGCCTGCTGTTTACCGAGGCCGCGCTGCTCTACGGCTGCGAATACGGCGAAGTTCCTTTTGAAGTGGTCAGCAACCTGGCCCTCGGCGGATACGGGATTTACGAATATAAAAACCCGGAGGAACAAGGCCTTTATGTCTGGAGAGTGGCCGATCCGCAGCTGAAATGAAATAAGGAGGAGATCGCATGACATTTCTCTGTTATCCCAAGTGCAGCACCTGCCAGAAAGCGCAGAAGTGGCTGGACGAACACGGCGTCGCCTATGAGCTGCGGCTGATCCGGGAGCAGAAACCCGGCGAGGAAGAATTGAGGACCTGGCAGAAACGCAGCGGTCTGCCGCTGAAACGCTTTTTCAACACCAGCGGACTCCAGTACAAGGCGCTCGCACTGAAGGACAAGCTGCCCGATATGAGCGAGGACGAGCAGCTCAGGCTCCTGGCGACGGACGGGATGCTGGTGAAACGCCCCCTGCTGGTAGGAGAGGATTTCGTGCTGGTGGGCTTCCGGGAAGCGGAGTATGAGGAGCGTCTGCTGTCATGAGAGAGGGACCGGCCTTTTACGGGGAACGCCCCGCTTTTCTGAGGGAACTGGCGCTGACGCCTGCTATGCAAAGGCTTGCGGACGTGGGGATGAACTGCGGCTGTGAATACACCCGCTTCAAGCGCTTTCGCCGCCTGAGACCCTATTCCCGCCTGGAGCACAGTCTTGGCGCGGCGCGGATCGTCTGGCACTTCACCGGCGATCGGATCCAGAGCGCGGCCACTCTGTTTCATGATATTGCTGCCCCCACCTTTTCCCATTCCGTGGATTTTCTGCGGGGAGACGCGCTGCGGCAGGAGGCTACGGAGAGCGGCACCGCGGAGCTGATCCGAAACAGCGAGGAGATCGGGCAGATCCTCCGCCGGCTGGATATCCCGGTGGAGCAGGTGCTGGACTATCATTGCTACCCTATCGCGGACAACGACTCGCCCCGCCTATCGGCGGACAGGCTGGAATATACCCTGGGGAACCTCTACAAGTTCCGGCTGCGCTCGACCACGGTGCTGCGGCTCTATTATCAGCAGCTCTGCGTCGGACAGAACGAGGACGGGGAGCAGGAACTGAGCTTCAGGGATACGGCTTCTGCCATCGACTTCGGCTTTGACGCGCTGCACTGTTCAAAGATCTACGTCTCCGATGAGGATCGCTACGCCATGCAGATGCTCTCGGAGCTGCTGGGCCGCGCCCTGGAACGGGGGACCTTGACGGAACGAGACCTGATGGGTACGGAACCGGAGCTGATCCGAAAGCTTTTGGCTGATCCGGTCGGTGCCGGGGAATGGAAGCGCTTTCGAAGCCTCAAGCAGATGCTGCGGGAGGAAGAGAGGGCGCCGGCGGAGCTGCGCCGGGTGATCCCGGCCAAGAAGCGCTGCATCGATCCATTTGTTTTGGACAAAGGACGCCTCAGCGACATCTGCGCGCCCTTTGCCCAGGCCCTGGAGGAGTTTATAGCACAGGATCAGAGTCAGTGGCTCTGCGCAGAATGATAAAGAATCAAAAAATGCCGCCGGAGAACCGAAAAGGTTCGCCGGCGGTAATCTTATTATTTCATCCCGAAAAGGAAACGGAACAGAAGCTTCTGAAGCGGCTTGAGCTTGGGATAGACCGTGTCGATCAGCTCCTGCAGTTCTTCCTGACAGAGCAGCAGCTCGTCTTGGTGGATGGGATGCGGACTGAAGGCCGCTTTTTCGGCAAAGTGCTGAATGTCCTCGGGAATCTCTCCGCCGAAGGACGCCGCCCGTCTGGCGTAACGCCAGCAGGCAATGGCGGCTCTGCGTCCGTCGGGATTCCGGGTCCGATAGCGGAACAGGGCCTTCGCCAGAAGGTACCAGAGAAACAGCAGGAGAGCCAGCCCGGGCAGGATCAGCAGGGGACCCCAGGGGAAGGAGGAGCCGGAGCTGCCGCCGCCACCGCCGCCGGGACCTTCACCTCCGCCGCCGCCGTCCTCATCGTCGGGCTTCTCCGTGGGCTTTGCGGCGGGGTCCTGGCTGGGGGGCGCGTTCTGAGCGGGGACCTCTTCCTGGATCGGGGCCGGTGTGGGCTCCGCGTTCAGAGTGGCAAAACCGGCCTGTGTCGTCACCTCCACGGGTACCCAGCCGACCCCGTCCAGATACACCTCCACCCAGGCGTGAGCGTCTCCGGCCTGGACTTGCTGGAAAATATCAGCCTTGGTTGGAGCAACGAAGCCTTCCGTCACCCGGGCGGGTATGCCGAGAGCCCGGTACAGCACCGTGGCGGCGCTGGCATAGTGAATGCAGTAGCCCCGATGAGAGACCGTCAGAAAATAGATGGCGTAGTCATCGGAAGGGTAGGCCGGCGTCATCACGTCATATTCGCCCTGCTGCTGGACATAAGAGGCAACGGCGGGGACGATGTCGGGGTCTTCCGGATTCAGACCGGCCGCTTGACAGATTTCCAGCGCGGCTTCTCTGGTATCATTCGGCAGGCGGGTATAGACACTGTGGGCGTGCGCCCGGTAGAGTGATTCCGCCGCCGCGGCTTCCTCGGGAAGAGACAGGTCGTAAAGGCTCCGGTGATAGTCGATATAGGTCACGCGGTAGTTGATCTGATCGGCGGCGGTGACCGCAGCGTCCGAACCGGAGGCGGCCGCGGCGTAGTAGGGGATACAAAGGGCCGGCAGATCCATATAGGTGTGGATCTCCACGGAGCGTTTGAAGCCGTAAGGAGATCCCTCCGCGGCAAAGGCCGTAAAGGGCAAGGAAGAGCCGGAGCTCAGCTCCTCCGCGGGCAGCCAGCCTCTCCCGGAGTAATCGCCGTAGGACCGGGTCCGAAGATAGAGCCTTCCCGTGGTCTCGGCCCGGATCTCCATCAGGGGCAGCTCGGTCCTGCTCTCATCAAAGGGATTGGTGAGATCCATGCTGTTGTCCGGCGACTCCCAGGAGCTCTGGAAGCTGGAGCGGGGAGTGGTTGTCTCCTCTGTCTGGGACGGGTCGGTGCTGTAATTGTCCGAATCGGACTTGCGGCCCGTAAGCAGATCAAAGTAGTGGGTATAGCCCTCAAAACGCTCGTTGAGTTCCCGATCGTAGGGCGTGAAAACATAATCCTCCGGTCGGTGAAGCAGGAGCAGACCGCCCAGGAGCAGCGCCACGGGCAGCAGACAGCACAGTACGGTCCGGTATCCGCTGCCGCTGGGGTTGAAGCCTCTGCCGCCGGCGAGCAGCAGAAACCAGAACAGCAGCATCCCCAGAGCGGGAAGCGCGGGCATTTTGCCGTTGACCATCACACAGGCGATGAAGATGGGAAGCGTTTCCAGCATAGAGAGGGAAACGCGCAGACTTCTGGAATGCAGGGCGGTGGTCAGATATGCGGACAGGAAAAAGCCCAACAGCAGCAGGGCTGTGGTATGGTCGTTGGAAAAGTACGCATAGGGATAGGCTTCGCCCGGGTGGGTGATATGGGTATAGAAGGCGCCGGAGATGTGGTCGATCAGGTCCTGCAGCTCCAGACCGGGGTTGCCCTGAAAAAGGCGGTAGGCGACAAAAAGAACGATGCCGGCCAGGGGCATGCCCAGCCAGATCCCCCGGTGAAAGGAAGCGGAGAACCACAGCAGCACGCAGAGGATCAGCAGCCAGTAATGAATCATGGGGTCCGCCTGCAGGCTAAAGCTCTCCTTCAGGATCGCCAGCAGGGAGCAGGATCCGAGACCCAACAGAAACAGGTTGCTGAGACGGTTCAGCCAGGTGTTCAAGACAGCGTCACCTCCCCGTCGGAAATCAGAAAGACGCAGCGGGCGCCGGTGGCATTGAAGGGGGCGGGCTTGTCCATGGGATTGGCGAGGATGGTGCAGAGAGCGTCGGTGGTTTCGGTCTCGTTGCCCACATCGTAAAGGGAATCCGCCACGATGATATGGGAGATCTCACGGGAGCAGAGCTCCAGAGAGAGCCAGGCAAGCACCTCCAGCCCCCGATCCTCTTTGCCGATGCGGCCCAGGACCACAAAAACGTCCTGATTGGCGTTCACCAGGGGCTCGCGGACGATCACGTCGTCCATCTTGGAGCTCAGCTTCCAATGGATGCTGTTGACGGTATCGCCGGGACGGTATTCCCGCAGATCATGTTCCTCGGAATAGCCGCCGCCGTACTTGGGCTTGAACTGAGCGGAGGACTCCAGAGCCAGATCCAGATCCGGCGGCACCGCGGGGCCCTTTGCCTCGGGCAGAACGGTGCAGATCGCGGGAGGCGGGCTCTTCTTGCGAATGGCGATCAGCCCCAGCAGGTCCCGGCACTCCACCTTGGTCACCCGGCAGACCAGCTGCCCGCAGAAGCCGGTGGGCAGCGGGATCTCTCCCCGGCTGTTTACCAGAGTGACATAGTCAAAACGGTCCTTCTTCACATCCCCGGTGAAGCGATTTTCCACCTCCAGCCATATGGATACCCGGCGAAGGGGAAGCAGACAGGGGTTGCGGAAGTGGACCTCCATCTTTCCCTCGCCGTTGCGGGTCAGGGTGGGCTGCACCGACAGATCCAGCCGCAGCCGGATCATGGAGGGAAGGGACAGCAGCATCAGAAAGATGGGGATCCAGAGCACACAGGCGAAGAGATAGGGACCCAGCCAGCCGATGTATGACATGCGGAAAAGCCAGACCACGCCCAGGATCAGGAGGTAGAAGAAAAAGGCAAGGGTCGGCATGATCAGCGAATGGAAGGCGCGGGGATCGAGTCAAAGATCTCGTCCAGCACCTGGAAGCGCTCCGCGGATCTCTGAAGCTCCGGCGTCCAGATCAGGCGGTGCTCGATACAGTCGTCAAAGACAAAGCGAATGTCCCGGGGAAGCACATAGTCCCGTCCCTGGATCCAGGCCGTGGCCTTGGCAAGAGCGGTCAAAGCCAGAGTGGCCCGGGGGCTTGCGCCCTGCAGGATCCGGGGATCCTTGCGGGTCTGCTCGCAGAGCGTGACGATGTATTCGATCAGATTGTCCTTGATGTAGACCTGGTCCGCCTCCTGGCGGATCTGCATCATCTCGGTCTTGCTGACCACCTGGTTCACGTCCTCAGTGCTCATGCCGGTCTGCTTGCGGCGGATCATCTCGATGGCGTCCTCATGCTCCGGATAGCCGATGGACAGGCGCAGCATGAAGCGGTCCATCTGGGAGTCCGGCAGCATCTGGGTGCCCTTGGCGCCGGTGGGGTTCTGGGTGGCGATGACCACGAAGGGCTGGGGAACAGGATAGGTCTTGTTGTCCACGGTGACCTCGCCCTCCTCCATGGCCTGCAGCAGAGCGGACTGCGTGCGGCTGGTGGCCCGGTTCAGCTCGTCCGCCAGGAAGAGGTTGCAGAGCACGGCACCCTTCTGATAGCGCATTTCACCGCTGTTTTTATCGTAGATGGAAAAGCCCGTGATATCCGAAGGCAGTACGTCCGGGGTGAACTGGACCCGGTTATAGTCCAGACCCAGGGCCTTGGAGAGGGAGACGGCCATAGTGGTCTTGCCCACGCCGGGGATATCCTCCATCAGGATATGCCCGCCGGCAATGACGGCCAGCAGGACCTTGATCAGCACCTCGTCCTTGCCGACGATGGCCTTGCTGATCTCCTTCACGATGAGTTTGGCTTTTCCGACAGAGTTGATGGTAGACATAGGAACCTCCAAATCGTATTGTCGAAAGCGTTTTTGACCCACTTTTGAGCAAAAACTAAATTATTTTACCACAATATTCCCACTATTTCAAGAGCAAAAAGCGCACAGCTTCCCCACTTTCAGGTTTTTTTGCCCCTTTTGTGCCGATGCTTGTCAAAACGCGCAGGCTGTGGTAGTATTTGTCTGCTGTTTCGGAGTTTCCCAAAGAGGGAACGATAGAAGGAGGAAAAAGCATGTCCTGCACGACGATTCTGGTTGGCAGCAAGGCCAGCAACGACGGATCTACCATGATCGCCCGGACCGACGACGGGCATTTTGACGTGAAAAAGCTTGTGGTGGTAGAGCCCAGGCAGCAGAAGCGCAAATACAAAAGCGTGATCTCCCATGTGGAGATCCAATTGCCGGAGGATCCCCTGCGCTATACCGCCTGCCCCAGCGTGGACCCCAAGGAGGGCATCTGGGCGGCCACCGGCATCAACGCGGCCAACGTGGGTATGACCGCCACGGAGACCATTACCTCCAATCCCCGGGTGCTGGCGGCGGATCCCCTGGTGGAGCTGAAGAAGGCCAAAAAGCGCGGCGAGAAGGAGATCCCCGGCGGTATCGGCGAGGAGGACATCGTGGTACTGGTGCTGCCCTATATCCGCAGCGCCCGGGAGGGCGTGCTGCGCCTGGCGGAGCTGCTGGAGACCTACGGGACCTACGAGTCCAACGGCATCGCCTTCAACGACGAGAAAGAGGTCTGGTGGCTGGAGACCATCGGCGGCCACCACTGGATGGCCAAGCGGGTGCCAGACGATGTGGTGGTGGTGAACCCCAACCAGTTCGGCATGGACGCTTTCGATCTGGAGGACGCCTTCGGCGAACAGAAGAACCACCTCTGCTCGAAGGACCTGCGGGAGTTCATCGCGGAAAACCACCTGGATCTCAACCAGAACGGCGCCTTCAATCCCCGGGACGTGTTCGGCTCCCGCCGGGATATGGACCATATCTACAACACCCCCAGGGCCTGGTTCATGGGCCGCTATCTCACGCCCTTCTCCCACCGCTGGGAGGGCCCGGACGCGGAGTTCGGCCCGGAGAGCGACAATATCCCCTGGAGCTTCGTACCGGACCGCAAGGTGGCCGTGGAGGACGTGAAGTACCTGCTCTCCACCCACTTCCAGGGAACGGCCTACAACCCCTATACCAATCAGGACACCGGCAAGCGGGGCATGTACCGCTCCATCGGCATCAACCGCACCGGCGTCACCTCCATCTGCCAGATCCGGCCCGACGCGCCGGAGACCATTCGGGGCCTGGAGTGGATCTGCTTCGGCTCCACTACCTTTGACGCCCTGCTGCCGGTGTATCCCCAGGTGCCGAAGATGCCGGACTATCTCAGCAAGGTGACGCTGGACGTGTCCACGGAAAACTTCTACTGGGCCAGCCGGCTCATCGGCGCGCTGGCCGACGCGGGGTACAATACCTGCATCCAGCAGATCGAGCGTTATCAGCAGGCGGTGGTCACCAAGGGACGCCAGCTTGTCCGGGAATATGACCGGCGGATCGCCGCGGGGGAGGACGTCTCCATCCTGCGCAAGGCCAACGAGGAGCTCTGCCGCATGGCGAAGGAGCAGAGCACCGAGACCCTGAACAAGATCCTGCTGGAGGTCAGCACCAAAATGAAAAACGGCTACAACCGGGCGGACAACTGAGAAAAAGGAGCAAGCATCCATGCTGGAGATACGGAATCTGAGCTTTGCCGTCGATGAAGACGACAAACAGAAGGAAATCATCCACGACCTGAACCTGACCATCGAGGACGGGAAATTCACAGTCATCACCGGGCCCAACGGCAGCGGCAAGTCCACCCTGGCCCGGCTCATCATGGGCATCGAAAAGCCCATCTCCGGCAGCATCCTGCTGGACGGGGAGGATATCACCGCCCTGGACATCACCGAGCGGGCGAAAAAGGGCATCAGCTTTGCCTTTCAGCAGCCGGTGCGCTTCAAGGGCATCCGGGTGAAGGACTTGCTGTGCCTGGCGGCGGGAAAGCGCATCTCCGTGTCCGAGGCCTGCGCCTACCTCTCCGAGGTGGGGCTCTGCGCCCGGGACTATATCGACCGGGAGATCAATTCCTCCCTCTCCGGCGGTGAGCTGAAGCGCATCGAGATCGCGACCCTTCTGGCGCGCAAGACCCGCCTCTCCGTCTTTGACGAGCCGGAGGCCGGCATCGACCTCTGGAGCTTCCAGAACCTGATCCGCATTTTCGAAAAGATGCGTGCGGAGATCCGGGACAGCGCCATCGTCATCATCTCCCACCAGGAGCGGATCCTGCAGATCGCGGACGAGATCCTGGTCCTGGCCGACGGACGGATCAGCGAGAAGGGCACGCCGGCGGAGATCCTGCCCAGGCTCATCGGGCAGTCCGCGCCGGTCAGCGCCTGCCAGAAGCTGCAGTAAGGAGGGGAAGGACATGGTACAGCTTGACGCCATTCAGAAGCGCCTGATCGAGGAGATCGCGGATCTCCACAGCGTGCCCACGGGAGCCTACAACTTCCGAGCCAACAGCAAGCTGGCAGGGCGCAATACCACCGCCAATATCGACATCGTCTCCAAGCCCGACGGCAGCGGTATCGACATCCACGTGAAGCCCGGCACCAAAAATGAGAGCGTGCACATCCCGGTGGTCCTCTCCGAGAGCGGCATCAAGGAGACGGTGTACAACGACTTCTATATCGGCGAGGGGGCCGACGTGGTCATCGTGGCCGGCTGCGGCATCGACAACTGCGGCAGCCAGGACTCCGAGCACGACGGGATCCACCGTTTCTACGTGGGCAAAAACGCGAAGATCAAGTATGTGGAAAAGCACTACGGCTCCGGTGACGGGCGGGGCCAGCGCATCCTGAATCCGGTGACGGAGGTCTACCAGGAGGAGGGCAGCTCCGTGGAGATGGAGATGGAGCAGATCAAGGGCGTGGACTCCACCGAGCGGACCACCCTGGCCGAGCTCAAGGCCGACGCCCGCCTGGTGGTGAAGGAACGGCTCATGACCCACGGCAGCCAGAACGCCGTCAGCACCTATCAGGTGAACCTGAACGGGGCCGGGGGCACGGCGGACGTTGTGTCCCGCTCCGTGGCAAGGGACGAGTCCAGCCAGACCTTCAACGCCCGCATCACCGGCAACGCCCCCTGCAGCGGCCACACGGAGTGCGACTCCATCATCATGGACAAGGGACGGATCCTAGCCATCCCGTCTTTGGAGGCCAACGACGTGGACGCCATGCTGGTCCACGAGGCGGCCATCGGCAAGATCGCCGGGGATCAGCTGGTGAAGCTCATGACCCTGGGCCTCACCGAGCAGGAGGCGGAGGAGCAGATCATCAACGGCTTCCTGCGCTGAGGATCCTCAAGAAAAGCACCTGAACAGAAGAGCGGATCGCCTCCTGTTCAGGTGCTTTTTCCGGCTTCCGCCAATTTTTTCGAGCTTCCTGCGAGGATAGATCACCTGGTGGAGCTATGGGACAAGGGCCTGATCAAAGCCGCCGAGAACGCGCAAAAAAGCCCCGCCGTGAAAGGCGGGGGAGATGTTATAGAAGCGGCGTCACCCCCCAGCCTTTCAGACGGAAAAGCGTCCTTGGGGGTACCCACCGCTTCTGATTAAAGTATACGCTCATCCTCCGAAGAAAGCAAGCCTATATTTCAGGAGCAGGACGAGCAGGCGACGGACCGGGAGCGGATGATGAACGCCAGGGCGGAGGGGCGGAACTTCGAGGCCCTGAAGGCCTGCCAGAAGAAGGTCCGGAGCCTGGAGGCGCTGGAGCGGAAGCTGCAGCGGCAGATGGACGCGCTGGAGGCGGCAAAGGAAGGAACGGATTGCCACACCGTAGGGAGGCATGCCCACATGCCTCCGGAAGACGGCGGAGCGATCAAGGGATCGCTCCCTACGATTCGCTCATGACCCTGGGCCTCACCGAGCAGGAGGCGGAGGAACAGATCATCAACGGCTTCCTGCGCTGAGGATTCCCAACAAAAGCACCTGAACAGAAGAGCGGATCGCCTCCTGTTCAGGTGCTTTTTTGTGTTACCGAGTCGGTTTTGGTCTTGCTGCGCGGAGGGGGTGCAAGGACAACTCATCCGATAATGCCATTCCAATCAACGGACTTGATAAAGAAATCCAACACGCGGAAGGGACCTATGCCATGCTTGGCATAGCAAAAGGCAGTGACGTGACGTTTGCCGTAGTCTTTACTGTTGATCAATACTCGAATGTGACAAGCATGGAGCCATTCAATATCGCACACACAATCAACGGGAGAATAAAAAGAGAGGATTGGTCGTCCTCAAAAGACCAGCCTTTCAGAGAAATCTCATCCCGGCTACCACAATCCTCTAAAATAATATAACACAGGTGCTTGAAATTGTCAAAGAAACAAAAATGGCATTTTAAGCGAAGATGTGCTAAAGCACTTTGGCGAGGGGAGATTGTCGAACGGTTATTATTCGGGAAGAACACTATTCCAGGAGAAGGATGAGCTGCCGACGGACCGGAAGCTGCTGATGAACGCCAGGGCGGAGGGGCGGAACGCCGAGGTCCTGACGGCCTACCAAAAGAAGGTCAGGAGCCTGGAGGCGCTGGAGCGGAAGCTGCAGCGGCAGTTGGACGCGCTGGAGGCGGCGAAGGAAGGAACGGATTGCCACACCGTAGGGAGGCATGCCCACATGCCTCCGGAAGACGGAGGAGCGATCAAGGGATCGCTCCCTACGGTTCGCTTGGCGCGTTCTGAGATGGGAATAATATTATTCCGGTACAATTTGTGATAAAAAATCCTCCGCTTACAGAGGACGACTCTACATGACGGTGGCTCTGACAAGAATCAAAGCCGACGTCTTGGGGAGGACGAGCGGAACTGAATCCACGACCTCCTCCCTGTTGTCAGCTTCTAAATATAATATAGCAGATATATTCAGAGAACTCAAGCCGGAAGATGCATGTTTTCTGAAATATGTACCAGACGGATTCTTGAGCGGCGAGCAGAAGGAGGCAAAGCAAAAAGCGATCGTTTCCGATCTGAGGAAGATAGAAGTGCTAAAGTATCAAGAGCGGGACGAGCTGCCGACGGACCGGGAGCTGTTGATGAACGATCTTTCTACTTCGCCGCGCTCTGTTCTGGATGAAAGGACGGGTGGACGTTTCACGCCGGAGACCAGGAAGGATGCTGCTAGTTGACGCTTTCTATCGTAGAAACAAGCGGAGGCGATTGCTCGCTTCCGCTAGTTGCTTATCCGGTTTTCAAAGCATCTGCAGGATCTTTTCATATCCCGCGTCGGCAAGGGGGAGAGAGCGCTCCAGCAGGGCCTGGCCCCGGGCGCGGTAGGCCTCTACAAAGGCCTCGTCCCTGATGGAGGAGAGATTGATGCACACATTCAGCCAGGCGCCCTGCATGGCGGCCTTCAGACTCAGGAAGGCCACGCCCAGGTCGCTGGCGGAGCTCTGGTTGAAGCCGGATTCCAGGAAGTCATAGCCCAGTTCAATGGCCTCGTCGCAGAGCTCCATGCACTCCAGCGGGGTGTTGGTGCAGGCTTTCAGGCCCGCCTGGATGGCTGCGGAGCGCTCCGCCTTCTGCTCCTCGGTGTCCTTGGGCAGGGTGAAGGCAGCGCTGACGGCGTTGAAGGCCTCGGTGTCCCGGTCCATCACGTCCAGGAGCTTATCCTGCAGAGCTTTTCCCTTGGCTTCCACCTCGGCGGCAAATGCGGCGTATTCCGCATACTTCTTCCGCCCCTGGGTCAGGCAGGCCACCATGGCGGCGAGACCCGCGCCCATGGAGCCGATCAGGGCCGCGGCGGAGCCGCCGCCGGGCGCCGGGGCGTCGGAGGACAGGGTCTGCACAAAATCGGTCAGCTGCATTTCGGAGAGCTTCATATCCGCCACCTCAGCCTTTCATGTCGATCAGGTGATACTCCATGATCTGCTTTTTGCAGTCGAAGTTCTCGATCTTGAGATAATATTCCGCACAGTCGATCAGCGCCTTGGCCGGGGTCAGGCCCACGATCTCGCTGCCGATGATGCGCACGCCGTAGCGGTCGGCCAGGGCGCGGATCATCTCATAGGCGTAGAAGAGGGGGGTGTCCTCGTAGTTCACCATGTTCATGGAGACCTGGGCGATGTTCCGCTCCTCCAGCATGATGCCGATGGCCTTGCAGGAACGGAAGCCGCCGGAGGAGCCACGAATGGCCTTGGCGATCTTCTTGGCGATCTCCACGTCGGCGGTGTCCAGATTCACGTTGAAGGCGATCAGGGGCATCCGGGCGCCGATGGCGGTGATGCCGGCGGTGGGGTGGATCTTCCGCTCGCCGAAATCCGGCGCCCATTCCGGCTGTAGCAGCTTTTCGGGCATGCCCTCGAACTGGCCCTTGCGGCAGGAGGCCAGGTTCCGGCGCTCCGGGCGGGTGGCAGAGTCCTCATACAGGAAGGAGGGGAGACCCAGCTCCTCCCAGCAGCGCTGGGCGACCCGCTTGGAGATCTCCACACACTCGGCCACGGTCACGTCCATCTGAGGAACGAAGGGGATCACGTCCACCGCGCCCATGCGGGGATGCTGGCCCTCGTGCCTGGTCATGTCGATGGTCTCCACGGCCTTCTTGGCCAGCTGAAAAGCCACTTCCTCGATGGCCTTGGGAGAGCCGATCAGGGTGAAGACGCAGCGGTTGTGGTTGCCGTCGGTCTGCACGTCGAAGAGCGTGCAGCCGGGGACGGAGTAAGCCGTGTCCACCAGACCCTGAAACACCTCGGGGTCTTTTTCTTTGCTGACGGAAAAATTGGGGATGCATTCCACAAGCTTTGCCATGTTTGAACCCTCCGAATGTTATTTGTGATTTGCGGGATCAGTTTATCACAGGAGGCTTTCGCTGTCCAGAGGAATCGCGTTTTTCTCCGTAAACGGGGCGCTTCCTCTTGCGCTTCGCTTCAAAAAATGATATAAATATCAATTGGGGCTGAATGCCCGTGACACTATGGGATCCTCCGCGTCTGCGGAGCACAGAATACGCTTTTTCGGAAGGGAAGGAGATCAACACCATGAACCTTGCAGATGAGGCCATGACCATCAAGCTGGATTACGAGCTGCCCGAGTATCCCAAGATGGACCCCAGCTACCGCCGCGCTCCCCGTCGGGAGTCCAAGCTCTCGGAAGCTGACAAGGCCCTGGCTATCAAGAACGCCCTGCGCTACATCCACCCGGACCACCACGCCCAGATGGCGAAGGAATTCGCCCAGGAGCTGGAGGAGAAGGGGAGGATCTACGGCTACCGCTTCCGGCCGGAGGGCAAGCTCTCCGGCAAGCCCATCGACCAGTACAAGGGCAAGTGCGTGGAAGGCAGAGCCATTCAGGTCATGATCGACAACAACCTGGACTTTGACGTGGCCCTGTACCCCTACGAGCTGGTGACCTACGGCGAGACCGGCCAGGTCTGCCAGAACTGGATGCAGTACCGCCTTATCAAGAAGTACCTGGAGGAGCTGACCGACGAGCAGACCCTGGTGGTCATGTCCGGCCATCCCCTGGGCCTTTTCCACTCCCACAAGCTGGCTCCCCGGGTCATCATCTCCAACGGCCTGATGGTGGGCACCTTTGACGATCAGGAGCACTTCAACCGGGCCGCCGCTCTGGGCGTTGCCAACTACGGCCAGATGACCGCCGGCGGCTGGATGTACATTGGGCCCCAGGGCATCGTCCACGGCACCTTCAACACCCTGCTGAACGCCGGCCGTCTGAAGCTGGGCATTCCCCAGGACGGGAACCTGGCGGGCAAGCTCTTCGTTTCTTCCGGCCTGGGCGGCATGAGCGGCGCCCAGGGCAAGGCCGCCGTCATCGTGGGCGTGGCCTCCATCATCGCCGAGGTGGACGAGAGCCGCATCCAGACCCGCTACGAGCAGGGCTGGGTCACCCACCGGACGGACTCTCTGGAAGAAGCCGTGAAGATCGCCCTGGAGTATCAGAAGAAGGGCGAGGGCTGCGCGGTGGCTTACCACGGCAACGTGGTGGACCTGCTGGAGTACCTGCTGGAGAAGAACGTCCACGTGGACCTGATGAGCGACCAGACCTCCTGCCATGTGCCCTACGACGGCGGCTACTGCCCTCAGGGCCTGACCTTCGAGCAGCGCACCGAGATGCTGGACAAGGACCCCGAGGACTTCCGCAAGCTGGTGGACAAGTCCTTGCAGCACCACATCGAGCTCATTGAGAAGTTCCATGACCGCGGCACCTACTTTTTCGACTACGGCAACAGCTTCCTGAAGGCCGTGTACGACACCGGCGTCAAGAGCATCTGCAAGAACGGCGAGAACGACCTGGACGGCTTTGTCTTCCCCTCCTACGTGGAAGACATCCTGGGCCCCTGCCTCTTCGACTACGGCTACGGTCCCTTCCGCTGGTGCTGCCTGAGCCGGGATCCCAAGGACCTGGAGAAGACCGACAAAGCCGCCGCGGAGTATATTAAGGAACACAACCGGCGCTATCAGGACTATGACAACTATGTCTGGGTCCGGGACGCCATGGAGAACAAGCTGGTGGTCGGCACCCAGTGCCGCATCCTGTACCAGGACGCCATGGGCCGCATGAACATCGCCCTGAAGTTCAACGAGATGGTCCGCAACGGCGAGATCGGCCCCGTGATCCTGGGCCGCGACCATCACGACACCGGCGGCACCGACGCGCCCTTCCGGGAGACCTCCAACATCAAGGACGGCTCCAACATCATGGCCGAGATGGCCACCCAGTGCTACGCCGGCAACGCGTCGGCATGGTGCTGGACGGCTCTGAGCGGGTGGACAACATCCTGAAAATGGCCATGCCCTGGGATACCATGGTGGGCGTAGCCCGCCGCAGCTGGGCCCGCAACGAGCACGCCATGACCACCGCCGCGGAGTATAACAAGATGTATGCCGGCAAGGATCACATCACCATGCCCTACGTGGCGGACGACGAGCTTGTCGCCGAAGCCGTCAAGAGCATGAAGAAGTAAAAAACGGGCTAAAACGGACAAAAGGAGAGCGAAGGAAAAAACCTTCGCTCTCTTCGGGAAAGGACTGCTATGGACAGAGTATTGGTGCACAATATCGGCATGCTGGCTACGCCCCGGGGCTTCAGCGCCCGCAGGGGAGAGGAGCAGGGCCGGATCGAAATCCTGCGCAATGCCTGGATCCTCTGCGAGGAGGGGCGGATCGTCTCCCTGGGGTCCTGCGAACCTCCGGTGACCGAAGCCCGGCGCATCGACGCGGAGGGGCTTCTGGTGACGCCCGGCCTGGTGGACGCCCACACCCACCTGATCTTCGGCGGCTGGCGGCAGAACGAGCTGGCCCTGAAGCTCCGCGGCGTGACCTATCTGGAGATCCTGGCCCGGGGCGGCGGCATCCTCTCCACGGTGAAGGCCACCCGGGAGGCCACGGAGGACGAGCTCTTTGACAAAGCCTGGGACGCCCTGGACGAGATGATGGATCTGGGCGTCACCACGGTGGAGGCCAAGAGCGGCTACGGTCTGGATCTGGACACGGAGCTGAAGCAGCTGCGGGTGATCCGTCGGCTGAATGAAGAGCACCCGGCGGACCTGGCGGCCACTTTCCTGGGCGCCCACGCGCTGCCGCCGGAATACAAGGAGGACCGGGAGGCTTATCTGCGCCTGCTCTGCGACCAGGTGATCCCCACGGTCGCCAAACAGAAGCTGGCGGCGTTTTGCGACGTGTTCTGCGAGACCGGCGTTTTCAGCGCCGAGGAATCCCGCCGGATCCTGGAGACCGGCAAGCGCTTCGGCCTGATCCCAAAGATCCACGCAGACGAGATCGACCCCATCGGCGGCTCCCAGCTGACCGAAGAGGTGGGTGCCATTTCCGCCGAGCACCTGATCGTCTGCCCGCCGGAAGGCATTGAAGCCATGCGGAAAGCCGGAACGGTGGCCTGCTGCCTGCCCGCCACCAGCTTTTACCTGGGCTCCACCTTCGCCCCGGTTCGGGATATGATCGCCGCCGGGGTCCCGGTGGCCCTGGCCTCGGACTTCAACCCCGGCTCCTGCCCCAGCCTGAACCTGCAGTTCGTGATGAACCTGGGCTGCCTGCGGTACAGGATGACGCCGGAGGAGGTCCTCTCCGGCGTGACCCTGAACGCCGCCGCGGCCATCGCCCGGGCGGACAGCATCGGCTCCCTGGAGAAGGGCAAGCAGGCGGATCTGGTGATCTGGGACGCTCCGGATCTGGATTTCCTGGGCTACCGCATGGGCAGCAATCTGGCAAGACTGGTTATCAAAAAAGGAAAAGTACAAGGAGGATGGTTACGTGGCCTATATGACTGATATCGAGATCGCGCAGGCCTGCCGCATGCGCAAAATCACCGAGGTTGCAAAAGACGCCGGTGTAGATGAGAAATACCTGGAACAGTACGGAAATTACAAGGCGAAGATCGACCCGGCCATCCTGAAGGATCTGGCCGACAGGCCGGACGGCAAGCTGATCCTGGTCACCGCCATTACCCCCACCCCGGCGGGCGAGGGCAAGACCACCACCTCCGTCGGCCTGACGGACGGCCTGCGGAGGCTCGGCAAGAACGCCATTGTGGCCCTGCGGGAGCCCTCTCTGGGGCCGGTCTTCGGCGTCAAGGGCGGCGCTGCCGGCGGCGGCTACGCCCAGGTGGTGCCCATGGAGGACATCAACCTCCACTTCACCGGGGACTTCCACGCCATCGGCGCAGCCAACAACCTGCTGGCCGCCATGCTGGACAATCACATGCAGCAGGGCAACACCCTGGGAATCGACCCCAAGGCCATCACCTGGAAGCGGGCGGTGGACATGAACGACCGGCAGCTGCGCCACATCGTGGACGGGCTGGGCGGCAAGATGCAGGGCGTGCCCCGGGAGGACGGCTTTGAGATCACCGTGGCCAGCGAGATCATGGCGGTGCTGTGCCTCTCCTCCGATCTGATGGATCTGAAGCGGCGTCTGGCCCGGATCGTGGTGGGCTACACCTATGACGGGAAGCCCGTCACCGCTCACGACCTGAAGGCCGAGGGCGCCATGACGGCTCTGCTGAAGGACGCCATCAAGCCCAACCTGGTGCAGACCCTGGAGGGGACCCCGGCCTTTGTCCACGGCGGCCCCTTTGCCAATATCGCCCACGGCTGCAACAGCGTGATGGCCACCCGCCTGGCCCTGAAGCTCAGCGACTACACCGTCACCGAGGCCGGCTTCGCCGCGGACCTGGGGGCGGAAAAGTTTGTGGACATCAAGTGCCGCATGGCCGGGCTCCATCCCTCTGCCATGGTGGTGGTCGCCACCGTTCGGGCGCTGAAGTATCACGGCGGCGTTCCCAAGGCGGACCTGGGCACGGAAAATCTGGAGGCGCTGGAGAAGGGCCTGCCCAACCTGCTGCAGCATGTGAGAAACGTGAAGGAGGTCTTCGGCCTGCCCTGCGTGGTAGCCCTGAACCGCTTCCCGACGGATACCGAGGCGGAGCTTGCCCTGGTCGAGGCCAAGTGCAAAGAGCTGGGCGTAAACGTGGCTCTCAGCGAGGTCTGGGCCAAGGGCGGCGAGGGCGGCATGGCCCTGGCCGAGGAAGTGGTGCGGCTGTGCGAGCAGCCGAATCATTTTGGCTTTACCTATGAGCTGGACCAGCCCATCGAGGAGAAGATCCGGACCATCGCCAAGCGGATCTATCACGCCAAGCACCTGCTGATGCTGCCCGCCGCGAAGAAAAAGGCCGCGGAGCTGGAGAAGCTGGGCTTCGGGGATCTGCCGATCTGCATGGCGAAGACCCAGTATTCCTTCTCCGACGATCCCACCCTTCTGGGCGCGCCGGAGGGCTTCACGGTGAATGTGTCCAACGTGAAGGTCTGCGCGGGCGCGGGCTTCATCGTGGCCTATACCGGCGATATCATGACCATGCCGGGCCTGCCGAGAGTCCCCGCCGCCGAGCGGATCGACGTGGACGAAAACGGCGTGATCTCGGGACTTTTCTAAGTTTTCTTCAAAAAAAAGGAGCTGCAGACGCAGCTTCTTTTTTGTTGAAAGATGTTATTCAAACTCGGGGACCAGCTCGTCCGCCATGTCCAGCAGCTCGCCGGAGCGGACCATGCGCTCCACCTGCACGATATCCGGCCAGAGCTCCCGGTCCCGCTCCATGAAGGGCACCTTCTCCCGCACGTGGGCGAAGACGGCCTCATGAACAGGGGAGAGGCCCTGCCCGTGGGTGCCGAGCCTGCGGCGGATATCTACAGCCTGGCAGGCGGTCAGCAGCTCATAGGCCAGGACGGAACGGGTGTTCTCCAGGATCTGCCCGGATTTGCGGGCGGCGGTGGTTCCCATGGATACAAAGTCCTCCTGATTGGCGGAGGAGGGGATGGAGTCCACGCTGGCGGGGTGGGCCAGGACCTTGTTCTCCGAGGCCATGGAGGCGGCGGAGTATTGCACGATCATATAGCCGCTGTTGACGCCGCCCTCGGTGGTGAGAAACGGGGTCAGCCCGTTGGAGAGGGCGGCGTTCACCATGCGCTCGGTGCGGCGCTCGGAGATGCTTGCCAGCTCCGAACAGGCGATGCCCAGAAAGTCAAAGGGCAGGGCCATGGGTTCCCCGTGGAAGTTGCCGCCGGAGATGACGGCCTCGTCCTCCAGGAACATCAGGGGATTGTCCGTCACGGCGTTGAGCTCGATGTCCACCCGGGATTTGATAAAGGCCAGCGCGTCCCGCACAGCGCCGTGGACTTGGGGCATGCAGCGCAGGGCATAGGCGTCCTGCACCCGGTCGCCCTGGGCGTTTTTCAGGATCTCGGAGCCCTCGGTGAGCAGGCGGATGTTCTTTGCCACCCGCATCTGCCCCTCCTGGCCCCGGACCGCGTGGACCCGGGGATCAAAAGCGTTGAGCTGGCCGGTCAGCGCCGTCAGCGTCATAGAGCCGATCAGGTCCGCCAGGCGGGCGGCGCGCATGGTATCGTAGAGATTCAGCGCGCCCACGCTGGTCATGGCGCAGGTGCCGTTGGTGATGCCCAGGCCCTCCTTGCTGACCAGAGTCTGCAGCGCTTCGATCCCGGCTCTTTTCAGAGCCTCAGCGCCGGAAAGGAGCTCGCCTTCGTAATAGGCTTGGCCCAGGCCCAGCAGCACCAGCCCCATATGAGAGAGCGGCGCTAGGTCGCCGGAAGCGCCGAGAGAGCCTTTCTGGGGCACCCAGGGAGTCACGCGCTTGTTCAGAAGCTCCACCAGCCGCTCCACCAGCACGAGCCGCACGCCGCTGACGCCCACGCAGAGGGCGTTGGCCCGCAGCAGCATCATCCCGCGAACGACCTCTTCACTGTAAGGCTCGCCGGTGCCCACGCAGTGACTCAGGATCAGGTTGGTGGAAAGCGCACTGCCCATCTCGTCGGGCACGGCCACCTTGGCAAAATCGCCGAAGCCGGTGGTGATGCCGTAGGCCACGCGGTGCTCCCGCATGATCTTCTCCGCCAGTTCCCGGGATTTTTGGATGGCTTCGCGGGCCTGCTCCGTCAGCTCCACCCGGGCGCCGAAGCGGGCCACGGCCACTAAGCTGTCCAGCGTGAGAGAATGCCCGTCCAGGGACACCAGAGAGATGGTTTTCGCATGCTCCATAAGGCCAGTTTCCTCTTTTCCTCTTCAATATGATGCTTTGTTTCGCAGCATCAATTTAGCTCTAATATTTTACAACAAGCGCGTCGCAAAAGCAAGCCTGTATGACCTTTCTCATCCGGATTTTGCTTTCCGATTTCTGTTGAAAAGCGGCGCGGAAAAGAGTATAATAAAATAGTTAACATCCGCCGCAGGTCTTTACCGGATCGGGGTGAGAGACTCCGAGGAAGCAGGAGCAGAACATGCAGGAATTCATCACCATCAAGGGCGCGCGTGAAAACAATCTGAAGAATATCGACCTGACGATTCCACGGGACAAGCTGGTGGTCGTCACCGGCCTCTCCGGCAGCGGCAAGTCCAGCCTGGCCTTCGACACCATCTATGCCGAGGGGCAGCGGCGCTATGTGGAAAGCCTGAGCTCTTACGCCAGGATGTTCCTGGGGCAGATGGACAAGCCGGACGTGGATTATATCGACGGCCTGTCCCCGGCCATCTCCATCGACCAGAAGACAACCTCCCGAAATCCGCGCTCCACCGTGGGCACGGTGACGGAGATCTATGACTATCTGCGTCTGCTCTGGGCCCGCGTCGGCGTGCCCCACTGCCCCAAGTGCGGCCGGGAGATCCGACAGCAGACCATCGACCAGATCGTGGACCAGATCATGGCCCTGCCCCAGGGAAGCCGGATCCAGATCCTGGCTCCGGTGATTCGGGGGAAGAAGGGCGAGCATGTGAAGGTGCTGGAGGACGCAAAGAAATCCGGTTACGTCCGTGCCCGGGTGGACGGCATCGCCTACGATCTCTCGGAGGAGATCAAGCTGGAAAAGAACAAAAAGCACGATATCGAGATCGTGGTGGACCGGCTGGTCATCAAGCCCGAAATTTCCCGCCGTCTGACGGACTCGGCGGAGACGGCTCTGGCCCTGGCGGGAGGCCTGCTGCTGATCGACCTGGTGGGCGAGGACCGGCAGATCGCTTTTTCCCAGAACTACGCCTGCGAGCACTGCGGCATCTCCATTGAGGAGCTGACGCCGCGGCTCTTCTCCTTCAACAATCCCCACGGGGCCTGTCCCAAGTGCACGGGCCTGGGCATGCAGATGCTCATCGACCCGGAGCTGATCATTCCCAACCCCAATCTGAGCATTCTGGACGGGGGCATCAGCGCCAGCGGCTGGGGCAACGTCCGGGGCGACACCATTTCCAAGATGTATTTTGACGCCCTCGCCAAGCGTTACCATTTCAAGCTCTCCGATCCCATTCGGGAGATCCCCAAGGAGGGTCTGGACGCCATCCTCTACGGCACCCGGGGAGAGCCTCTGCAGCTGCGCTACGAGAAGGCGGAGGGCTTCGGTGTGATCCGGCGGGAGTTCGAGGGCATCATCAACAATCTGGAACGCCGCTATCGAGAGACCCAGAGCCCCTCCATGCGGGCCGATATCGAGGAGTGCATGTCCGAGACCCCCTGCCCGGAGTGCGGCGGGAAGCGGCTCAAAAAGTCCGCCCTGGCCGTGACCGTGGGCGGGATGAGCATCGCCGCCTTCACGGAGCTCTCGGTCGATAACGCGCTCAAATTTGTCAACACACTCCAGCTGACGGAAAAGGAGCAGCTCATCGCCGCCCAGATCCTGAAGGAGATCCGGGCGCGGCTGGGCTTCCTGCAGAGCGTAGGTTTGGGCTATCTGACCCTGGCCCGGACCGCGGCCACCCTCTCCGGCGGCGAGAGCCAGCGGATCCGGCTGGCGACTCAGATCGGCTCCAGCCTGATGGGGGTGCTGTATATCCTGGATGAGCCCAGCATCGGCCTGCACCAGCGGGACAACGCCAAGCTCCTGAAAACCCTGCGGCAGCTGCGGGACCTGGGCAACACCCTGATCGTGGTGGAGCATGACGAGGAGACCATGCGCGCCGCGGACTACGTGGTGGACATCGGCCCCGGCGCCGGTCTCAACGGCGGGCAGGTGGTCGCCGCCGGGAGCCTGGAGGACATCTGCGCCTGCCCGGAATCCGTGACAGGCCAGTATCTCAGCGGCAAGAAGCACATCCCCATCCCGTCAAAGCGCCGGAAGGGGAACGGCAAAAGCCTCTGGATCCGGGGCGCGGCGGAGAATAATCTGAAGAAGATCGACGTGGAGATCCCCCTGGGGAAGCTTATCTGCGTCACCGGCGTGTCCGGCAGCGGCAAATCCTCCCTCATCAACGAGATCCTGTATAAGACTCTTGCGGTGGAGAAAAACCGCAGCAAGCTCCGGCCCGGAAAATGCGAGGCCATCGAGGGCACGGAGGCGGTGGACAAGGTCATCGCCCTGGATCAGAGCCCCATCGGGCGCACGCCTCGCTCCAATCCGGCCACCTACACTGGCGCCTTCAACGAGATCCGGGACCTCTTCGCCTCTACCCAGGACGCCCGACTTCGGGGCTACGGTCAGGGCCGTTTCTCCTTCAACGTGAAGGGCGGCCGCTGCGAGGCATGCTCCGGCGACGGTCTGGTGAAGATCGAAATGCACTTCCTGCCGGACGTGTACGTGCCCTGCGACGTATGCGGCGGCAAGCGCTACAACCGGGAGACCCTGGAGGTGCGCTACAAAGGCAAGAACATTGCGGACGTGCTGGAGATGACGGTGGAGGAGGCCTGCTCCTTCTTCGCCAACCAGCAGCGGATCCTGAACAAGATCCAGACCCTCTACGACGTGGGCCTGGGCTATATCAAGCTGGGCCAGTCCAGCACCACCCTCTCCGGCGGCGAGGCCCAGCGGGTGAAGCTGGCCACGGAGCTCTCCAAACGCAGCACCGGCAGTACCGTCTATGTGCTGGACGAGCCCACTACCGGCCTGCACGTGGCGGACGTGCACAAGCTCATCGACATTTTGAACCGCCTCACCGACGCAGGCAACACCGTGGTGGTCATCGAGCATAACCTGGACGTGATCAAGGTGGCGGATCATATCATCGATCTTGGCCCCGAGGGCGGGGACGAGGGCGGTACTCTGGTCTTTGCCGGTACGCCGGAGGACTGCGCCGCCTGCGAGGCAAGCTTCACCGGTCAGTTTTTGAAGCCGCTGCTGACGGCGGAGAAGGAGCGGGAAGATGGATCAGGAACGTGAACTCACAGAGATCAGCGGCAGCGTTGAAGCCGTGATCTATAAAAACGAGGAAAACGGCTATACGGTCCTGCGGCTGCGGAATGAAAACGACGAGCTGATCACGGTGGTGGGCACGATCCCCTTCGCCGCCCCCGGCGAGACGCTCTTCGTAAGCGGCCAGTGGAGCACCCACAGCGTCCACGGAAAGCAGTTTAAAGCCGAGTTTGCCCAGCGCCTGATGCCTACCGACGAGGCGGCCATCTTCGCCTATCTGGCCTCCGGCACCATCCGGGGCATCGGTCCCGCCACGGCCTCCCTGATTGTGCAGAAATTCGGCAAGCGGAGCCTGGACGTGCTGGAAAACGAGCCCCAGAGTCTGGCCCAGATCAAGGGGATCAGCATCCTCAAAGCCAATCAGATGTGCAAAAGCTTTCGCCAGCAGGTGGGCGTTCGCCGGCTCATGGAGTTTATCTGCTCCTTCGAGCTGCGGCCCATCCTGGCCATGCGGCTCTATCAGTACCATGGGGACAAGGCTCTGGAGCTGCTGCGGGAAAACCCCTATATCCTGGCGGCGTCCCACATCGGCGGCAGCTTTTACGAGGCGGACCGGCTGGCCCTGGACAGCCGCATCAACGCCGCAGCGCTCTTCGAGCTGCGGCACAACCTGGGCAACGGCCACTGCTTTATTCCCCGGGAAAAGCTCACGGCGGTGACAGCGGAGCTGATCCGGGTGGAGCCGGAGCTGGTGGAGGAGGGCATACAGGAGCTGATCGAGACAGGGCTGATCAAATTTGAAGAGATCGCCGGGCAGCAGGCCTGCTATCTGCCGGAGCTCTACGAGGCGGAGACGGACACGGCCAGACGCCTTGCCCGGCTCTGCCGGGGCGGTTTCCGGGAGCGTGTCGATCTGGACGCGCTGATCGAAAAGCTGGAAGAGAGCCAGCACATTCGATACGCGCAGATGCAGCGGCAGACTCTGGCCCTGGCCCTGGAAAACCAGGTGATGGTGCTCACCGGCGGCCCCGGAACGGGAAAGACCACTTCGATCCGAGGGATCCTGGCCATGTTTGACCAGCTGGGGATCCGGACTCTGCTCACCGCTCCCACGGGCCGGGCGGCCAAACGCATGACGGAGCTCACCGGGCGGGAGGCCGCCACGGTCCACCGCCTTCTGGGCGCCAAATTTGACGAGGACGGGGAGCACGTGGTGTTCACCAAAAACGAGGAGCAGCGTCTGGAGTGCGACGCGGTGATCCTGGACGAGTGCTCCATGGTGGACCTGCCTCTGATGGACGCGCTGTTGAAGGCCCTGCCGCCCAGCTGCAGACTGATCCTGGTGGGGGACGCGGACCAGCTGCCCTCTGTGGGGCCCGGCAACGTCTTCTCCGCCATCATCCGCAGCGGCGTGGTGCCCACGGTGCGCCTGACGGAGATCTTCCGCCAGAACGAGGGCAGCCGCATCATCCGCAACGCCCACATGATCAACAGGGGCCAGCACCCGGATTTTTCCGAAAACACCGGCGACTTCTTCCGCCTGCGCCGTTTGCAGGCCGGCGGTACGGTGGACACGGTGGTGGAGCTCTGCTCCCGGCGGCTGCCGAGCAAGATGCATATCCCGCCGGAGGATATCCAGGTCCTGAGCCCGACCCGAAAAGGGGAGCTGGGCACGGCGAACCTGAACAAGCGGCTGCAGGAGGTCCTGAATCCCGCGGCCAAGGAGAAACGGGAAAAGAGCTTCGGCGACGTGGTGTTCCGGGAAGGGGACCGGGTCATGCAGATCCGGAACAATTACGACATCCTCTGGCATAACGGGGACAACAGCAACGTGGGCATGGGCATTTATAACGGGGATATCGGCCGGATCCTGCAGATCGAACCGGCGGAGGAATACCTGATCGTAGACTTCGAGGGACGGATCGCCCAGTACGGCTTTGACGCCCTGCCGGAGCTGGAGCACGCCTGGGCCATGACGGTCCATAAGGCCCAGGGCAGCGAATACCGGGCGGTGATCCTGGCTCTGGGCACCAGCGCCCCGATGCTGATGACAAGAGACGTGCTGTATACCGCCGTCACCCGAGCCAAAGAGCTGCTGATCTTGGTGGGGGACGACGCCGTGGCCGACTGCATGGTGGACAATTTCCGGCCCAGCAAGCGCTACTGCGCTCTGCGGGTGCGCCTGCAGGCCGCCTGCGGAGAATAGAGAAACGGGAGAGAGACATATGGATCATCTGGTAGATTACATCCAGTGGATGGGAGACTTCTCCTATTCCGTCCTGCCCTTCAACGAGGCGGACGCCCTGGTGCTGAGCATGCTTTCCTACTACGACCTGGCGCCGCTCTTCCCCGAGGGCGGGGCGAGCGCTGTGGCGCTGAAGGAGAGCCTGCGCCTTCTGGAGAAGGGTCCCGTGGACGTGATGCTGGTGGGCCGGGACCGGGACTATCAAAAGATCCTGGACTGTGCCGCCCGCTCCAAACGCTACGGAGAGCTGCTTCTGTGCGACTATGTGGATCTCTACCGCCAGGAGCCGCCTCTGCAGTTTTGCGCCGTGACCTTCCGCGCGCCGGAGTTTCGCTTCATCGCCTTTCGCGGGACGGATAACTCCCTGGCCGGCTGGAAAGAGGATTTCATGATCAGCTTTACCGTCACCGAGGCCCAGCGTCTGGCGGCGGATTACGCGGCCAAGGCCGTCACGGCGGCGCAGCCCTGTTACATCGGCGGCCACTCAAAGGGCGGGAATCTGGCCCTCTACGCCGCCTGCATGCTGCCGCCGGAGGCCTGGGAGCGGGTGACGCGACTGTTCCTGCTGGACGGACCCGGGATCTGCCCCGAGGTAATGGACGACAGCTGCCTGCAGCGCATCGATCCCAAGACAACCAAGATCCAGCCCGCCTTTTCCATTGTGGGCAAGCTCTTTGAGCCGCAGATCACCGACAGCCGCATCGTGCAGTCCTCCGCCTCCGGCTTTGTACAGCACAGTCTGGATACCTGGGGCATTGACCACGGCAAGCTCCTGCTTGCGGACGGACCCAATCCCCGCAGCGTCTGGATCAACGATATCCTGTCCCGCTGGATCGGCGGTATTTCCCAGGAGGACCGGGTGATCTTCGTGCAGGAGCTTTTTGACGCGCTGGCGGCCAACGGAGCCGATTCCTTTGACGATATCGAGGAAGGCGGCGTTGGCGGCTTTGAGGCCATTCTGGCCAAGTTTTTCGCCTCCAGCGAGGTCACCCGCAAGACGGTCTATGACTTGCCGAAGCGTTTTCTGCTTGGCGACTCCTATGACGCCATCACTCAAAAAGGTATTGCCGGCTGGCTGAAAGACAGCTTCCAGGCGATCCAGAACCAGGTGATGGACGGCAAGCCCAAGGCAGAGACAGAAGAACAGCCCGAAAAGGACACGAGCGGCGATGGAGCAGAATGACCTGGAGCGGGCCGTGTGCGCGGCCATCTGCCGGGGAAACGGATTGAAGGCCAGTGAGATCGCCAGAGAGCTGGATCTGGACCATGCCACGGTAAACAAGACCCTGTACAGCTCGCCTTTGATGAAGGAGCTCTGCTGGCAGGACAGGGACTACCGCTGGCACGGGATCATGCGGCAGAGTCCGGACCATACCGGGCTGCAGGAGTTTGCCGCCTGGTTCGGTACGGCGGAGGAGTTTCTGAGCCAGAACGAGGAGGAATGGCTGGCCGCGCTGCGGGAGGGCTGCCGGAACATCGGCAGAAGCCTCAGCGATACCCGGGGGCTGACCCATTCCTTCCTGGACTGCCGGCAGCAGATCGCGGCGCTTTTTTCGGACTTGCGAAAAATGCTGGGGGAGAGCTGCCTGACCTGGCAGCTGGCCTTTGAACTGCGGCTGAAGCGCTCCCGCCATGTACGCATCTACGCGGACGTGCTCATCATCACGGAAAACCGGGTTTTCTCCCAGGAGTTCAAGATGAAAAAGGAGCCGGTGCCGGAAGAGGTGGAGCAGGCAGCCAAATACGTGCCTTATCTGGAGATCCTCTTCGGTCCCCGGTATGAGATCATTCCTGTTTTGGTGCTCACCGGCGCCCGGGAGCTTTTCTCCTTCGTCCCCATCGGCAAGAAGGATCGGCTGCTGCCGGTCTGCTCGGGAGACATGCTCTTCAACGTCTTTGACGAGTACATGGGCTTTCTGCAATAACAAAAGGAAGGCGCGGACCTTAGGGCGTGCAACTTAGGGAGTCGATAGGTTTTGCGAGGCCCTTTTCCGCCCATACTGCATAGAAAACACCGGAAATACACGGAGTATTCCCGGTGTTTTCTATATTGTCTGGACGAAAAAACCCTCTCGCAAAACTGCTTCGCACCGCAAAAAGTGAGATTTTTGTGTCGGACGAGGCGAAAAGCGCAGGAATACTGGCTATGTATTCCGAGCATTTTCAAC
>CACYLY010000003.1 GCA_902775355.1 Oscillospiraceae bacterium
GATCTACCACGACCGCATCCATGTGGCCAACGGCACACTGTTCCTGGACGGTCGCTTTGAGGCAAGCAAAGACTTTTGCCTGAACCGGCTGCCGGTGCGATATGATCCGGAAGCTCCGTTCCCCGCAAAATGGCTCGCCTTTCTCAACGATCTGCTGATCCCGGAGGACATTTTGACTCTGCAGGAGTTCATGGGCTACTGCCTGATCCCCAGCACCAAGGCACAGAAGATGCTGATGCTGGTCGGCAAGGGCGGAGAAGGCAAATCCCGCGTTGGGATCGTGCTCTCCGCGCTGCTGGGTACGAACATGTACAACGGCAGTATTGCCAAGGTAGAGACAAGCCCCTTCGCCCGCGCGGATCTGGAATACGGTCTGCTGCTGGTGGACGATGACATGAAGATGGAAGCGCTGCCCCAGACCAACATCATCAAATCCCTGGTCACGGCAGAAATGCCGATGGACCTGGAGAAGAAGGGAAAGCAGAGCTACCAGGGCACCATGTACGTCCGGCTGCTCGGCTTTGGCAACGGAACGCTGAAATCTCTCTATGACCGCAGCGTCGGCTTCTTCCGCCGGCAGATCATCCTGACAGTGAAGGATCGTCCCAAGGACAGAGTAGATGATCCGTTTCTTTCGGAAAAGCTGTGCGGCGAGATCGATGGGATCCTGCTCTGGGCGCTGGAGGGACTGCACCGGCTGCAGGCCAACGACTACAAGTTCACGATCAGCGCACGCAGCCGGGAGAACATGCAGGAGAGCATGACCGAAAGCAATAACGTGATCGAGTTCCTTAAGTCCGAGGGCTACATCGGCTTCAAGGCGGACCTGGATATCAGCTCCCAGCGGCTCTATGAGCTGTACGTGCTGTGGTGCGAGGAAAACGCCGAGAAGCCCCTGACCACGCGCAGCTTCTGCTTGCAAATGGCAGCGCTGGCTGCGGAATACAACCTGGAACCAACCAACAAAGTCCACGCCCATGGCCGTCAGGTTCGGGGCTATGTCGGGATCTATTCTCTGATACCATGAGGGACGGTAGTACGGAAGTACGGATGATTTCAGTCGCTGCTTTTTTTCAATTTCATAAGGAGCATGTTTCGGCAGCCCGGAGAGGGCTGTTTTCTATTTCGGAAAAAAGTTGCCAGAAGGGTCGGAAAGCTTTCCCGAAACACGCTTCCCGGAGGAGCGAACAGGATTTGCCGATTCGTGGGCTCCTTTCTCATACAGCGAATTATCCCTCATATCCGCAAAAACAATCAGGCCACTTATGACCCGGACATCACAATACATCTATAAAAATGAATGGAGGACAAACATGAATAATACAAGAAATGAGATCAAGGCGCACATTGTGCGCGCAGGCTTTACCATGCGAGTGACAGCATTTCCAACCTCTCGGCCAAACTCCAGCGGGAGAGTATCCGCTATCGGGAGGTCATCGAGCTGGCCGATGTGCTGGGCTATGACCTTGTGTGGCAGAAGAGGAAGGAGGGCCGCTGATGGATAAGGGACAGTTTGCCATCCTGCGCTTCGCCAAATACAAGGGGCCGGAGATCAGCAACATCGAGGCCCACAACGAGCGTACGAAGGAGAAGTACGCCAGTAATCCCGACGTGGACACGAACCGCAGCAAGAATAACTTTCACATCATCCAGCCTACGGACAAATACCGCGCCATGTCCGAGACACTGATCAAGCAGTATGACTGCCCACGTGTCCGAAGCGACAGCGTAAGGATCGTGGAGACGCTGATCACCGCGAGCCCGGAGTTTTTCAAGGGAAAAAAGAAAAGCGAGATCCGCGGCTTCTTTGAGCATGCCGTGGATTTCCTCAAGAAGGAGCTGGGCGAGGATCGCCTGATCTCCGCAGTCGTGCATATGGACGAGAGAACGCCCCATATGCACGTTTCTTTTGTTCCGATCACGCAGGACGGGCGTCTCTCCGCCAAGCTTATCCTGGGCAACCGGAAGACGCTGACGGCCTGGCAGGATCGATACTGGAAGCACATGGTCAGTAAATACCCGGAACTGGAGCGAGGCGAGAGCGCCAGCAAGACCGGTCGGGAGCACATTCCGACCCGCATCTTCAAGCAGGCTGCCAATCTGAACAAGCAGGCAAAGCGCATTCACGAGCTGCTGGCCGACACCAACCCCTTCCATGCCAAGAAAAACGCGGCAGAGCTGGACAAGCTTCTCCGCAGCTTCATCCCGGATTACGGACGTTTTGCCACCAAAGCCAGGCTGTATGAGCAGACCATCAAGGATCTCAAGGCTGAAAAGAGCAGGCTTGAGAACGAAAAGGAAGAATTGCAAGGCGATTTGAAAGCCGCCAACGATAAGGTCAAGTCCAGAAAGCTGGACGAAGCTCAGCTCAAGGCCGACCTTTACAACCTGCAGCGCCAGATGGAAAAGATCCCGCCGGAGATCGTAGCCATGTACACCGGCAAATCTGCGAACAGAGAGAGGAGGCTTGTAAATGAGGTGTGAGATCCCGGTATGGGAAAAGGCAAACCTTACTCTGGAAGAGGCGGCCGCCTACTCCGGCGTTGGAATAAACAAACTGCGGGAGTTGTCTGACTCCGATGACTGCAAGTTCGTCTTGTGGGTCGGCAGCAAGCGGTTGTTGAAACGACGCCCGTTGGAACAATATCTTGAACAGGCATATTCCATTTAACTTGAATCGGAGCGCTCAGTATGGTACTATTATTTCATCATACTGAGCGCTTTTCTATGAAAAGGAGGCATTATGGCAGAAAAGCGCAAAGATAAAAAAGGCAGAGTCCATAAAGACGGGGAAAGCCAACGATCTGACGGCAGTTATCAATTCCGATATTACGACATCCATCACAAGCGCAGATACGTCTACGCAAAAACGCTGGATGCGTTGAGGCACAAGGAAGAAGATGTACGCCGGGATTTGGATGATGGGATCGACTATTCCGCAGGGGAAGTATCTGTATCCGAACTGGTTGATCGCTATATGAGCATGAAACGGAAAATAAAAACAAATTCTTCTCGCGCTTATAGCTCAGCAGTTTCGCGTATCAAGTCGAGCAAGTTCGGGCAGAAGAAGATCCGCAGCGTGAAAACCTCAGATGCAAAAGCATGGTTCGTTGAATTACACGACGATGGTCTGAAGCAAAATACGATTACTGTGGTACCCAGCGTTCTCAGACCGGCTTTTGAAATGGCTGTTGAAGACGATATCTTAAGGAAAAACCCGTTCAAATTCAAGCTTTCAGATCTGATCCCCGACGACAGTCAAGAACGAGTTCCCCTGACAAAAGAACAGCAGGAAAAGTATCTCACCTTTATCAAAGGCTATGGGAACGATAATTATTACGATGATATCGTGATCCTTCTCGGGACAGGACTTCGCGTCAGTGAACTTTATGGCCTCACTAAAGCTGACGTGGATCTGAAAAACCGCTGTCTCTATGTACGCAGACAGCTTTGCCGAACGGCGGAGAATCCCTATTTTATCACCACACCGAAAACAAGCAGCGGCGTTCGGCGCGTCCCCATGTCGGAGTCTGTGTATCAGGCCTTTTTCCACGCGATCCAGGCAAGACCGCATCCGCAAATTGAGATGATCATCGACGGCTGCAGCGGCTTTATCTTTCTGGATAAGGATGAAAAGCCCAAGGTGGCTATGCACCTGCAGAATTACATGAGGTGTATGCAGAAGAAATTCGAGAAACTCTATGGTTCTTGTATTCCCCATGTGACGCCCCATGTGCTCCGGCACACATTCTGCACCAATCTGCAGCAGGCCGGCATCGATGTCAAAAGTCTTCAGTACCTGATGGGCCATTCCAATGTCAGTGTCACACTGGATGTGTATACGCACACAGATTCTGATTTCGCGGAGCAAGCTTTTCGTGAGGTAATGAGCTGCTGAGAGCTACACCAGAATTTACACCAATTTCGAAAAATCTATGTAGAGATACGTAGATTGGTAAAGAGCAGTCCGCTGTAGTAAATGCAGATTTCATAGATAATTCCGCGGTTTCGTAAAGAATCGCATGGAAACCACGAAGCCGAAAAAGAGTTCGCCCGGAAGGGCGGCATGTACTGATCCCGTCTCAAAGGGGCTGCAGCAGATTCTTTTCTGCCAAAATACAGAAAAATGGGAAGCCGCGTATTTTCGCGGTTTCCCATTTTTTCAATCGTTGATGCAGCGCAAAAGAAAAACCACCCGAGCGGGTGGTTTTTCTTTTATGGTGCGAGAGAGGAGACTTGAACTCCCACGTCGGTTGACACACGCCCCTCAAACGTGCCTGTCTACCTGTTCCAGCACTCTCGCGTGCAGCCGGTGCTCCGGCTCCATTGAAAGCCGTTTGCACCTTATTGGCCTGCCACATTTAAGGCAAAGGTTATTATAACAGAGAAAACGCGTTTGTCAAGGATTATTTTCCCGGAAACCGCAGGCCGGACGAATACGCGGACAGGATCGGAAATGAATACCGAATGTTGAAAAAGGCATCCGATCCTCGCCGAAGGCGATGCCACAATTATTCATTATTCATTATTCATTATTCATTCTCTTCCGCTTTCCGGCATGGACAAAAAAGGGCGTCCTTCCGAACGCCCTTTGTCAAAAGAATCGCTAAACTGTTTATCCCAGGACCGAGTAGGTGGCCTCGTCCTCATACTGCCGCGTGTACAGCCGGTAATAGACGCCGCGCTTGCGCATCAGCTCCTCGTGCCGGCCTCGCTCCACGATCTTGCCGTCCTTCACCACCAGGATCACGTCGGCATTGCGCACGGTGGAGAGCCGGTGGGCGATGACGATGGAGGTACGCCCGCGGATGATGGTGTCGATGGCGGTCTGGATCTTCTGCTCGGTGATGGTGTCCACGGAGGCCGTGGCCTCGTCCAGCACCAGGATCCGGGGATCCGCCAGGATGGCCCGGGCAAAGGAGATGAGCTGCTTTTCGCCGGTGGAGAGCATGTCGCCCCCCTCGCCCACGTCGGTGTCCAGGCCCTTCTCCAGCTTTTCCACCACCTCTTTGGCGCTGACCAGCTCCAGGGCCTTGTCGATCTGCTCCTCCGTGGCCTTGGGGTTGCCGTAGAGCAGGTTCTCCCGCACGGTGCCGGAGAAGAGATGGGGCGTCTGCAGCACATAGCCGATGGCGGAGTGGAGCCAGAGCTGGGACCGCTCCCGGGCGTCCTTCCCGTCGATGAGCACCTTGCCCTCGGTGGGCTCGTAGAAGCGGCAGATCAGGTTTGCCAGGGTGGATTTGCCGGCGCCGGTCTCCCCCACGATGGCCACGTTGGTGCCGAAGGGGATGTCCAGATCGAAATGCTCCAGGATCTTCTCGTCCCCGTCGGGGTACTGGAAGCTCACGTCCTCAAAGCGGATGTCGCCCCGAATGGGCTCCCAGTTCTCCCGCTTGGGCTCGAAGCTGTCCCCGTAGAGGGCCACAACCTGTTCGCTGTCGTTCACATCGGGCTTGGTGTTCAGGAGCTTGGTCAGGCGCTCGATATTCACCTGGGTGGTGATCAGGTCGGAGATGGCGTCCACGATCCAGCGGACCGGCTCCATCATGCCCTGGGCATAGGACATGAACATGGAGAAGGTGCCGATCTGGGTCTTGGCGATGACGCCGCCCTTCCACAGGACCACAGCCAGGGCCAGGGAAGAGGCGAAGTTCATGGTCACGGCGAACAGGCCCCGGAGCCGGGCCGCGCCCACGCTCTTGCGGCGCATGGAGGCGGTGTCCTCCACGAAGGAGCCCTCCATCTTCTTCTCAATGACCAGGGTCTTGATGGTCCGGGCGCCGGTGATGCCCTCGTTGAAGTTGCCGGTGATCTTGGAATTCAGCTCCCGGATCTCCCGGTTGGCCTTGGTGAGCTTCGACTGGAACAGGGAGAAGAGCAGCACGGTCAGCGGCAGCACCGCCACCACCAGCAGGGCCAGGCGCGCGTTGATGACGAACATGACCACCACGGCGCCCACCACATAGCCGATCTGCCAAAGGAATTCCAGCACGGTCCAGGACACCAGCGAGCCGATGCGCTGGGTGTCCGACATGACCCGGGAGTGGATGTAGCCCACGCTGTTCTGATTGTAATAGGAGAAGGACAGGGTCTGCAGATGGGTAAAGGCCTTGTTGCGCAGGTCCCGGTCCACGCCCACCTCGATGTTCATGCAGCAGACCGCGGATACGTAGTTGAACAGGGCCGCGCCGCAGATCAGGGTCAGGTACAGGATCACGAACCAGACGATGGTGTCCAAAGTTCCCTCGCCGATAAAGTGGTTCAGGGCATAGCGCTGGAAGAGAGGCACGCCGATGTCCACAAGGCTGCCCACAAGGCTGCCCAGGATCATGCCCACCAGAGCTCTCTTGTATTTCTTCAGGTAGGGCAGCACCTTGCCGATGCCGAAGAAGGGCAGGCCCTTCTGCTTGGAGGTTTCTTTTTTCATGCGCCCACCTCCTCCGCGCTGGCGGACTGGATCTCGCAGATCTTCTGGTAGATCCCGCCGCCGGTCTTCAATTCTTCATGGGTGCCCATCTCCGCGATGCGGCCGTGATCCAGCACCAGGATCCGGTCGGCTTTGGACAGGGTGGTGATCCGGTGGGAGATGAGGATGATGCTGGCGCTGCCGAAGCGGCTCTCCAGGGCCTTGCGGATCTTCGCGTCGGTCTCTGTGTCCACGGCGGACAGGGAGTCGTCAAAGATCATGATGGGGCAGTCCTGAGTCAGGGTCCGGGCAATGGCCGCCCGCTGCTTCTGGCCGCCGGAGAGAGTCACGCCCCGCTCGCCCACAAAGGTGTCGTAGCCCTTCTGGAAGCCCTCCACCGTCTCGTCCAGGCAGGCGGCCTGCGCCGCCTCCCGGATGCGCTCCAGGGGCATCTCCTCCTGGGTGATGCCGATATTCTCCGCGATGGTGCGGGAGAAGAGATAGGGCTCCTGCAGCACCATGCCGATGTTCTTCCGCAGATACCGGGTCTCGATATCCTTGATATCCACGTCTCCCACGGTGATGCGCCCGCCCTTTTCCGGGAGAGGATAGAGCTTGTCCAGCAGGAGCATCATGGTGCTCTTGCCGCTGCCGGTACCGCCCAGGATGCCCAGGGTGCTGCCGGCCTTCATGGTAAAGCTCACATCGTGCAGGATCTCCGCGCCGCCCTCGTAGCCGAAGGACACGTGCTCAAAGGCGATGTCCCGGTCCATGGGCGGGGTCAGGGCCTTGCCGGTCTCCTGCTCCTCCTCGGCCTTCATGATGTAGGCCACGCGGTCGATGGAGACCCCGGCCTTGCTCATCTCGGAGATCATGCGGCCAAGCATGCGCACGGGCCAGGTCATGGTGGCGCCGTAGCTGAGAAAGGCGATGTACTCGCCGGGGAGCATCTCCCCCCGGATGCACAGCACCGAGCCGAAGACCACGATCAGCATGATCTGGATCCCGGACAGCACGTCGCTGACGCTCCAGAAGCGGGACATGGGCCGGGCCAGCTTCATCCACAGGCCGGTGTAGTACTCGTTCTGCTCCTCGAAGCGGTCCTTCTCATAGCGCTCCCGCCCGAAGGCCCGGACCACCCGGACGCCGGTGAGGTTTTCCTGGGCCATGGCGGAGAGCTTGCCCTCGTTTTCGTCGCAGTCCAGAAAGGCCTTGGAGATGGTCTTGTGGAACTGGAAGGAGCGGAAGATCACATAGGGCACCGGCAGCATGGCGATGATGGTGAGCTTCCAGTTCATGGACAGCATGAAGCTCAGGGACAGCACCAGCAGCACCACGATCCGGAAGATGGAGGTCATCTGCTCGGAGATGAAGCGCTTCATGGTCTCGATATCCGAGGTGCAGCGCTGGATAATGTCGCCGGTGCGGTGCTTGGCGTGCCAGGCGTAGGGCAGGCGCTCGATATGGCCAAAGAGCCGGTCCCGCATGGTCTTGGTCAGGGTCTCGGCCCCCTTGGTGTTGAAGACCCGGAAGCAGTACTGGGCCACGACCTTCACCGCCGCCACGATCAGGATGGCGACGGCCATGATCCAGATGTGCTCCCCCAGGTATTCGAAGCCGCCGAAGCGGTTCACAATGCCCATGGTGAAATCGGAGAGGCGGGCTTCCTTCCCGCCCAGGGCGTTGTCCACCGCCATGCGGATGATCTGGGGGCTTATCATGTCCGCCAGGGCAGCAAGCGCCGCGGAGACCATGCTGATCACGAAGAACAGCTTGCTCCCCTTCAGAAAGCCCCACAGCAGCTTTCTGCTGAAGGCTTTTTCTTCTTTGGTTTTGACTTTCTTTTCTTCTTCCATAACTCGATGCACAATCTATTTATTCCCAAAAGCGTACGGTAAAAGGGATTATAACATATATCAAATAAAAAAGAAAGGGGCGATTTTCGTCCAAAACCGCCCCCGATCCGGGAGAAATGAAGACGCTGCGCTGATGAAGGAATGAAGACGCTGTGCTGATTAAGGAATGAAGACGCTGCGCTAATGAAGAAATGAAGAAATAGTGGTGTCGCTGCGCGACGGATTGGAATTCCCCCTATCCCCCAGTGTGCGCACTGGGGACTTCCCCCCCCAAGGGGGAAGCAAGAGAGCATCTCGGCTCCCCCTCCGGGGGATGCAAGAGAACCGCCCGGCCTTGCCTCCCCCTTCGGGGGAGGTGGCCGAGCCGCTTGCGGCGAGGCCGGAAGGGGTCTTCATTTCTTCATTTCTTCATTTCTTCATTCCGCTTCCGCCAGCAGTTTCAGGATCTGCACGGCGTTGGCCGCGGCGCCCTTGCGCAGCTGGTCGCCGCAGCACCAGAGGCAGATCCCCCGCGGGTCCGTCAGATCCTCCCGGAGCCGCCCGACCCAGACCGTGTCTCCCCCGCTGCTGTCCAGGGGCGTGGGATAGTCCCGTCCCTCCAGGTCCTCCGCCAGGCAAACGCCGGGGAAGGCGCGAATGGCCTCTCGGGCCGCCTCCGGCTCCACCCGCTCCCGGGTGCGCAGCGTCAGGGAGATGGAGTGGGAGCGCAGCACCGGCACCCGCACGCAGGTGCAGCTGACCTTCAGTTCCGGCGTGTGGAGGATCCGCCGGCCTTCGTTCTGGAGCTTCATCTCCTCGTCGGTATAGCCGTTTTCCGTAAATGCGCCGATGGCCGGGATCACATTCAGGGCGATCTGGGTGGGAAAGACCTTCGCCCGTACCTTCTCCCCCGCCGCCAGGGCTCGCATCTGCTCCTCCAGCTCCCGAAGCCCCGCCTGCCCCGCGCCGGACACCGCCTGGTAGGTGCTGGCCGTGATGCTCTCGATGGGCGAGAGCCGGTGGATGGGCGCCGCGGCCATGAGACTGATCACCGTGGAGCAGTTGGGGTTTGCGACGATTCCCCGATGGGCAAAAGCGTCCTCGCCGTTGACCTCCGGCACCACCAGCGGCACCGCCGGATCCAGCCGAAAGGCGGAGCTGTTGTCGATGTACACCGCCCCCGCCGCCCGGATCGTCGGGGCCCAGCGGCGGGACTGTTCCGCCTCCACCGCCCCCAGCACGAAGTCCAATCCCGCGAAGCTCTGCTCCGTGGTCTCCTCCACCCGGAGCTCCCCGCCCCGGAAGGGCAGGCTCTCACCCGCAGAGCGGCGGCTGGCCAGCAGGCGCAGCTCAGACGCCGGCAGCTCGTATTCCTCGATCACCCGCAGCATTTCCCGGCCTACGGCCCCCGTGGCCCCCAGGATCCCGATGCGGCTTTGTTTCATGGCGCTCCCCTCTTTTCCCAAGTTTCCTCCCATTCTATGCGCGCGGCTGCGCCTTATGCGAAGCAGGTAAGATTTTTTTGATTGCGCATTGAAATTCTATACCAATTGTTTTACAATGTACACAGCGTTTTTGGTCATTCTACCAACTGGAGGGATATACATGGAATTGACGCTTTCCGATTTTGAGCGTGCGGCAGAGCGGCTCAAACCCATCCTGCACCATACCGAGCTGGATCTGTCCTCCACCTTCTCCAAGGCCACCGGCGGCCAGATCTACCTGAAATGCGAAAACCGGCAGAAGACCGGCTCCTTCAAGATCCGCGGCGCCTCCAACAAGATCGCCTGCATGATCGAGCGGGGCGAGCGCTGCCCGGTGGTGGCCTCCTCCGCGGGCAACCACGCCCAGGGCGTGGCCTACGCCTCCAGCCGCTTCGGCATCCCCGCCACCATCGTCATGCCCAAGGCCGCGCCCATCGCCAAGGTCCAGGCCACCGAGGGCTACGGGGCCAAGGTGGTGCTCACCGGCGCCTGCTATGACGACGCCTATAACGAAGCCCTCCGCATCTGCAAGGAGGAGGGCGCCAAGTTCCTGCACCCCTACAACGACTATGAGGTCATCGCCGGTCAGGGCACTCTGGCGCTGGAGATCCTGGGCGACCTGCCCACGGCGGACATCATCATCGTCCCCGCCGGCGGCGGCGGGCTGCTGGCCGGCATGGCCGTGGCCGCGAACCTGCTGAACCCCCGGGTGAAGGTCTACGGCGTCCAGGCCGAGGGCGCCCCGGCCATCGCCCTGAGCTTCCAGGAGAAGCGCTTGGTCACTACCGAGACCGCCGCCACCATTGCCGACGGCATCGCGGTCAAGGTCCCCGGGGACATCACTGTGGATCTCATCAACAAATACGCCGCCGGGGTGGTCACCGTCTCCGAGAAGGAGATCGCCAACGCCATCCTGCTGCTCATGGAGCGCTGCAAGCAGATCGTGGAGCCCGCCGGCGCCACCCCGCTGGCCGCCGTCCTCAGCGGCAAGATCGACGTGAAGGGCAAGCGGGTGGTCTGCCTCATGTCCGGCGGCAACGTGGACGTGAGCTTCCTGCAGAGCATCATCGAGCAGGGCCTGGTGGCCCGCAACCGGCGCCTGAAATTCGTCGCCACCCTGGCGGACAAGCCAGGCAGCCTGGTGCAGCTGCTGAACATTCTGGCCGAGCGCCGCGCCAATGTGCTCTCCATCTATCACGACCAGCTGTATCGCCGGCTGAACCCGGGCCAGACCAGCGTCCATGTGACCTGCGAGGTGGGCGGCGCCGAACACGGCCAGGCCTGCATCGACGCCATCTCCGCCACCGGCGTGGAGGTGGAGATCGAGTCGGAGTGAGCTCGGTTTTAGGTTTTAGTAGCGCCGAGCATCGCTCGGCGATCCCTCCGCTGTCATCCTGAGCGCAGCGAAGGATCCTGTTTCGTTGATTATTCAGAGAATACCCCTCAGTCTGGCCTCTGGCCGGACAGCTCCCCTTAGGCAGGGGAGCCAAAGATGAAAGGAGATCACAACATGAAAGCCGTATCCACCAACAAAGCCCCCGCAGCCATCGGTCCCTATTCCCAGGCCCAGATCGTGGGCAATCTGGTTTACACCTCCGGGCAGATCCCCATCATCCCCGAGACCGGCGCCCTGGCCGAAGGGCTGGAGGCCCAGGCCCACCAGGTCTTCAAAAACCTGGGCGAGCTGCTGAAGGCCGCCGGGTCCGACCTCAGCAAGACCGTGAAGACCACCGTCTTCATCAAGAACATGAACGACTTCGGCGCCATCAACGCCATTTACGCCCAGTACTTCACCGAGCCCTTCCCCGCCCGCTCCTGCGTGGAGGTCGCCAGACTTCCCAAGGACGTGCTGCTGGAGTGCGAGGTCATCGCCGAGCTCTGATCCCCCGAAAAAGCATTCACGGAAAGGCCGTCTTGCGAGACGGTCTTTCCTTTTTGTTTTTTCTCCTGCGCCGGGAAAAATAATACTTCCCATCGGGAGCAAAAGGCGCTATAATATGGGGTGGTAAGAAATGGAGAGGAGGTTGGAACGATGGAAGAGAGATTCCTTCCCTACATTCCAAAAGACGACATCTATTTATTCAACACCGGCAACGCCCGCAAGGCCTGGCTGGCCTTCGGCTGCCATTTCATCCCCGAGCTGCAGATGCACCGCTTCCTGGTCTGGGCCCCCAACGCCAAGAGCGTGACCCTGGTGGGCGACTTCAACAGCTGGCATTGGGACGACACCCCCATGGAGAAGCTGGAGGGCGGCGTCTGGTGCGTGTTCCTGGAGAATATCTGGGAGCTCCAGTGCTACAAGTACTGCATCGAGGCCTGGGACGGCCGCCGGACCCTGAAATCGGATCCCTTTGCCGCCATGTCCCAGACCCGGAACCAGAGCGCTTCCATGGTCTGGTGCCGGGAGGACTATCCCTGGGGCGACGCAGATTACATCAACGCCCGCGCCCACCGCAATTTCATGACCAGCCCCATGAGCATCTACGAGGTCCATCCCGGCTCCTGGCAGGACCTGGAGGGCGGCGTCAACTACCGGAACCTGGCCGACGCGCTGGCGGGCTACTGCTCGGATATGGGCTACACCCACGTGGAGCTGATGCCCGTCACCGAGTATCCCTTTGACGGGTCCTGGGGCTATCAGGTCACGGGCTACTACGCCCCCACCAGCCGCTACGGCAATCCGGACGATTTCAAGTATTTTGTGGACACGCTGCACCGGGCGGGTCTGGGCGTGATCATGGACTGGGTCCCCGCCCACTTCCCCAGGGACGAGCACGGCCTGGCCAATTTTGACGGCACCCCGCTTTACGAGTGCAAGGAGCGGCGCATGGCGGAGCACCCCGAATGGGGCACCCTGATCTTCGACTACGCCAGCACCCAGGTCCAGAGCTTCCTGGTCTCCTCCGCCTGCAAGTTCTTTGAGGTCTTCCATATCGACGGCATCCGGGTGGACGCCGTGAGTTCCATGCTCTACTTGAACTACGGCCGGCGGGACGGGGATTTCACCCCCAACGAGGAGGGCGGCAGCACCAACCTGCACGCACTCCGCTTCCTGCGGAAGATGAACAGCGCCGTGCTCTCCACCTACGCCGGCGCCGTCACCATCGCGGAGGAATCCACCGCCTTCCCGCTGATCACCGCGCCCCCCGAGGTGGGCGGCGTGGGCTTCTGCCTGAAGTGGGACATGGGCTTCATGCACGACACCATTGAGTACATGCAGCTGGACCCCATCTACCGCAACTATCACCACAACAAGCTCACCTTCTCCATGATGTACGCCTTCTCGGAGAACTTTGTCCTGGCCTATTCCCACGACGAGGTGGTCCACGGCAAGTACTCCATGATCAACAAGATGAGCGGCGACTACGAGCAGAAGTTCGCCTCCCTGCGGGCCCTTTACGGCTATCAGTTCGGCCATCCCGGCAAGAAGCTGACCTTCATGGGCAGCGAGTTCGGCCAGTTCATCGAGTGGAACTGGCAGCAGGGGCTGGACTGGCTGCTGCTGGGCTTCCGCAAGCACGAGCAGCTGCGCCAGTACATGCGCGCCCTGAATCATCTCTACACGGAAACGCCCGCTCTCTACGCGGTGGACCGCTCTTGGGACGGCTTCCGCTGGCTGAATGTGGACGACGGCGGCCGCAGCTCCATCGCTTTCCTGCGCTCGGCCGAGGCGGACAACAGCTATGTCGTCTGCGTGTCCAACTTCACCCCCGTGCGTTATGACAATTTCCAGATCGGCCTGCCTATGAACGGCAGCCTCCATGAGATCTTGAACAGCGACGATGAGCAGTACGGCGGCACCGGCGTGAAAAACGCGCCGCTGATCCACGCCCACAAGCAGGGCTTCCTGGACATGCAGTACTCCGCCTTTATCACCCTGCCGCCCATGTCCACGGTCTTCTTCCGCTACAAGCCCAGAAAGAACAAGTAATTATTCTGAATGGAGTGTACATATGAAAAAAGAGTTTCGTGAGCTTCTGAAAGAGCATGGCCGCAGCCAGATGCCCAAGATCCTGCTGGCCTCCGCCGAGTGCGCCCCCCTGTCCAAGACCGGGGGCCTGGCCGACGTGGTGGGCACCCTCCCCAAATCCCTGAAAAAGCTGGGCATGGACGCCCGGGTCATCACTCCCTACCACCGGGTCATCAAGGACAAGTACGCCGACCGGGTGGAGCACATGTTCACCTTCTACGCCCGCCTGGGCTGGCGCAGCGAGTATGTGGGCATCGAAAAGCTGGTGCTGGACGGCGTCATCATCTATCTGGTGGACAATGAGCACTACTTCGGGGACAAGATCTATCGCGGCGGGGACGCGGAGCTGGAGCAGTACGCCTTCTTCACCCGCTCGGTGCTGGACGCCATCCCCAATCTGGACTTCACGCCCGATGTGGTCCACTGCAACGACTGGCACACCGCCATGATCCCCATGCTGGGCAAGACCCAGTATCAGGGCGGCATGCAGGAGCATCTCAAGTACCTGCTGACCATCCACAATATCGCTTTCCAGGGCAAGTGCGGCTTTGACCGGGTCCAGGATCTGCTGGGCGTGGACAGCCGGTATTACACCCCGGAGTTCATGGAGCTCAACGGCTGCGCCAACTTCATGAAGGGCGGCCTGGTCTTCGCCGACCGGATCAACACCGTGAGCCCCAGCTATGCCGAGGAGATCAAGATGCCCTATTACGCCGAGGGCCTGGAGGGCATTCTGAACGCCCGCCACGCGCAGCTGTCCGGCATCATCAACGGCATCGACAAGGAAGTCTTCAATCCCTACCACGACCCCGAGCTGCCCGTCCACTTCGACAAGGGCCACCGCAAGGGCAAAGCTCTGTGCAAGGCCGCCCTGCAGGAGAAGATGGGGCTGGACATCCGGCCCGACGTGCCGATCTTCTCCATGGTCACCCGCATGACCGAGCAGAAGGGCTTTGATCTGGTGGCCTGCGTGCTGGACGACCTGATGAGCCGGGAGGACATGCAGTTCATGCTTCTGGGCACCGGCGACGAGCGCTTTGAAAACTTCATGCGGGCCGCGGAGTACCGCTATCGGGGCAGACTCTGCGCCTACATCGGGTACAGCGAGCCTCTGAGCCACCTGGTCTACGCCGGCAGCGATTTTCTCATCATGCCCTCCCGCTTTGAGCCCTGCGGCCTGAGCCAGATGATCGCCATGCGCTACGGCACCCTGCCCATCGTGCGGGAGACCGGCGGTCTGAAAGATACCGTCTTGCCCTACAACCAGTACACCGGCGAGGGCAACGGCTTCTCCTTTGCCAATTACGACGCCTGGGAGCTGCGGGACGCCATCCGCAAGGCGCTGGACTGCTACCGGAAGCCGGAGGTCATGAACAATCTGATCCGCAGCGCCATGGACTGCGATTTCGGCTTTGACCGCTCCGCCGAGGAGTACGCCAAGCTCTACGTATGGATGCTGTGATCTGCCGCGGCCGCTCCCCCTCGGGGGAGGAAGCCCTCAAGCGCATGATTCTCTATTTCGGCGGCATTTATCGGGAGCACTGGTCGGAGGACTACACCCTGGCCGTGCACTACGAGGGCCGCAAAAGCGTGGACGCCGTCTGTAAAGACGGCGTCTGGCGTGCCGTGGGCGGAGACGTGGACCTGGTCCGGCTGCTGAACTCGCCGGAGTGCCCCGCCGTCACCATGCTCTACTTCCAGGGCGCCGCCGCGGTTTACGCCGCGGCGCGGGACTGCGCGTCCCGGGGCCTGCCTCTGGACCGGCTGGACGAATGCTTTTACTCTCCCTCCAACCCCTTTACGGCCCCGGAGCTGGTGCGCCTGCTGATGGACGACTGCGGCTTTTCCATGAGCCGGGCCTTTCAGGTGGCCGCCGCCTGCTGCGGCGATCTGCGCTGCTCCGGCGTGGACGCGGCCCAGGTCTATCCCCTGCAGCCCCGCACCGCTCATATCATCAACATCCTCCGCAGCACCAGCGCCAGCAGCCTGGCTGCCCGCCACAACAGCACGGACAGCTTTTATCGCTCTCCCCGCGGCGCGCAGCCCGAGGGCTCGGTGCTCACGCTGCGCCTGAAGGTGCTGGCCGGCAAGGCCATCCGGGCGGACCTGATCCTGTACGGGGACGGCTTCCGCCGGGAGATCCCCATGGTCCCCGCGGAGAAGGGCTTCGCCGTCACCTTCCGCCTGCCGGACAAGGCCCAGGCCCTGTGGTACCGTTTCCGGCTCCTGACGCCGGACGGGACCCACTGGCTCTGCGCGGACGTCGGCGGCTTCCACAGCCGGCTGTGCACCGGCGAGGAACCGGGCTTCCGCCTGACGGTCTATAAAAAGGATTTCGAGACCCCGGCCTGGTTCCGCCGGAGCGTGATGTACCAGATCTTCCCGGACCGTTTCGCCTTTTCGGAGGACGGTACCGCCCAGGCCGGCGTCCGTTATCACCGGGCCCTGGGCCAGCAGGCCGAGCTCCACGGGAGCCTTGAGGAAGCGCCCCGCTGGAAGCCCCGGCCCTTTGAGAAGTCCTATACGCCGGACGATTTCTACGGCGGCACCTTGAAAGGCATTCGGGAAAAGCTCCCCTATCTCAAAAAGCTGGGGATCAGCTGCCTGTATCTGAACCCCATCGGCGAGGCCCGCTCCAACCACCGCTATGATACCTCGGACTATCTGAAGGTAGACCCGATCCTGGGCAGCAACGAGGACCTGACCGAGCTGTGCGAAGCCGCCGGCGCCCTGGGCATCCGGGTGATGCTGGACGGGGTCTATTCCCACACCGGGGACGACAGCGTCTACTTCAACCGCTACGGCCACTATCCGGAAAAGGGCGCCTGTCAGGGCAAGGATTCCCCCTATTATCCCTGGTACGATTTCAAGCGCTTCCCCGATCAGTACCGCTGCTGGTGGGGCTTTGACTCTCTGCCCGAGGTGGAGGAGACCAACCCCGCCTGGCAGGACTTTGTGATCACCGGACCCAACAGCGTGGTGCGCAGTTGGCTGCGCCGGGGCGCCTCCGCCTGGCGTCTGGACGTGGCGGATGAGCTGCCGGACGAGGTGCTGGCTCTGATCCGCCGGGCCGCCAAGGAGGAAAAGCCCGACGCCGTGGTGCTGGGCGAGGTGTGGGAGGACGCCGTGCTCAAGGAGAGCTACGGCAGCCGCCGCAACTACGCCCTGGGCTACTCTCTGGACTCGGTGATGAACTATCCCCTGCGCGTCGCGGTCCTGGACTTTGCCCATCACCGCAGCAGCGCCTATCAGCTGCGGGACTTTCTGATCACCCAGCAGCACAACTATCCCCTGCCCTTCTACTACTCTCTGATGAACCTGCTGGGCTCCCACGACGTGGAGCGCCTGCGCTCGGCCCTGGCCACCGACGTCTGGATCAAGACCCTCTCCCGGGAGGATCAGCTGAAGCTCAAGTTCTCCGAAGAGGCGCTGGAGCAGGCCGTGGAGCTGGAGAAGCTCTGCGCGGTGCTGCAGTTCGCCCTGCCCGGCGTCCCCAGCATCTATTACGGAGACGAACAGGGCATGTGCGGCGTGGGCGATCCCTTCAACCGCCTCCCCTTCCGGGAGGAACGGCAGGACCTCTTCGGGCACTACGCGGCCCTGGCCGCCCTTCGCAGTTCCGCTGCCGCCCTGTCCACCGGCCACGCCCGTTTCCTGGCCCTGTCCCGGGACCTGCTGCTGGTGCTTCGCTGGATCACCGAAGAAAAGGACATCTTCGGCGAGCCCGCCGAAAACGGCGTGTATCTGGCGGTGATCAACCGGAGCCGGGAAGCTTCGGACTATGAGCTGGACTGCAGCGCGCTGGGCTGCGGTCTGGTGCAGGGCAGCATCGGCGGCTGCCGCGGTGAGATCCGCCGGCTCCTGTAACGAGGTGAGGCCATGAAGAAAACGCTCCAGATCCTGACTCTGCTGATCCTGCTGCTGTCTCTGGCCCTCACCACCACCGTGCGGCTGGATCTGGCCGGAGCGCTTCGCTCTCCGACCTTGGCGCTGCAGACGGTCAAGCCCCGCGCCCCCGTCCTTCCCAGCCCCTCTCCCGCTCCGGCGGAGAACCCCGCCGCTTCCCCCGCCCCGGCGGAGGCCGCTCCCTCCGAGGCGCCGGTCCCCGTCTGGGAGGCCGCCCCGACCCTGGAGCCCACGCCGGCGCCTACGCCAAAACCCACCCCGACGCCAACGCCGGAACCCACCCCGGAGTTCTTCACCATCTCCGCCATCGGGGACTGCACCCTCTATTCCCACCAGAATCTGTCCCCCCGGGACCCGGCCTCCTTTACCGGCAAGATGGGCGAGGATTATGCCTATCCCTTCCACAACACGATCCAGTACTTTGACGAGGACGAACTGACCGTCGCCAACCTGGAGTGCACTCTCTCGGACAATTCGCTCTATTCCTCCTCCCTGTTTCACTTCAAAGCCCCCGCGTCCTACGCGAAGATCCTCACCGCCGGCGGGGTGGACTTTGTGACCACCGCCAACAACCACACCGCGGACTATGGCCGCCAGGGCATCGAGGACACCTGCGCCGCTCTGGAGGCCGAGGGCGTCCCCTACGGCACCGAGGGCCAGGCCCAGATCCTCACCACTCCCAACGGCATCAAGGTCGGGATCTACTGCGACTATCACGGCTACTATCCCCGGCAGGAGGACTGCGTGGCCGCCATCGAGCAGCTGAAGGCAGACGGGGCGGAGTACATCATCTGCATGTTCCACTGGGGGCAGGACGAGCTGGTCTACCACCCCAAGCAGGTTCAGATCGACCTGGCCCACGCCTGTGTGGACGCCGGCGCCGACTTCATCTACGGCAGCCACTCCCACTGTCTGCAGCCCTTTGAGGAGTACGACGGCGCCTTCATCCTCTACAGCATCGGCAACTGGTCCTTCGGCGGCAGCTCCGGCCCCTCGGACATGGACACTGCCATTTTCCAGATCGTGATCAAGCGGGCCCCGGACGGCAGCATCTCCAACGAGAGCTGCGGCATCATCCCCTGCTGCGTGTCCAGCCGCCCGGTGCTGGAGGGTTACACCGGCTACGCTTACAACGACTACTGCCCCACGCCCTACGAGCCGGGCAGTGAGTTCTACGACCGGGCCATGAGCAAGATCCTGGGCACCTACGACGGGCCCGACGGCAATGTGGACTATTCCGGCTGGCGCAACAGCTACGGATGAGTCTGTTATACATACGGAAAACCGCTGCGATGCTCGCAGCGGTTTTTTCTGTTGCCTTTTCGACAGGCTTCGGGTATAATAGTTGAGTTATTGCAAATCTTTTCTCTTTTCGAGGAGATTCTTCTATGAAAGCATGGATCAAAAAACCCTCTTCTCTCGCTTTTGTCGCCGCCCTTGTCCTGCTGCTGACGGTCATGATCATCCGCCGGGTCCAGGTCAACCGCATCTGGGGCGAATATGTCCCCGCGGCGCAGACGCAACCTGCCGAGGTGACGCCCGCCCAGGCCCCGGTGGAGACGCCCGCCCCTGCCGCGGATGAAAAGGAGTATGTGATCTCCATCGTGGGGGACTGCACCCTGGCCTCTCCCCAGTTCATCGACCCCACCGAGCACCGCTCCATCGAGTATCACATCCAGAGCGATTACAGCTACCCCTTTGCTTTCACCCGGGACTACTTTATCGACGACGATCTGACCCTGGCGAATCTGGAGTGCGTGCTGTCCGACACGCGGTTTTCCTCCCTTGAGCAGTTTTCCTTCCTTGCGCCGACCGCGTACGTCGAGATCCTGAAGCAGGGCGGCGTGGATTTCGTCACCACCGCCAACAACCACATTGAGGATTTCGGCACCGGCGGGCGGGAATTCACCTACATCGCGCTGGACACGGCGGAGTTCCCCTACGGGAAGGACGGGGAGAGCCGGATCTTCACCACTGAGAGCGGGCTGTGCGTCGGGATCTACTGCGCCACGGGCAAGAACAACGGCGGTTTTCTGGAGATCGACCCGGAGCCGGCTGTCGCGGCGGTGAAGCAGCTCAAGGCCGGGGGCGCGGACTATGTGGTCTGCATCCTGCACTGGGGCCGGGAGCTGGTCTATAAGCCCACCGACGGGCAGATCGACATCGCCCACCGCTGCATCGATGCCGGCGCCGACCTGATCTACGGCTCCCACTCCCACTGCCTGCAGCCGGTGGAGGAATACAATGGAGGCCTGATCCTCTACAGCATGGGCAACTGGGTCTTCGGCGGCAGCACCGCTCCCACGGATATGGACACCGCTATTATCCAGGTCCGTGTGCTTCGCGGCAGCGACGGCAGCGTCCGCACCGCGGGCTACACCGCGATCCCCTGCTGCGTGTCCAGCCGCCCGGTGAAAGACAACTACTCCGGCGACAACTACAACGACTATCGCCCCACCCCCTACACGGAGGGCAGCGACGCCTACAAGCGGGTGTTGTCCAAGCTCGACGGCAGCTATGTGCCGGACAGCGAGGGCCGGGACTATTCCGACGTCTACGCCCAGTACGGCTGATTCCCAAGAATTTAAAAAGCTTGGAGAAGGAATTCCTTTTCCAAGCTTTTTGTTTGTGTTTGCAGCGGCAAAACGGAGTGTTTTTCTGTTCAGTCGATGCCGAAGAGCCGCTTGCCGTTTTCCCAGGTGAGCCGCTCCGTCTCCTCAACCGTCAGGCCCTTGATCTCCGCGATCTTCTCGATCACATAGCGGAGATTCCGGGAGTCGTTGCGCTTGCCCCGCATGGGCACCGGGCTCAGATAGGGGCTGTCCGTCTCGATGACAATGCGGTCCAAAGGACAGATCTCCAGCACCTCCAGGGCCTTGCGGGCGTTCTTGTAGGTGATAGGCCCGTCAAAGCCCAGGAACCAGCCCCGCTTCAAGAGCTCCTGGGCCATCTCCGCGCTGCCGGAATAGCAGTGGAACACGCCCCGGGCCTCCGGATAGTCCCGCACGATCTCCAGACAGTCCTGGTGAGCCTCCCGGTCATGGACGATGATCGGTTTACATAAGTCTATTGCCAGCTCCACCTGCTGCCGGAAGAGGGCCTTCTGCTCCTCCTTGTGGCTGGCGTCCCAGTAGTAGTCCAGGCCCACCTCGCCGATGGCCGCGCAGCGGGGATGCCGGGCCAGCTCGCAGATCTCGGCGTAGGCCTCCAGGTCATACTTGTCCATGTCCTCCGGGTGGATGCCCACCGCGGCATAGACGAAGGGATAGCGCTCGGCCAGCTCAATGGCCATGCGGCTGCTGCGCACGTCGCAGCCCGGGTCCAGGATCAGGCCCACCCCGGCGGCGTGGACAGCCTCCAGGGTCTCATAACGGTCGGCGTTGAAGGCGCCGGAATCGTAATGGGCGTGGGTATCGAAAATCATGCTCTCACCTCTTTCTGAATCCTAACACGAAGCAAGGGTCAAGGCAAGGGAAATCTTGTCAGAAGTTCGGGGATATGCTATAATGCAAAATATTGACGGGCGGAGGCCCTGTAAAAAAGGAGGATATCCGATGAAACGATGGATCGCGCTGCTGATGGCGCTGGGGATGCTCATTGCACTCTGCGCCTGCGGGGAGACGGGAACGCAAGCCGAAACACCAACGCCGGAACCCACGCCGGAGCCCACGCCCGGCCCCGCCGCTCTGGTGGAGAAACAGATCGACGCCCTGGGAGAGATCAGCCTGGACAGCAAGGACGCTCTGGAGGCGGCCGAGGCGGCCTACGCCGCCCTCACGCCAGAGGAACAGGCGCAGGTGCGCAACCTTGCCATCCTGCAGGCCGCCCGCCTGGTCTATGACGAAGCGGCGGCAAAGCAGGCGGCCGACGACGCGGAAGCGGCCCTGCTCACGGAGATGGAGCCCTTTGTGGGGACATGGGTGATGGAATATCCCCTGTACGACTCTCGTTTTGAACTCCGCGCAGGCGGGGAGTATGTTGTGAACAACTTTACCGGCGATTGGTCCTGTGATCCCGCCGCCGGCACACTGGTTATCGGCGGGGAGCGCTATGTCATTTTTGAGGAGGACGGCTTCACCAAAATCCGCGTTGACTCCGCGGACTCGTCCCTCGCGTGTGTGAAGGCGGAGGATCTGGATGCCGCCAGGGCGAAGAAATACGTCTCCATAGAGCTCAGCGGCGAAAACGTGAAGGATATCATCGGCGATCCCATCCAAGTAGGTGTGGCCACAGACGAATGGGGCGAACCGGATCCATACTGGCCCGTCTTCTTTTATCCCAATCTGTATTATGCGCAGGGCCTTGTCTATATCGACGGCGAGGACGTTGCGATCGAATGCGCTGACGGCTCTATCATTTTCGCCCCCGGATTCAATGCCATCTATTCTCCTTTTTCTTCTGTTGATGTCTCCGGCCGCGCCAAGGGCACGCTCTGGTTCATCCGGGACAGCTATGTTGCGGATAATACCCTGGAAAAGACACAATACGGATATGAGGTTCGCCTGATCCTGACCAGCGGAGAAGCGTACAGTACCCTTTGGTACGGTTCGACCATCGTCGTCGAGGGTGGATATCCCGATCCGATCGAATTCTACAACGATCACAAAACTTGACACAAAATGCGCCCCCGGGAGAGCCTCCCGGGGGCGCTTCTGCGAACTACGAACGAATCACTTGATCTCCAGCTTGCAGCGCGCGGGCTTCTGCTCCACCTTCTTGGGCATGGTCAGGGTCAGGATGCCGTCCTTGTACGCGGCCTCGATGCCCTCCACGTTGATGCCGGACACGTCGAAGCTGCGGCTGAAGGAGCCGTAGACCCGCTCCCGCTTGACGTAGTTGGGCCGCTTGTCCTCGTCCTCGACCTTGCGCTCCACGCTGATGGTCAGGCAATCATTCTCCACATCGATGCTGATGTCTTCCTTCTTGAAGCCGGGCAGCTCCGCGTCCAGCTTATAGGCGTCGCCGGTGTCGATGACGTCGGTGCGGAAGCCCAGGGTCGGCCGCTCGTTGAAGAAGCTGCGCTGCAGCTCGTCAAAGGCCCGGAAAGGATCGTAAGCATTCACATGACGGGTGGTGAAAGGAATCAGTTCGAACATATCTATTACCTCCAAAATTTATTAACACATTTATTTCGGCGAAACATTCATTTCTTTCGTTTCGTTCTGTATATAAAGTACCAAACAATTATGAATAAATATAGCAATAAATATGAACAGAATATGAATATTAGCACTCCTTAATTCGGAGTGCTAATACTATTCCCATGATGCGATTGTTGATCCCTGTTATTTCTTTCCGATCAGGCAGCAGGCGCAGAAGCACAGCAGATTCGCCGCCACGATGCTGGCGCCGGTGGGGGTCTCCAGCAGGTAGGAGGCGAGGGTGCCGATAATAAAGCAGCCCAGGGAGATCCCGGCGGCGCAGAGCACCACGGCCTTGAAGCTGCGGCAGACCCGCATGGACGACAGGGCCGGGAAGATGATGAGGCTGGAGATGAGCAGGGCGCCCATCATGCGCATGCCCAGCACCACGGTGATGGCCGTCAGCACCGCCAGCAGGCTGTTGTAGAGCTCCGCCCGGGTGCCGGTGGCTTTGGCAAAGGTCTCGTCAAAGGTCACGGCGAAAAGCCGGGGGTAGAAGAGCACGAAGAGCAGCAGCACCGCCGCGGACAGGATGGCGCTGAGGATCGCGTCGGAGCGGCTGAGGGAGAGGATGCTGCCGAACATGTAGCTGGAGACCTCGGTGTTCATCCCCGTGGTCACGGATACGCAGATCACGCCGATGGCCAGGGCCGAGCTGGAGATGATGGCAATCATGGCGTCGCCCTTGATCTTGCTGTTCTGGCTCAGACGCAGCAGCAGGATGGCGGTGACCACCACCACGGGCACGGCCACGGCCAGGGGCGCTACGTGCAGGGCCGAGGCGATGGCCAGGGCGCCGAAGCCCACGTGGCTCAGCCCGTCGCCGATCATGGAATAGCGCTTGAGCACCAGGGACACGCCCAGCAGCGCCGCGCAGAGGCTGATGAGGCCCCCCACCAGCAGCGCCCGCTGCATGAAGTGGAAGGAAAACATGTGGAAGAATTCGCTCATAGCCGATTCCCTCCCAAAAAGCGCCGGGCCAGGTCGCTCTCCCGATACTGCCCGGAGGTGCCGAAGAAGAGCTGCTTCTGCCCCAGGTGCAGGATGTGGGTGGCGTAGCGGGCCGCCGCGTGGATATCGTGGGAGACCATGATGACCGTGATATTGTCGCAGAGGTTCACCAGCTTGATGAGGTTATACATCTCCCCGGTGGCGATGGGGTCCAGGCCGGTGACCGGTTCGTCCAGCAGCAACATTTTCTTGGTGGCGCAGAGGGCCCGGGCCAGCAGCACCCGCTGCTGCTGTCCGCCGGAGAGGGCCTGATAGCTCTTGTCCCCCAGGTCCTCGATGCCCATGCGCTCCATGTTGAAGGCGGCGCGCTTTTTATCCTCGGCGTTGTAGTGCAGGCGTCTGCCCAGGGAATTGAGGCAGCCGGAGAGCACCACTTCCCGGACGCTGGCGGGGAAATCCCGCTGCAGCTGGGTCTGCTGGGGCAGATAGCCGATCTCCGTGCTTTTAAGCCCCTCGCCGAACTCGATGCTGCCCCTGTCCGGGGCTTTCAGGCCCAGCAGGCCCTTCATCAGCGTGGACTTGCCGGAGCCGTTCTCGCCCACGATGCAGAGATAGTTCCCCGCCTTGAGGCTGAAATTCACGCCCTCCAGCACGGTGCTGCCGTCATAGGAAAAGGCAAGATCCTTACATGTCAGTATCGCCATCAGCCCAGGGCCTCCTTCAGGGCGTCCACATTGCCCCACATCAGTTGCAGATAGCTCACGCCGCCCTCCAGCTCCGCCTTCGATACCGTGTGGCAGGAGTGGAACAGCAGCTTGCGGCAGCCCGTGTCCTCGCAGATCACGTCCGCCATCTTCTCATTGGAAAACTCGATATAAAACACCGCGGGGATCCCCTCCTGCCGCACCTTGTCGATGAGGAAGGCCACGGTCCGGGCCGAGGGCTCGGTATCGTCCGCGCAACCGGGGAAGGCCGCGAAATAGTCCAGCCCGTACTCCTCCACGAAGTAGCGCACCGGGAAACGGTCGGCGAAAACCACCGTGCGAAGGCTCCCCTGCTCCACCGCCTGACGAAAGGCGGCGTCCAGGTCCTCCAGTTCCGCCCGGTAGGAGGCCAGATTCGCCCGGTAAAGCGCCGCGCCCTCCGGGTCCAGCTCGCAGAGCCGCTCGCACAGAGCCTCGCAGATGCACATCGCGTTCACCGGCGAGGTCCAGACGTGCTCGTCGTACTCCGGCCCCTCTTCCTCCTCGTGGTCCTCGTGGTCCTCGTGGTCGTGGTCCCCGTGCTCGTGCTCATGCTCGCGGATCTGCTGCATGCCCTCCTTGTGTTCTTCCTCCAGGGCCTCCACGCAGTCCAGCATCACCAGGGTCTCCAGCTCCTGATCCTCCAGCAGCTCCTCCACCCAGGCCTCGGACTCGCCCCCGTTGCAGAAAAACAGGGTGCAGCTCTGGATGCGCAGGATATCCTTCGCCGTGGGCTCGAAGCTGTGGGACTCGGCCCCCGGGGGCACCAGCAGCAGCACCGAGGCCCGCTCTCCGGCGATCCGGCGGGCAAAGTCATAGGCGGGAAACACCGTGGTCACGATCACCAGGTCCCGCTCTTCGTTTTCGGTTGTTTCCTCCGCGCCGCAGGCGGCGAGGCTCAGGGCCAGGGCCAGCAGCAGGAGGATGCAAAGCAGTCGTTTCATGGGCACACTCCAATCCATGCTGTAATATAATCAAAGGATACGGCCCTGTCAACCTTTTTGTCCCTATCCTACGGCGGATTCTTGAAAAATAGCAGAAGTTTTTCTTTACAAACGAAAAAAGTGTGCTATAATGGTAGAGCTGTTACAAATGGGGGCGTAGCTCAGCTGGGAGAGCGTACGGTTCGCATCCGTAAGGTCAAGGGTTCGAATCCCTCCGTCTCCACCAAAGAAAAAAGACTCTCACCGCAAGGTGGGAGCCTTTTGCTTTTGGAAGATTAGAAACAATCTGTCTTCCAATTCTGTCGCACAATGTAATTACAACGTATTGACAATTCACCTTTGACGGGCTATAATATCGGCAAGGAGTTGATGACCATGGATCGGAACATTAATGTTGTAACTGCCCCCAAGACTGCAACCTTTCAAATGAGGATCAATCCCGAAGTCAAGCGCCGCGTGGAAGCTGTCTACGCAAGCCAGGGTCTTTCTTTTACCGATGCCGTCAATATCTTCATCCAGCAATCCCTCAATGACAACGGTTTGCCGTTTCTGGCCTCCCCTGAAAATGCTGAATTTATGAGGGCAAAAGCGATGCGCCGTCTTTTGGATGAGGCTCAAAAGGGCTGGGACTCTGCGGAAAAGGAAGGTTGGCTGACGCTCGACGAGGTATCGGCGCAGCTTGGGTCAGAGAATGAATAAGGTTTTCATATCCCCGGAGGCTGCGAGGGACTTATCGCAGATCAAGCAGTATATCTCCACGGAATTGAAGAACCGGAGCGCCGCAAACAGGATCGTCGGCAGCATTTTGAAAGATCTTCGTGAGCTGGGGCGTTATCCGGAACAAGGGCCGTCCATTGAAGCCCTCACGGGCCTTCAAACAGAGCTGCGGATGCTCTTGTGCGGAAAACAAATTGCCCTGTACAAAATTGAAAATGAAACTGTATTCGTTGCCAGAATCATAGATGCCCGTCAGGATTATCTGCGTGTATTGTTTGGCGAAGATTATTTAGTTTGAGGGAATGTGTTTCACCGTGAGACACATTTCGGGCAACGAAAAAGGCCGCTTTCACGAATGAACGTAAAAACGGCCTTTTGTTATCCTTTGTTTTTACGGATGTACCCAGATGAACGGGCGCGTGAGATACTACCCTGCTGGCAGAGATTGAGAAAACACCCTCTCATCCTGCGTACCGAACGGGAGAAAACAAATTCATCTCATTTGTTCCTTTTTCATTAAATCATGCTATATTCCTAACAAGTTTGAGGCAATATTCCCGGCCCGCTTGGGAGAGCGTACGGTTCGCATCCGTAAGGTCAAGGGTTCGAATCCCTCCGTCTCCACCACAAAGCGCCGCTGACGCGGCTAAGATAGGAGATAATGGAGAACAGATAAGATCGAATAGAGAAAACGCAGCATTGCGGCGTTTCTGTACGATTCACTATTCTCCGTTATCTTTTTCTATTTAGCGAGCTCATTTATGCTGACGAAGAATAACACTTCGGCCAGCCGTTTCCGCCAATGAACCGCTGTTTTGCTCGAGCCCGATCAGGACTATGATCCGGGTGAAAACGTGGCGCTTCCATGCCGAACGATCGTCCGGAGATGAATTGGCTCCTGATCGCTTCCATCAACACCGCAAAGGATATTATTCAGAATGAACAAGCAAGAGATCGTACAGAAGCTGCAAGAGATCGGGCTTCCCAAAGAGGAATATTGGGTCGTTGCCGGAGGCGCAATGGTGCTCTACGGGATCAGGGAGCAGACCCGGGATATTGATCTCGGCTGCAGCAAAACGCTGGCTGACCGTCTTGAAGCAGACGGTTATCCTGTCGAACGTCTGACGGACGGCAGCAGACGGATTGCGATCGGCAAAGACGTTGAGCTGTTTGAAGGCTGGCTCTATGACCGCATTGAAATGTGGGAAGGTCTTCCGGTCATCTCATGCAAGGGTCTTGTCATGATGAAAGAATCGCTCGGCAGAGAAAAGGATCTTACAGACATCGAGGCGATCAAAAAATACATGGCAGAGCAAAAGAGCGACTGAATCTTCCCCATGCGTTTGGCTCCATCTGTCAAAACCGCTGCTCCGTCTTTTCGTACCCGCTTCATAAAGCGAAAATCCTGTCGATGAAAGTCGGCAGGATTTTCGCTTTGTATCATTCATTCTCACGCATTAAGTATTCAGTAATCATCATACAACGAGAGGGTTTTGTCAATGAATACTAAAGACTGAAACATGAATTATTGTTGTGAAATCGGACGTTTTCCGGTATAATACGGCTGGTGATAATCTAAAAGAAACGGTTCTTTCAAAGGCCTGAAACGTATGAATTCCCGAATCCTTCTGTACTTGAGGAGCATCGTATGGAGTATATTTTTGCCGTTCAAAACCACCGCGAGTTTGAAGATTTCTCGCGGTTTTCAAGACAATATAAAGATGTCATTTCAGATTACATTGATTTTCTTGTAAGCAGCTATCAGGTAAAGGATCTTCCCCGCTGCATTGTTCTAGCGAGCGCGAAAACCGCAACCGAACAGATCAGTGATATCCCTATCCCTGCGTATACCAACGATTACCGTATTGTTTTTACGCCGGAGCTTGATACTTGGAAGCGTTTGTATCTTCGCCAGTTAGATCGTTACGAGACGGATGCGCAGGTAAATGAGATACGGGCTTATTATGAGACGTCAACAAACGATCACCATCTGCTTCAAATCATTGGACACGAGCTTGCTCACCACAGTGATATATTTTCAGATGAAGCATATGAAAACGGCGGCGCCTGGTTTGAAGAAGGAGCCGTTGAATATATCAGCTGCAAGTATTTTCTGACAGCACGCGAATTTGACGAAGCAGTACAGATCAGCAAAAAACTTGTGGAATTGTATGAGAGAACGCATCCCGAACGTCCTCTCTCACTCTTTGGAAATACAAAAGATTTCGCAACGATCCATTATGATTATCGCCGTGCTTTTTTAAGGATATTCTACGCGTTCGATCGCTGCGGCGGCAGTATAGCGTCCTCATTGCAGCATTATGCCACCGCACCGGGCTTGTTGCTTGAAGACAAATAAGGATCGCCGCGAGTGATCGAATCCGTCTGTCAAAACCGCTGATCCGTCTCTTCGTACCCGCTTCATAAAGCGAAAACCCTGTCGATGAAAGTCTGCAGGATTTTTCTTTGTATGCTTCCTTCCTCAGGGCGCTTTCAGCCGGATCCCGCTTATTGCCACGTAGCCCTGCCGGTCCTGCACCTGGATCCGGGCGTAGTCCCCCGCCCAGCCCAGGACGGAAAACGACGTTCCCCGGGCGATCAGCGCCAGGACCTCGGCCCCGGCCTCCGGCGCGGCCAGCAGGGAGAGGGTCTCCTCGCAGTCCGGCTCAAAGACGGTCTGCCGGTTCAGCGGGAACGGCAGGCGCTCCAGATCCTCATAGGGATAGGGCTCCGCGTCCGAAAAGTGCCACCACTCCCCGGCATAGGGCACGAAGCCCGCCTCTTCCATGGTCCGCTCCAGAAGCCTTGCGTGCCGCCCCGCCGTCTCGGACACGTCGCTGTAGTCCCTGTCCGCCAGCGGGGAGAAATCGTCAAAGCCGGTGGGCATCTCCACGGGCGAGCCGTCCGGCCGCACCAGCGTCAGGTCCACGGTGCCCCCGTTGGCGTGGGAGGAATGGCCGGTATAGGGGTTCGCCACGTATCTCCCGTCGGGCACGGCCTCCCAAAGCCTGAACTGGGCTTCGGCGGGACGGTAGGCGTCCCAGATCTTCAGGCCGCAGCCCTCCGCCGCCAGCGCGTCCTGCGCCTTCCGCAGCTTCTTTACCGTGCCGTAGCGCAGCCAGGCGTCAGAAAAATCATAGATCGTCTGTCCCGTGAAGTTGTCCGGCGAGGCGTAGCGCAGCTCCACGATCAGCGCCGGGATCCAGTCCGTCACGCAGACCAGCTCGCTGTCCGGGGGCTCGATCCTGCGGACCTCCGGCGACGAGGCGGGCGTCGGCACAGGCTCGGAGCTCGGCTCCGGACTCGGAGTCGGCGTTTCCACCTCCACGAGGGCGGGGAAATCGGCTGTGTCGCTCTCTTCCGTCTGCGGCGCCGCCTCGCCGCTCCCTCCGCAGGCGGCCAGAGCCAGCAGCAGCCCCGCCATCATCCCGGCCAGGATCCTTTTCACGCCCTCACCCCCTTTTTAATATTGTACCATGTTTCCGGAAGCCTGTCACGGATTCTTTTCCGGCGGCGGTGCTTGCCGCCTGCTGTAAACGGCGGGACGGGCGCGCATGTTTTCTGTTGTCAGCCGGGAGGCCGGATGCTATAATGCTCTCAACAGAGCGGCTGTTGGGAGGCGCAGAAGCATGGGCAAAGAAGAGACGATCTTTCGGGCGGGGCCGGCGGACAGCAGCACGCTGGCCGCGCTGGCGGGGCGGCTGTGGCTCCGCGCCGATCCCGCGGCCTTGGAAGCGGAATTCGCTGACCTGACGGAGCGCGGGGATGCGGCCTGCTTCCTTTGCTGCGCGGAGGGCCGCGCCGTGGGCTTCGCCCAGAGCTCTTTGCTGCACGACTATGTAGAGGGCACGGATTCCTCCCCCGTGGGCTATCTGGAGGGGATCTTTGTGCTGCCGGAGTATCGGAACCAGGGGCTTGCCGCCGCCCTGCTCGCCCGCTGCGAAAGCTGGGCCCGGGAACAGGGCTGCGCAGAATTTGCCAGCGACTGCGAGCTGGGCAACGACGGCAGTCTTGCCTTTCACCTGGCCCTGGGCTTTGATGAGGCCAACCGCATCATCTGCTTCAGGAAAGCTCTCAGACGAGGGGGAGGATGACGACATGGAGCGCTTCTATTATGAACAGCCGGGCCCGGACCGGGCAGCGGACGCCATCGCTTTCATCCGGGAATTCTACGAATACGCCTCTGAAATCAACGGCGTCGGCGGTCTGCACCGCTATCTGGACGACTATCCCGGCTGGCTCAAAAAACTGGCGGAGGACTATGTAAGGGAGCCCAGCGAAGAGAAAGTGCCGGCCAGGACCTATTTTCTGGTCCGGGAGAGCGACGGGCGGATCCTGGGCATGAGCAATATTCGCCTGGCGCTGAACGCAAAGCTGCGGGAATACGGCGGCAACATCGGCTACTGCATCCGACCCACGGAACGGGGAAAGGGATATAACAAGATCAATCTCTATCAGGCCCTGAAGGTCTGCGATCAGTATGAGATCGCCGAAGTGCTTCTGGACGCCAACCTGGACAATCCCGCCTCCTGGAAGACCATGGAGGCCCTGGGCGGAGAACGGATCGGGGAACACTTCGACGCGGTCTTCGATCATGCCATGCTGGTTGATTACCGGATCGACGTGAAAAAAGCCCTGGCGGAGCATAGCGAATATGAGCAGCTCGTCCTTTCTCCGCGATAGGCCGCGCTTCTCCGAGCGGAGATGTCTCATGCCGTCTTGAGCTTGCCAAGCGCGGCGCTTTCTGCTACAATCAAGTTGGAACAACAGCTGCCGAAAGGCGGCAAAAAATCATGAAGGAGGACTTGTGATGAAACGCATTTGCTTTTTGCTTGCCATGCTTCTACTGCTGGGCTGCCTGAGCGCCTGCGGTGAAAAGGCCCCGGCGGAGAATCCCGCTCCCGCAGCGGAGGAGCCCGCCCCCGCGGCGGAAGAACCCGCTCCCGCGACGGAAGAACCCACACCGGAGCCTACACCGGAGCCTACGCCCGAGCCCACGCCTGAACCCACACCCGAGCCGACTCCCGAGCCCGTTGATGTGAATGTTTACCTGGAGGATTTCACCGTGCAGACCGCTGACGGCGGGACCTTCACCCTGTCCGAGGCGCTGCAGGATCACGAGCTGGTGCTCATCAACATCTTTGCCACCTGGTGCGGCCCCTGCGCCTGGGAATTCCCCTACATGCAGGAGGCCTGGGAGCAGAGCGCTGACAAGGTCGCCGTCATCGCGCTCTCCATCGAGCCCACGGACTCGGACGAGGTCCTGCGGAACTATGCCAGGGACATGGGCCTCACCTTCCCCATGGCCAACATCGAGGGCACCGATCTGGCCCGCTTCTCTCCCGGCTACATCCCCGTTACGGTCCTGGTAGACCGCAACTTCCGGGTGGCCGCCACGGAGGGCGGCGCCCAGTCCTCCACCCAGGCCTTCCTGGATCTCTTCGAGCTCTACACCGGCCCCGATTACAATCCCGGGATCAGCTGGTACAGCCTCAGATTCATTGACAACAACTACGATCCCATGAGCGGCATCACGGTCACCTTCTGCGACGATACGGCCTGCACCCCCGTCGTGAGCGACGAGGAGGGCATGGTCTACTTCAACGGCCCCAATGCCCGCTACCATGTGCAGGTCGTCAGCATCCCCGAGGGCTATGAGCTGGTGGATCCGGGCGATTTTGAGGCCGAGCCCTATAGCCAGAACTACACCATCATGCTGAGGAAGCTCGGATGACGCGGAAGCAGGCGCTGTGGGCGGCGCTGTTCTGCGCGGCGGCGGTGCTGATCGTTCTGGGCGTCCTGAACGGGGGCGCCCGGGACGTGCTGGCCAAGGCCGTCAAGATCTGCTCGGAGTGTATCGGCCTTGGCTGAACGCCGCAAAAAGCCCATGACCCGGCGGCTGGTCCAGCTCTACTCGGCCCTGCTCTACAACGCCCACCTGAAGGGCTTCGCCGAGGGGCAGATCTACACCGGCCCGCTGAAAAACCTGTGTGTCCCGGGGCTCAACTGCTACTCCTGCCCGGGGGCCGTGGGCGCCTGCCCGCTGGGCTCCCTGCAGAACGCGGTGGCCGCCTCCGCCGACCGGCCGGCCTTCTACGTGGTGGGACTGCTGCTCCTCTTCGGCCTGCTGCTGGGCCGTGTGATCTGCGGCTTTCTGTGCCCCTTCGGGCTGCTGCAGGAGCTGCTGCACAAGCTCCCCACGAAAAAAGTGAAAAAGAGCCCGCTGACGCGGAAGCTCAGCTGGCTCAAATACGGCGTTCTGGTGATTTTCGCCCTGGCGATCCCGGCCTGGTTTGCCCTGCAGCGCCTGCCCCTGCCGGGCTTCTGCAAGTTCATCTGCCCCGCCGGGACCCTGGAGGGCGCGGTGATGCTGCTGCTCCACCCGTCCAACGGCGCCCTGCGGGCCATGACCGGCGGGCTCTTCTGGTGGAAGTTCAGCCTGATGCTGCTGATCCTGACCGCCTGCGTGTTCGTTTTCCGGGCCTTCTGCCGCTTCCTCTGCCCCCTGGGCGCGCTCTACAGTCTGCTGTCCCGCCTGGCGCTGCTGGGCGTGAAGGTGGACGGGGAGCGCTGTGTGGACTGCGGCGCCTGCCTCCGGGTCTGCCCCATGGACATCCGCACTGTGGGCGACCGGGAATGCGTCCACTGCGGGACCTGTATCGACGTCTGCCCCACCAGGGCCATCTCCTTCCGTGCCGGGAAGATCGTGCTGCGGGGTCCCGCCCTTTCGGAGAGGGGGGATCGGCCGTGAAGAACTCCGTCAGCCGTCTGCTCTGGACCCTGGCCCTGCTCCTGCTGGCCGCGGTGCTGGTGTTTGTAAATCTGCCGGAAGCGAAGCCTGTCCCCCAGGTCCCGCCGCCGGACGAAGCGCCCGCCGAGGCCGAGCCCCTTCCCCGGGGCTCGCAGCCCGGCGAGGAACTGCCGGATTTTACCGTCCGCTGTCTGGACGGCAGTGAATTCTCCCTCTCCGCCCAGCGGGGCAAGGTGGTGGTGATCAATCTCTGGGCCACCTGGTGCACCCCCTGCGTCAAGGAGCTGCCGGATTTTGACCGGCTGCAGCGGGAGTATCCGGACGAGGTGGCCGTGCTGGCCCTGCACTCCCCTCCCGTGACCACGGACGTGCAGGACTGGCTCTCCGCCTTTTCCTACGAGATCCCCTTTGCCGTGGATGAGGACGGCAGCGTCGGCGCGCTGCTGAACGCCTCCACCATCCTGCCCCAGACCGTGATCGTCGGCCCCACAGGCGTTGTGAGCTACAACCAGTCCGGCGCTCTCGGCTACGAAAAGCTCCTGACGCTGGTGGAAGAGGCCCGCGGCTGAACGCGAAACCCCTACCCGACAAAAAACGCAGCCTTGCGGCTGCGTTTTTTTGCGCTGTTTCGTTTTTTTCGTCTCAGTTCATCGGGACCAGCTTCACGGTGTTCAGGATGGTCTGCACCGCGGGATTGTCCTTGTCCATGCGGAAGGCCGTGACCTCCACGATCTCATCCTCTCCCTCCGCGGAGTAGAAAATGTAGCAGTCGTAGCCGTCGAAGTCGAAGTGGACCGGGAGCCACTCGCGGCCGTTCAGCTCAAAAGGCTCACCCACGGTCTGGCCGTCTCTCTCCGCCACTTCGGTGGCACGGTCCAGCACGGTCTGGTCCTTCCGCAGGGTCTCGCTGCTGACCTTGAGGACGATCTTGTTGCTCTCCACGCTGTACAGGGTGATGGAGTAGGACACGTCCACCACTTCAAAGCCCTCGGGGATCGCAAACTTGACCCAAGTAAAATCTTCCAGATTCTCCGGCTCGGCCTCCGGGGCGGGACCGTCCGGCATAATGGGCAGCTCGTCCTCGTCCACAGCGGGCTCCTCGGGCTGGGGCTCCGTATCGGCGGGAGCCGGCTCGTTCTGGGCCGGGGCCGGTTCGTTCTGGGCGGGCTCGTTCTGGGCAGGGGCGGGCTTCTCGCCGCAGGCGGCCAGAGCCAGCAGCATCAGCAGCGCCAGAGCCAGCGCCAGGATCTTGCTCAGTTTTTTCATGGTATGCTCCTTTCCGCTTGCCCTCCGGCAAGCCCATGTGCTATGATTATAGCACAGATCCGGCATTTGTAAATACATGCCGCCGAGGGGGCGCTCTCCCCGGCTCAAGGCCCCGCCTTCGCAAATCTTTTTGCAAGAGAGCAAGAAAAAGCGGGAACTATCTCCGCTCCCCGGCGTCATACGCACGCAAGAAAAAGAAAGAAGGTCATCCTATGAAAAACACGAAGAAGTACCTCTCTCTGCTGCTGGTCCTGGTGCTGGTCCTGGCGCTGGCCGCCTGCGGAAACGCCCCGGCGGCGGAAGAGTCCGCCTCCACCCAGGCCGGCGGCTGGACGATCCCGGAAGACGCCGCAGTCAGCGACGAGGCCAGAGCCGCCTTTGAGAAGGCCATGGAAGGCCTCACCGGCGTAAGTTATCAGCCCGTGGCCCTGGTGGGCACCCAGCTCGTTTCCGGCACCAATTACTGCATCCTCTGCGAGGCCCGCGTGGTCTATCCCGACGCCGTCCCCTACTACGCTCTGGTCTATGTCTACGCCGACCTGCAGGGCGGGGCCAAGATCCTGAACATCGCGATCCTGGATATCGGCGACATTGCCGAGACCGGAGAGCTCAAGTCCGCCGAGGAGGCCCCCGCCGCGCTGATGGGCGGCTGGTCCGTGGATCGGGAGTCCTCTGTGGAGACGGAGGGCGCGCAGCTGCACCTGGCCTCCCAGGTGGTGAACGGCACCAATCACTGCGTCCTCTGCAAGGGCGGCAAGCTGGCCTTCGTGTATGAGGACCTGGATGGCAAGACCGAGCTCAAGCAGACCGTTGCCCTGGACCCCGGCGCCCTGAACGGCTGATCGTCCCGGGCCGCTTCTGGCCGACATATATCGATGAAAAATCCACCGGCAAAGCCGGTGGATTTTTCATGTGTTTCAGGCTCGCATCAGGTGAACACGGTGCAGGTGTTGGTAATGGTCATCATGCCCACGATCAGGCCGTTGACGATACCGGCGATGTAGGGGTTCTTGGTGCTCTTGTAGATCACGCGGGAGATCAGCGTGGAGCCGAAGAGGATCAGCACGATCGGGAAGAGCCAGAGCACGTACATGGGGTAGTTGGGATCGGCCATGGTCTGCTGCATCCACATCATGTGATTGGTGTTGTAGTAGGTGATGTACTGGACCCAGGGCAGCACCAGCGCGGGAGCCGCGGCGAAGAGCGCGCAGATGATGCCGTTGAACTTGCCGCCGATGCCGTTGAAGTTGAAGCAGTTGGTGGCCACGGACACCGCCACGTAGTAGGTGATGAACAGCAGCACATAGGGCAGGTAGCGCAGGATCGGCGCCTCGAAGGCCTTGATGGCGAAGGTCCAGAGCCGGAAGTCGGACAGGAAGAAGTAATCCTCCACAAAGACGATGGCATAGGCCACGGTGACCACGATGAGGGCCAGCAGCACGCTGAGACCCAGCTTCTTGCCGCCGATCTTCACGCCCCGGGCGGCCAGATCCACGCCGTTCTTCTTGCCGTAGGCGAAGTAGAAGACGACCATGCTCAGGATGGTGAAGAGACCGCAGGCCGTGGACCAGAGGCCCAGGCCCATGGCCTCGCCCTGGGCCACGGGCATGGAATTGCCCTTGTGGACCAGCGTGAGGTAGACCAGACAGCCGAAGACGGCGCCCAGCACCAGGCTCAGCCAGAACCAGAGCTTGCCCTTCTTATCCGGCACGGGAGCGGCCTCGGCAGGCTCCTCGGCGCGCAGGGAGGCGAAGGTCGGGGTGAAGACCAGCAGGGTGGTGAAGGCGCACAGGAAGATGGCCAGCCCGATGGCGCCCACGAAGTTGAAGGCCTCCTTCCACTGCCAGACCTGGTTGGTGGGCTCGATGGCGATGGGAGCGTTCAGAGTCTTGGAGAAGAAGTCGCAGATATAGCTCTCGGAGCGGGCGGAGAAGTGGGACCAGGGGTGGATGATGGGCGGGCGGTAGATGATGCGCAGGGTGTTCTTGCCGTCCACGTCCTCCCGGTATTCGGTGTACTCCTTGCGTACCTCCCACTCGGCCTTGTCCTTGCCGAAGTTCAGGAAGGCCTGGGCCGTGTCGGTCTGCATGAAATAGGGAGAGCTGAGGGGCTTGCCCTCGGGGCTGACAGAGGTGCCGAAGAACTCGTCGTAGACGGCAGAGATCACGGCCGCGTCGCGCTTGCCGTAGGGATTGGCGAAGCTGCCGTCCTCATTCTGGTACAGGGGATCGTTGCAGTGGATCAGAGCGGCGGCGATCAGCGGGGTCTCATTCAGATTGTCCGCCTGGACGGCGGCGTTGACGGACCAGCTGCCCATGGAGTGGCCGGTGACGCCGATGCGGCTCACGTCCACGAAGGGCATGCGGCTCAGAGCCAGAACGCCCTGATACACGCCGTCCGGTGCCAGGATAAAGAAGTCGGGCGTGACCTCGGAATCGCCGTGGTCGGGCTGGTCGATGGACAGGACCACGAAGCCCCGGCGGGCCAGCTCCACATAGTTGGCGTCAGCCATCTCCTTGTTGTTCAGATAGCCGTGGCTGGTCACGACGGCGGGCGCGGGATTCTCCGCGGTGGCGTTTTCGGGGATCAGCAGGTAGGCGGACATGGTATAGCCGCTGTCCGTCTCGATGGTGAGCTCCTTCATGGCAACTTTGCCGCCGTTGGTCTGCACGGCGTGCACCACGATGCCGCTCAGCAGCATCAGAGCCAGGGAAATAACCAGGAATATCTTCGCTGTTTTCTTCACTTTTTCCATGATTGCGCGTCTCCTCTCTCATTTTACTTTGCCGATGCAAAGAACTATTGTCAGTATAGTCCAATTACTTTCCGCTGGCAAGTATTTATTCTCTACGAAAAAACATCCGGGATTTTGTGTACTTTGCCCAAGGCTCTTTTGATTGCGCCGAACTCCGTCTTATGCTATAGTATAGCATGTTAATAAGCTGACAATCATCTGTGGAAAGGACTTCCCCGCCCTATGAAGCTGGAATGGATGGGCCCGTACAGGGACCTGATCGGAAATTTTTATCGCTCGGCCAACGGCTATTCCCAGATCTGCAAGACGGAGCTCTTCGGGGACCCGGTCCCCTTCTCCCCCTATGAGGTGCAGATCCTGGAGCACATTCTGGAATATGCCGATCAGCGCCGGAACATGAAGTGGTACGCCAGCCGCCTGGGGCTCAGTCAGGCCACCTTCTCCAAGTACGTCCAAAAGCTGGTGAGCAAGGGCCTGCTGGAGAAGTACCACGCCCGCGGGAATAAAAAGGACGTGATTCTCATGGTCTCCCCCCTGGGGCAGCAGGAATACGCCCTCTACGCCAAGGCCGCCCGGGAGCAGTATTTCCAGGAGCTTTTCGACGTGCTGGACAAGGCCGGGCCCCGGGAGCTGGAAACCCTACGGCAGGTTTTCTCCATTTTGGGCCGCTGGCACCGGGAGAAGGCGGCGGACAGTCCGGAGGAGCCCGATCCCCTGATCCGGGTGGAATAGTCTCCGGCCGGCCGCAGCTCTCCAAAAGTCTTTCCGGACCGCCTGGAAACGAATCCCTGACGGAGAAGCCGCGTTCGTCGTCAGGGATCCTTCTTTCCCCCGCATCCTGTCATCTGGTCAAAAGGCAGAAAAGCGCAGGTCGTTTTTGTGCATCATGCACAAAGCGGCCTGCTGTTTTTTAGAGAAAAGCCCCGACAGTATTGACAAATATATAAAATAATTGTAAAATCTTTTCGTCGCTAGAGCGACAAAACACGAAAAGGAGAATGGGATTATGAAAAAGCTCTTAGCGTTTCTGCTCGCACTCGTCATGATCTTCGCCCTGGCTGCCTGCGGCCAGACCGAGGAGAAGCCCGCTGAGGCCCCGGCTGAGGAGAATGCTCCCGAAGCCGCCGGCGATGAGATCGTCCTGGACGTCATCATCTGCCAGTACGGCCCCAACACCAATGAGTGGTTCCTGGGTTCCGGCATGAACGGCACGAACTTCGTCGCCAAGTTCGAGGCGGAGAACCCCGGCATCAAGCTGAACCTGGAGGTCGTCTCCTGGAACGACGTGCACCAGGTCGTTGACACCCGCATCGCCAACAACAATCCCCCCGACATTCTGAACATCGACACCTTCTCCGAGTTTGTTCCCGACGGTCTGCTGATGCCCGTCAAGGATTACTGCCCGGAGGATCTGTACAACGACTTCTTCCCCGCCTTCATCGCCGAGTCTGTGATCGACGATACCGTCTGGGCCGTTCCCGACCTGGCCTCTGCCCGCGCCCTGTTCTACAACGTCGACCTTCTGAAGGAAGCCGGCGTTGAGGTCCCCACCACCTGGGCCGAGCTGGAAGACGCCTGCCAGGCTCTCCTGGACTACTACGGCGGCGAAGTGTACCCCTGGGGCATTGATATGACCACCGACGAAGGCCAGGCCTGCTTTGCCTACTATGCCTGGGGCAACGGCGGCGGCTTCGTGGACGCCGGCGGCAACTGGGCGCTCAACACTCCTGAGAACATCGAGGCTGTGGAGTTCGCCGTTGGCCTGGTGCAGAAGGGCTACACCAACCCCAACCCCGCCACCGAGACCCGTTACGATCTGCAGGATATGTTTGCCGCCGGCAAGCTCGCCATGCTGCTGACGACCAACCAGCTGCCCACCTACGTTGCCGATAAGGGCGGCAACATCAACATGGCCACCGCCGCCATCCCCGCCAACGAGGGCAAGACCGGCTCCTCCGTGGGCGTTATGGACCGCATCATGGTCTTCAAGGACGACGCCGCTCCCGACCAGGCCAAGCGCAACGAGGCCATCGGCAAGTTCCTGAAGTTCTTCTACGATCCCGAGAACTATGTGGGCTGGGTCAGCATGGAGGGCTTCCTCCCCGCCGTGAACTCCGCCGTCGAAGCGCTGGTCGCCTCTGATCCCAGCTTCGGCGCCTGGCTGGATGTTCTGGGCAGCTGCCAGTTCTATCCCGCCGCCAAGGCCGAATGGGCCACCGTCCGCCAGGGTGTCACCACCGTTGAGCAGAACGCTCTGATCGGTGGGGACGTCAAGGAAGGTCTGGACGCTCTGCAGGCTGAAGTCGCCGGCTGATCTTTCGTTCAGGACGGACTCGGCTGTTAAAAGCCGAGTCCGTTTTTTGAATGCTCCGATATTTCCGTTCGATTGGGGGAACGCTCCGTGAACTCCATCCACGTCAAGCACAAGTGGGAGCCCTATCTCTGGCTGCTGCCCAGTCTGCTGCTGATCGCGATCTTTGTCGTCTTTCCGATCCTGATCGTTTTCAAGCTCTCCTTCAGCGAGATCACCCCCGGCGGAGTGATCGGCGGCTTCATCGGCTTTCAGAATTTTGTCGAGGCCGTCCATCTGCCCCCCTTCAAAACCGTGATGCTCAACACCTTCTGGTGGGTCCTCTCGGTGGTGGGGCTGTCCACGCTTCTGGGCTTCATCATCGCCATGGTCATGAACCAGAAGTTCCGCGGCCGCAAGATCGCCCGGGCGATCCTGGTCTTCCCCTGGGCCACCTCCCTGGTCATCCAGGCCTCCATCTGGAACTATATCATCAAATATGAATACGGCAGCCTCAACAGCGTGCTGCTGAACCTGGGCGTCATCAACCAGGCCATCAACTGGCGCACCAGCTATCCGATCGAGTTCATCTGGGAGTGCGGCGTGGGTATTTTCGTCACGGTCCCCTTTGTCGCCTTCTGCGTTCTCTCCGGCCTGCAGTCCATCGACGGCTCCCTCTATGAGGCGGCCACCATGGACGGCGCCGGCTTCTGGAGCAAGCTTTGGAATATCACGCTGCCCATGGTCAGGCCCTCCCTGACCGTGAGCACGGTTTTGAATATCATCTACGTCTTCAATTCCTTCCCCATTGTCTACACCATGACCAAAGGCGCCCCGGCCCACAAGACGGACACCATGATCACCTATCTGTACATGCTCAGCTTTTATGAGCGGAAGAAGGGACCGGCCACGGCCCTGTCGGTGATCGGTTTTCTGATCCTCTGTCTCTGCGCCGGGATCTATATGGTCACCGTGATGCGGAAGGAGGAGACGCAATGAGAGATCCCGAGCTCAAGCGGGTAAACCGCCGTTTCCTTCTGCTGCTGATCCTGGGGATCGCACTGGCTCTGATCCTGATGAGCCTTCCCCTCTACAGCTTCAACGCCGCCGTCTACGTCAAAAAATCTCCCAACACCTTTGTGGGAGACGAGAAGTATCTGGCGGCCATGGAGGAGGTAGAGTCCGTCGCCGCGGGATACCGGGACCAGGGCTTTGACGTGGAGATCAGCGAGGAAGCCCTGGAGCGTGTGAACTCCAAGGGCGAGAAGACCTCCCTCATCACCTTCACGATCCAGGAGAGCTTCAGCAAAAATCTCTTTTCCTTCCTGGGCTGCGGTCTTGCCTCCTCCCGGGTACTCACGCTGATCCTGATCCTCCTGGGTCTTGCGCTTGCCTGCGCGCTGCTGGGCACGCTCGTCAGCATGGATCTGCCCCAGCGCTCTCTTCCCCGCCGAACGGCGCTGCTGCGCAGTCTCGCCTCCGCGGCTCTGCTGCTGGCCCTGCTGCTGGTGCCGGTCTTTGTGCTGACGAACAATTACACCTTCTCCCGCCAGATCTCTCTCTACAACAAGGATCTGCTGACCGAGGGGAAGGATCTGCTCTTTGCCAAGCTGGACCGCTTCCTCTTCCAGGGCGGGATGGGCAGCGGCATCGACAATGCCCTCAGCCAGATGCAGATGCAGACCTCGCCGCTGATCTGGGTCCTGATGCCGGCCCTGTTCCTGTCCCTGCTGGCCGCAGTGCAGCTGCGGCGGGGCAGCATTAAAAGCGCGCTTCTGCGCGGTCTGCTGTATTTCTTTGTTGTGGTCGTCTGCCTGATCACCCTGTTCCCCTACTACGTCATGACCATCACCGCCTTCCGCTCCAACGCGGAGACGCTGGACATGTACTTTCTCCATCTCTTCCCCACAGAGTGGCTCTGGAAAAATCTGACCAGCATCATCCAGCGGGGCGTTCCCCGGTATCTGCTCAACTCGCTGCTGGTGGCCGGCGGGGCGACCTGCGTGGCCATGCTCTGCGGCATTCCCGCCGCCTACGCCATGGCCCGCATGGACTTCAAGGGGAAGAAGGCCTTTCTGGGCTTTGTCATCATGAGTCAGATGTTCTCCCCCGTGGTGCTGCTCATCGGCATTTCCCAGCTGATGAACACCCTGCGTCTCAATGACAGCGTGGTAGGCCTGATGCTCATCAACGCCGCCTTCAACCAGGCCTTCGCCATCTGGCTGCTGCGGGGCACCTTCGTTTCCATTTCCCCGGAAATGGAGCAGGCCGCGCTGATCGACGGCTGCAATACCACCGGCGCGCTGACCAAGGTCCTGATCCCCATGGCCGCTCCCGGCATCGTAACGGCCCTGATTTTCGTCTTCATCAACGCCTGGAACGAGTACACCATCTCCACGGTCCTGATCTCCACCGACATCAACCGCCCCATCACCGTGGGCATCACCCAGTTCTCCTCCTTCAACATGATCGAGTGGCAGTATCTCTTCGCCGCCTCCCTTCTGGCGACGATCCCGGTGGTGATCCTGTTCATGAGCATCGAAAAGCACCTGACCTCCGGACTGACCTCCGGCGGCGTCAAGGGATAGACCTCTCCCCGCACGACAAAAAACGGACTCTCTGCGAAGAGCAGAAAGTCCGTTTTTTTGTTGTGTTAATTTGTTGTGTTAGTCAGAACTCCGCTGTCGCCGCAGCCTCGATTTCTTTTCCGCCGCTGCGCCGTTTCAGAAACAGCAATTCCGAAAACAGCGCGGCGAAGACCGTCAAAGCCAGCGCCGCCAGCGGAAGAAGTCCATCCAGCGTGGGGCAGCGGGCTCGCCAGAAGAGCAGCGCCAGCAGGCTCAAAAGCCCGGCCAGAGCGCACAGGATGGTGCCTGACAGCGTTTTGCTCCGGGAGAGGATAAGGCCCAGCACCGCGCAGAAGGCCGCCAGAAGCAGAGCGTACTCCGCCAGGCGGGAGTCCCGGTTCTCCTCCTCCAGCTGCTGCAGCAGCTCCGTATAATAGGCCTCGGCGGTCTCCAGCACCTGGAAGACGTCGGCCTTGTCCGGCAGCCGGTCCTTGACGCCCTGCTCCGCCCTCAGCAGACGGATCCCCTGCGCCAGACGCTCCTTCTCGTCGCTGAGCTCGTCCAGCCTTCCCAGGCTCTCATTCAGCTCCTTCAGGTTCGTCTCCAGAGTCTCCTTGCCCTGGCGCAGCTTCTCCCGATTTTCGTCCAGGGCCTGCTTGCCTTCATCCAGCTGTTTCTCCGCATCGGCCAGCTCGGCCTTGCCCGCGGCGATCTGATTGCCGCCGTCGGCCAGCCGGGTATAACCCTCGTCCAGGGCCTGCTTGCCCTCCGCCAGCTGCTGCTCGGCGTCGGCCAGCTGCTGCTCGGCGTCAGCCAGCTGGGCATAGCCCTCGTCCAGCTGCTGTTTGCCCTCCGCCAGCTGCTGCTCCGCCGCCGCGGCCTGAGCGTAGCCCTCGTCCAGGGCCTGTTTGCCCTCCGCCAGCTGCTGCTCGGCGGCGGCAAGCTCGTCCCGGGCCGCCTCATAGCGCTGCATCAGGCTCGCCAGGCTGTTGCCGCCCAGCTCCGACTCCAGCGCGGCCCGGGCTGCGGCCAGCTGGGGCGCGATGAGCATGGCCCGGGCGTAATCTTCCTGTTCCATGGCCTCGTCGTACTGCCGCTGCAGCTCGTCCACCCGCTGCTGCAGGGCCGCCACCGCCTGGTACAGGGGCTCCACCGCGTCCAGGGCGGCCTTCGCCAGATTGTACTGGGCAAGGCCCTCGTCATAGGCCTGCTGCCCCTCGGCCAGCTTCCGCTGTCCCTCCTCATAGGCGGCAAGTCCCTCGTCGTAGGCTTTCTGGCCCTCCGCCAGCTGCTCCTTGGCGGCCTCGACCTGGGCCTTGCCCTCGTTGTAGGCGGCCAGGCCCGCGTCGTATTTGGCCTGAGCGTCGGCCAGCTGGGCAGCGCCGGCGTAGTACTGTGCCTCCGCCTCGTCCAGCCGGGCCGCGCCTTCGTTGTACTGCTCCAGGCCGCTGTTGTACTGCTCCTCGCCCTCCTGCAGCAGCTGCTCCCCTTCGGCCAGCTGGGCGGAGCCCACGTCGTCGGTCACCAGCTGCTGGGCAAAGTCGTATTTCAGCGCGTCCAGATCCTCCCCTTGGGCTTCCAGCTTCTCCGCCAGACTCCGCAGCTCCCCGGTCCGCATCAGCAGTTCCGTCACCTGTTCCCGGGACTGGCTCAGCTGCTCCGCGCCGCGGCGCACCGAGATCGGCGCCGCGACCAGCGCGAAGACGCAGGCCGCCGCCAGCAGGCCACCGGCCCAGCGCAGGCGATTGCGTTTCAGGCCGCGCAGGAAGCCAAGTTTTTCCAGATTCAGCGTGGTCTTGTCCACAAAATGCTCGCCCAGCAGCAGCACCTGGGGCAGGGCGAAGAGGATCAGCACCAGGGAGATGCTGGTGCCGGTGCCCACGTAGTAGCCCATGCCGGCGATGATGCACTGGGACACGCCGAAGCCCACCAGGAGCCCCGCGCAGACCATCATCAGGCCCGAGGTGATCACCGTGGGGAAGGCCAGATTCAAGGTCTCGATCATGGCCTCTTTCTTCCCCATAGTCTCCCGCAGCTCCCGGTACCGGGAGGAGACCACGATGGCATAGTCGATGTTGGCGCCCATCTGGATGGCGCCCACAATGATGTAGCAGAGGAAGAATACGTAGTCGCCCTTCAGGGCGGCCACGGCGAAGTTCAGCCAGATGCTGCCCTGGATCACCAGGATCAGCAGCAGGGGCATGCCGAAGGATCGGAAGGTGAAGAACAGGATCAGCATCACCAGGCCCAGGCTCATCAGGCCCACCACGGTGTTGTCCTCGGCAAAGGAGTCCCGAAAGCCCAGGGCGCTGACCGAGTCGCCGGTGAGGACCACGCCCTCATGATAGTACTGCCCTGCCATCTGATGGATCCGGTCCAGGAAGCGGAAGGTCTCCTCCGACTGGACGGGCAGGTTCAGATCCAGGATCAGGCGGCTGTAATTGTCGCTCATCAGCTGGGCGCGGACCATGCTCAGCTGGCCGTACAGGTCCCGGACCATCTGAGCCTGGCTCTCCTCCAGCTCCACGTCCCCGGCCTCCAGCCGGTCGTGGAGGAAGAGAAACAGGTCCAGCAGCGTGGCCTTGTAGCCGGACAGATCCTCCCGTGCCTGGCGGTGCTCCCCCGTCTCCGCGGCATAGTAGGCGAAGACCGCCTTGGCTTCGGTCTCGTCGACGCCGGCGATGCGGGCAAACGCCGCCGCGTCCACCTCGTCGCCCAGGCAGCAGCCGTCCACCGCCTGGATCGTGGCAAGGCCCGTGGCGTGCTTCACCTCGGGGCAGGCCTCCAGCTCCTCCAGCAGGGCCTTCTCGGCGGCGAAGTCCCCGGAGGGCACGATCACCGCCACGGCGTTGCTGGAGCCGAAGGTCTCGTTGATCTCGTCCTTGGCCCGCTCCATATCCGTATAGCGGAAGGCGGGCACCATCTCCATGCTGTAGGCATAGGGGACCCGCTGGACCATCCAGTAGCCCCCGGCCACCAGCAGCACGAAGAGCAGCGGCATCACAAAGCGGGTGGCGTAGGCAAAGCGGCCCACGAAGGAGATCTTGGGGACGAAGCGCCGGTGCCTGGTCCTGTCCATGGCCTTGCCGAAGAGCATCAGCAGGGCGGGCATAAACAGGAACACGGTCAGCAGGCTGCAGAGGATGGCCTTGATGAGGGTCAGGCCCAGGTCCACGCCCAGCCGGAACTTCATCATGGTCATAGCGGTGAGGCCGGCGATGGTGGTCAGGCTGCTGGCGGAAATCTCCGGAATGGAGGCGGCCAGGGCCTTGACCACGGCGTCCCGGACCTCCAGGCGCTGGTGCTCCTCCTTATAACGGTTGCAGAAGATGATGGCGTAGTCCACCGACAGGGCCAGCTGCAGCACCACGCCCACGGAGTTGGAGACGAAGGAAATGGTCCCCATCAAAAAGTGGGTGCCGATGTTGACGACGGCGGCCACCAGGAAGGTCAACACCATCACCGGGATCTCCGCGTAGGTGCTGGAGGTGAAGAGCAGCACCGCCAGCACCACGATGACCACGAAGATCAGCACGGTCAGCATCTGCTCCGCCACCAGCTTGGACAGGCTGAAGCCCACCTCGGAATAGAGAGTGGTGTCCCGCTCCGCCACCAGCTCCATCACCCGTTCCAGGGCCGCCTCGCTGCGGGGAGAATTGGCCGTGTCCGCGAAGGTCAGGTCAAAGAGGGCGCTGCCGTCCTTGTAATGGGCGGCGCTCTCGTCGTACTGGACCAGGACCACGTCCTCCAGGTCCGCCAGCTGCTCCGAAAGGGTCTGGGCCTCCTCAAGGCTCAGGTCCTTCACCATGAGCTTGGCGCTGCCGTAGGTGGTGAACTCCTCCTCCATGATGAAGAGGCCCCGCTTGGCCTCCGCGTCGTCCGGCAGGTAGTAGGTGATGTCGTCCTCCGTCCGGATCCAGCGCAGGGAGAAGCCGGAGAAAACGATCATGGCCGCGAAGAGCGCAAGGATCCAGCGCCTTCTGTCTACGACAAAGGCGGCGATGCGCATCATCAAGCTTTTGTTCTCTTTCTCCATGTCTTCCCTCGGCGCTCCTCCGCCGTCTCCGTCCGGTCTGCGGCCTTTCTCCGTCGGGGAGAAAAGCCGCTTATTTTTTAGCATATTATTATATCACAGGACACAGCAAAAGGGAATTCCCCAATAGGGCAAAAAACACCCTGAGAAGAAGATTCTCAGGGTGTTTTTCGTTTATCCCTCTTCTCCGGCGAGGAGCACTCCCGTCAGCGCCGGGATCTCCATCAGATCGCGGACCAGCCGGTCCTCCCGGCCGCTTGACTTGCCGGGGCTGGACGGGTCCAGGTACAGGATGCTGCCGACGCCGGCCCGCTCCGCCGCCTCCACGTCCAGGCTCCGGTCCCCCACGTAGAAGCAGCGCCCGGGGTCCAGAGCGTACTTGGCCAGCAGATAGCGGATCCCGTCCGGCGCAGGCTTCCGGGGAAAGCCGTTGAGCGCCGTGACCACCTCGGTGAAGAAGGGCGCCAGGCCCGTCTGCTCCAGGATGGTCCGGCAGGAGGCGCCCCGGTGGGTGTAGACAAAATGCAGGTGGCCCTGCTCCCGCAGCGCCGCCAGAGCCTCCGCGCAGCGGGGCATGGGGCGGATCTGATCGAACCGGCTGTCGTTCAGGCGGTTGAAGGCGGCCTTCAGCGCCAGTGGGTCCAGCCCCCGCCGGGCGGCGATCCGCTCCAGCAGCTCGCCCACGGAGCTGCGGATCACCTCCGCGTGCAGCTCCTCGGAGCGATACTCCACCCCGAAGTCCGCCAGCGCCTCCACAGCCGCCGGCACGATGGCCGGATAGGAGTCCACCAGCGTCCCGTCCATATCCCAGATAAAAGCAAGCTGATCGTCAAGCATCTCTTTCCCTCTCCGTTTCTCCGCGCCCAGCCTCCATCGTTTCCGACCGTCGCGGCCAGAACGGGGATCCGCTTCCCCGGCGAGGCTGCTGTCCGGCGTGATCCTGCAGCTACGCTTTCCCTATTCTCTGGTCTCGATGATCTCCCCCACGAAGACCCAGTGTGGCTGCCACTGCCCCTCCTCGTCCGGGGGGAAGACGCCGGGATGGGCCCGGTAGTACTCCCGGATCTCCGGCGCCAGATCCTCCCGGGAGAAGCGGTGCTGATACAGCTTCCGGCACAGGAAGCTCAGGCTGGCCTCCCGATAGCCCACGCTGTCCCCCATCGCCACCGGCGTGAGCCCGGCGGCGCGCACCTTTTCCCCGTCCCGGCCGGAGCGGGAGCCCATGATCCCCAGGGCCTTCCGGCAGCTCTCCGGGAAAAAGCAGACAGTGAAGCTGTCGTTCTCCTGCATGAACTCCCGGGTATAGCGGGCCGGGTGCAGATACACCGCGACCACGGGCTTGTTCCAGAGGGTGCCCAGGCAGCCCCAGCCCACGGTGCAGCCGTTGAAGTGATCCAAAGAACCCGCCGTGACCAGCGCCCACTGTTTTTCGAACAGTTCAAAGGCTTTGTAATCCTTTTCCGTAAAATCGCTCATATTCCGTTCCTCCTGTCCCTCGCTCCGTAAAAAGGGGCGACCGCCTCAGAGAAAGTGGATTCGGCTCTCGTCGAAGCGGTCCTGCTGCTTTCTGCTCTCCGCCGGGTAGCCCAGGGGGAAGATGGCGAAGGCCCGCAGGCCCTCCGGGATCCCGACGATCTCCTCCACCGCCTTCATCCGGTCCTCGACGGGGGCGATGCCCAGCCAGACGCCGCCCAGGCCCTGCTCCCCGCAGGCCAGCCACAGGTTTTCCATGGCGATGCTCATGTCGATCTGCGCGTAGGACGGCGCCCAGAGCTTTTCCCGATAGGCGCTGACGATGGCGACAGTCGCCCGCTTCGTGCAGCCGGAGTAGGGGGTGACGCCGGACAGGGCCTCCAGCAGTTCCCGGTCCCTGATCACGAAGAACTCCCAGGGCTGCTGATTCCCCGCGGAGGGGGCCGCCATGGCGGCGCGGAGAATCGAAAGGATCTTCTCCTCCTCCACCGGCTGCTCGGTAAATCTGCGAATACTGACCCGCTCAAAGATTTCTTTCATGGTTTTGCTCCTTTTCCCTTATGATGATCGTTTTATCGTCCCTTGCCGATCAGATCAGCACTCCGTCGCAGTGGTCGAGCTCGTGCTGGATGATCTGGGCCGTATAGCCGGTGTAGGTCTTCAGGCGCGTCTCCAGAGCCTCGCTCTGATACCGCAGCTTGATGGAGCGGTATCGTTTGGCCTTCCGCGTACCGGGCAGGGACAGGCAGCCCTCCTCCGCCTCGTAGGGGCCGGAGCGCTTCACGATCTCCGGGTTGAACATCACCGTCGCACCGCCCCCGTCGTCAAAGATGATGATCCGCTTCCGGACGCCGATCATGTTGGCCGCCATACCCACGCAGCCGTCCCGGTGGGCCTCCAGCGTGTCCCGCAGGTCCTGCGCGACAGGCAGATCCGTCGCCGTCGCCGGTGCGGACTTCTGCACCAGAAAGATCGGGTCTTTTACAATGGTTCTGATCATGGGCTCTCCCCTTCTCCTTGCTGCCTCCGCATGGATCTTTCGTCAAATCGTTCTCTTCTCTTTCAGCCGGAACTCCGGCCATGTGACGTACTCCAGATAACAGGGCCGTCCGGCGTAGGCAAGGAAGGCCTGATACCGTTCGCGCATCGCCGGCGACTGGATCATGTCCCCCGCTTTGTCTCGCGGAAAAAACGCGGATTCCGAGTTTTCCTCGGAAGGTCTCGGCGTCCCGCCAAGCGCCCGGCAGATGAAGTCCAGCATGAGCTTTGTGGGCACTTCCTTCACGCCGTTGTAGCCGGGATGCTTTCCCGTGTTGGAGGAAACGCAGAACAACTCCCCGACCTCCGCGTCGATCCCGGTTTCCTCCAGGATTTCTCTTCTCACCGCGTCGATCGCGTTCTCGCCGACTTCGACGATGCCGCCCGGGAACTCCCATCCGCTCCGATGTTTTTTCACCAGCAGGATCTCCCCTCTCTCGTTGAACACGAGCCCTGCGGCGGCAAGGACGTGGCACGGCAAAACCCGCTCTTTCTGTTTCATCTCTCGTCTCCTCCCGGAAAGACGGCAAAGCGGCCGTCCGCACTTTGTTTTAATATTTTATCATCTTTCGATCCCGCTGTAAAGCCGCCTTTCCGGGCCGTTCTCCCAGCGCGGAAAACGCTTGTCCCGTTCACGCGAAACCGCCCTGCTCTGCGTCTGCAGAGCAGGGCGGCCGCTGTTTTTCCGCGGCAGGCTCAGTGCATGTACTCGATCAGGAGCCTGGCCCGGGTCGGGTGTCTCAGCTTACGGAGGGCCTTCGCTTCGATCTGGCGGATCCGCTCCCGGGTCACATGGAACACGACGCCCACCTCTTCCAGAGTCCAAACACGGCCGTCCACGAAGCCGAAACGCAGCTCCAGAACCTGCCGTTCCCGTTTCTTCAGGCTGGACAAGACCCGACGCACATCCTCCCGGAGCGTGGTCCTCTCGGAGGCGGCTTCCGGATCCTGGGCGCTCTCGTCCGAAATGAAGTCGCCGATACTGGAGTCCCCTTCCTCGCCGACCGGGGTATCCAGAGAGACCGTGTCCGTGCCGCTGCGAAGAACGTGCTCCACTCTCTTCCGTTCCCATCCCAGCTCCCGGGCGATCTCGTCAGTCGTGGGCTCCCTGTTCAGCGCCAGGGACAGCGCTCTCGCCGCGCAGCGGACCTTGTGGCAGGCTTCCGTCATATGTACCGGCAGGCGGATCAGCAGCGCCTGATCTGCCACCGCCCGCGAGACCGCCTGGCGGATCCACCAGGTGGCATAGGTGGAAAAGCGGTAACCCAATTCGGGCCTGTACTTCTTCACCGCCCTCATCAGGCCGATGTTTCCCTCCTGGATCAGGTCCGGGAAAGGCAGGCCCCGGTTCACGTACCGCTTCGCGATGGAGACCACCAGCCGCAGATTTGCTTCGACCATCGCGTCGAGGGCCTTCTTGTCGCCGCAGGCGACCCGGCGGGCAAGGTCCTCTTCCTGCTGCGAGGTCAGCAAACGGTACATTCCGGCTTCTTTCAGGTAGATCCCGAGGGTGTCCTGGGCGTCAGGGGAGGCAATGATCTTGTCCGCCTCCGCCAGCTCCTCGCTGCTCACCTCGTCCACCGTCTCCAGCGCAGCCGCGTCCGGCTGCAGCTCTTCCTCCATCACGGGGCAATCCTCATTCTTCATCATACCGTTCTCCTTTCTTTCTGATACTAAATTCTAATAGAAATCAGACAATCTTTGCGGCCGGATTTGCGCCATGCGTCGTTGGCGGCCTTGGCCATATATCTCCATTATGCCCTGCAGCCGCCGCCTCGCCTGGCACGAATCCATCTCGCAAATCTTTGTCTTCTTATTAGAGTTTAGTATAAAATTTTATCCCTCCACTTCTATTATACCGTTTTTTTGTATGTTGTTATGTAAACCAACCGCCCATTTTTTGCACTATTTACAGTTTTTTTACATTCTTCTCCGCCCAAGAGCCGGAAAAATGCAGAATTGCCCCGTCCGCCCTTCCCTCTATCCGATCCCCCGCGCATGGTTCTCCGGATCGGATCGTTCCCGGTCTCGAAAGAGCGGCCCGTGTTTCCCGATCGGACTTCTACGCCCGGACGCAGCGGCATACATTTTCCCGGAGCCAAAAACAGCGCCGCGCCGTTCAAGCCCTCCGTCGGCAGCTTCCCGTCGCCGCGGAGACGATATTGACAAATCCTCGGGGGCTGTGTTATATATGAATGCGTACAGACTGAGCAGGCCCGGGATCATCCCGGAGCCGGGCCCGAGGGCAGTGGACTTCCATCCGCAGGACAGCAGTTACGAAACGCAACTGCCGACCTGCGGATTTTTGCATGACGCGGCAGCATGACAGGAGGAGCAGCATTCCATGGAAACGTCGTCTTTCGAGAAAACCGCCACGCGGGTCTCGACCGTCAGCATCATCGTCAATCTGCTGCTTGCGGCCTTCAAGTTCGTCGCCGGCGCCCTGGGCCATTCCGGCGCCATGATCAGCGACGCCGTGCACTCCTCCTCGGACGTGCTGGGCAGCCTGATCGTCATCGTGGGCGTCAAGCTCTCGGAGAAGGCCTCGGACAAAGACCACCCCTACGGCCATGAGCGGATGGAAAACGTGGCCTCCCTCCTTCTCGCCGGCATTCTGGCCGCCGCGGGCTTTGCCATCGGCAAGGAGGCGCTTGTCTCGATCCTTGACGGCAGCTACCGGACAGCAGTCTCCCCCGGCGTGCTGGCTCTGGCGGCCGCCATCGTCTCCATCGTGGTGAAGGAAGCCCTGTTCTGGTACACTCTGATCAACGCCAAAAAGATCCGCTCCGGGGCCCTCAAGGCCGAGGCCTGGCACCACCGGTCCGACGCGCTGTCCTCCGTCGGCGCCCTGATCGGCATCGGCGGCGCCCTGCTGGGCGTCCCCGTCATGGAGCCCATCGCCAGCATCGTGATCTGCCTGTTCATCCTGAAGGTGGCGGTGGATATCTTCCGGGAATCGGTGGACAAAATGGTGGACCACGCCTGCGACGCCGAAACCGAAGAGAAGCTGCGCCGGTGCGCCGCCGCGGAGGAGGGCGTGATCCAGGTGGACATGATCCGCACGCGGGAGTTCGGGAGAAGGATCTATGTAGATCTGGAGATCTCCGCCGACGGCAGCCTGACACTGCACGAGGCCCATGGCATCGCCCAGCGGGTCCACGACCGGATCGAAACCGGCTTCCCCGACGTAAAGCACATCATGGTCCATGTGAACCCCGCGGAAGAAGCGCAGAGATAACACGGCCTTCCGGGCAGCGAGCTTGTCCCCGCGCAGCCCATCGTCTAATAAACAGTGGGCGGCGCTTTCGCCGGATCATGAATCCCGCAGAAGCGAAAAACGAATAAGCCCACAGAAAGCCCCTGCCGACAACAACAGCTGTCGGCAGGGGCTTTCCGTTTGCAGGATCCTCCGGCGGGCGCGTCTTCCCCGGGGTCGCTTCAAAGGCAGCCATCGTGTTTGACGAAATGGCTCCGTGTTTCAGCGCCCCGAGCTCACACCCCGTAAAAAGCTTTTATGTCCTTCATGGTATCCGTCAGGTGCTCTTCCCAGCTTCCCCTTTTATACACTTCACAGTTTGTGTTGCTCGAGAAAGGCCTCTGTTTTGAAGGGAAGAAATGGACCGCGCGAAATACGATTTCTCCCATAAATGTTATCACTGCCGCCGAAGCAACTCTTTTCTTTTCGTTCCGGTCAAACTTTACTTCCAGCTTCCCATCCGCAAATGTCCATCCCCCATAGGGATCATACGTGATCCTTATTTTCCCATTGTTGCAGGAATAGCCATTTGCATTCGCTCCAGGTACTTTTCTGTCCCGTCCGATCGCGAAAAGGTGGTTTCCGCCGAATTCATACAAGGTACTCAGCAGATTTCTTGCCGATATCGCTCTTTCCCGCACTCCCTCCAAGGCAGAAAGATATCTTGTCCATTCGCCGGTCTCAAAAACTTTTGACTTGATATCGCCATTCAGTTTGATGATACAATCAAAAACACAGTGCCCTTTATAATCTATGCTTACCGCTTTTCCCGGGCTGAATGCATCTGCCGTTTGGGATTTTTCAAGGCAGGAATGGCGTATGAGAATCGAATTATCCTTGTATTGATAGTTGAAATACCCGGCATCCTCGCTTCCGAACTCTCTGCAGATATCGTACGCGGCAACAAAGATCGGTTTGACTCGGTCTGATAATTCAGAAGCATTGATTTTTTCTGCTCTGCCAAATAAGCCCATGGTTTCATCCGCCTCCTTTCGCAGTCGAACAACAAGGAATCTCTCTAGAAATGGCAGTCCAAACTGATCGTTTCATTTCTCAGCAGCTTGATTTTTTGAAGTTTAGTAGTATATTTTCCCAGAACCTTTGCAGCGAGGGCAATCCACGTCGGGGCCAATCACTTGAACCTTTTTCCCTGTCCCTCTGCAATCCGGGCAAGGTTGAGACGGTCGGCAATTACAGCGTTTTACATCGTATTCGCTAAGATAGACCTTTCCGCATCTGGGGCATGTCCAAGTCATAGTTAATCCTCCTGAGCCAGTAATTCAGATCTTCTCGTTCATCAATTTGAACTGCCATTTCTTTCATGTGTTGTGTTTCGCCGGTTTCCGTTCTTCCGGGATGATGCCGGTCGGATCAAATCCGCCGCAGGCTTGCTTGCCGTCACACAGGCTGAACTTCGTTTTGGCGGATATGGGATCCGATCCCAGAGCCTGACAGGAATCAGACCGTCTTTGTCTGGCGCTTATCAGGTTTACGTATATTATATCGGATCATGTCCGATTATGCAATTCTTCTTTTTTCGGCTTGTTTCCTTTTCTCCTGTCAAGGGCGGAAAGCTGGATTGCAAAGCGAAAGCACAGAACCGGAATCATCCATCCACTTCTGTGCTTTCTTTCTGTTATAGGCTTTTGGGTTTTCGCTCCTGCGCGTCACCGGGCTGACAGTCCAGAGCGTCCGCCTGCGCGCATCCAGCTCCCGCTTCTTCTTTTTGGAGAGCTTTTCATACGGTATGAACTTTTCCATCGGATAAACCTCCTTCATTCGGTTGCTCTAGGGTACTATAGCCGATCAAGACCTGTGTTGTCAAGACCTGCCCATGCTTGAGGCGTTCATTTCCTCATTGACGGCATGACACGAGGAGCGCCGCCAGATAATACACGATAAAGATGATGTTGGTAAAGCCGCCGGAGAGGATCATGTGCAGTCCCTTCGGCAGCTTCCGGGTCAGGGGCCGCAGCAGGAACAGAACGCCCGGCGACAGGACCGCCATCCATGCCGGAAGCGCCGTCTTCCCCGTCACGAGCAGGAACAGCAGGACAAGCAGGACAAGCAGGCCCAGCCCTTCCCCCAGGTAGAGGAGGAGCGGCAGCTTCTGAAAATAGGCCAGCGCGATCTCCAGGTCTTTTCGCTGCTCATCCCCGCCGAGCAGGCCCAGATAGGCGCAATGGCTGTGGTAGGCGCCGCCTGCGATGATCCCCAGGCAGCTCAGGAGAAAGGCGGCAAAAGCAAGCGCACGGCTGGCTTCCTCCGTGATCAGCACGATGTGATAATGATCATCGGATAGCGAAATCCATCGAGGGTTCGATGGATTTCGCAGCCAAACGACAAGTTTGGCTGCGAATGATTCTTGGAATCATTCGCCCGATGCTCATTGCAATGAGGATAGGGCAAAAGAGCACAGCTCTTTTGCTGAGCAGCTTTGTATACACAAAGCTGCTCGGTGCAACGCTTTTCAGCGTTGCACCATCCGATCGTCATTATAAAAGCCGACGCAGTACAAAAACGCGGCGACGGGTCCGATCCAGCCGCCCAGCATCACCCGTTTTTTCTGCAGCTTTTTCATGATGTCGATGATGGGGTCCAGGCTGCCGTTCTGTTCAAAATCGTCTTTGTCATAGTACAGGGTCATGTCCCCGCAGAACATCAGCGCCGCCCCGAAAAGACCGACAATCCGCGTTGTCAATAGCATGATTCTTCTCCTTCCTTCGTTGGGAAGTTCCTCATACCCCTTATTTCAGCGGATACAGCTTGATCCGCTCCAGGCTCTTTCGGTATTTCCGGAGATCCGCGGTCTTGAAGGGCTTGCCGTGCCCGGGGTAGAGCAGGACGGGCGCCTTCTGCAGGATCGTGTCCCAGGACTTCTTATACTGCTCCGGGTTTTCGATCCAGATGATCGTCCTGCGTCGGCTGGGGAAGCCGTTCATGGCCGCGTCCCCGCAGAAGAGCTTGTCGCCCACCAGCAGGGAGATGTGGTCCGCCGTGTGCCCCGGCGTCTCGAGGATCTCATAGGGAAAGCCCAGCGAGCGGAAGCGCTCGGAGTCGATGGGGATCAGCCGGTCCAGAAACGCGTCCTGAATGGGCGGATAGCGGTGCTCGCCGTGGCCGAACAGGGCCAGGATCTGGCAGAAGAGCCAGGCCAAATACGAAGAGCAGCCGCCCGCAAAGGAGTTCTGCCCGCGCTTCAGCCCCGCCACGGCCCCGGGGTGCAGGATCACCTCCGCGTCCGTCGCGGCCAGGACCTCGTTGAGAAAACCTGCGTGGTCGTCATGGGCGTGGGTGAGAAAGACGAATCGGATCTCCTTGGGATCGACGCCGTTCTTCTTCAGCATCTTCAAAAAGCGCGGGAAGCTCCCGTCGTATCCGGTGTCGACCAGAATAGTACCGAGGTCCGAGGAGATCAGATAATTGTTGACCACCCGATTGCCGAGATTGCAGATCATGTTTTCCCTCCTTGCCCAAAGAAGCTGCAGAAAATCCCTGTTTTATTCTATTTGGCCGACACGGACAAAGGCGTTCTGACACCAGCGGAAGATGCGTCGAAAGTCCGTGTCAAAATCAAACTCATCCGGGTATTCCGCCATTTCCAGGATGGCGCGGTCTTCTTCGGAAACCTGTTCCTTGAGCTCCCGCTTGGTCACCGCGAAGGATCCGCTCTCCAGAAAATGCAGATTCTGAATCAGGAAAAACGCGCTTTTGCATGTGCCCCGAAACTTCGCCATGTTCTTCTCCCGGTCGGCGTGAATATAGCGATGGCAGAGCTCGTGATACAGATTCCCCAGGCTCAGTTTGACATAGTTGATCTCGTCCCGGCGCGCTGCGGGCGGAAGAAAGTCCTTCAATTCGCCGAACAAATCTTTCGTCGTGTGGCGCAGCTGGCAGACCTCAAGGGGATTCCACAGCAGCATCTCGTTTTTGCCGCAGATGAACCCGCAGGACTTCTCATAGGCTCCGATCTTCTTCAGAATGTCCCGGTACGCGTCCAGATCCGCAGCCGAGAAGTCTTCCAGGAGGATCATGACGTCGATATCGCTTTGATCGGTCGCTTCCCCGCGCATGTAGCTGCCTTGCAGCCCAACATACAGCAAGCGCTCCCGGAAGCTGTTTTTGCACGCCCCGATCAGCTTCTGCAAATAGTCTTCAATATCAAAGGTCTTTGCTTCTTTCATGAAAGCTCCTCCGCAAATCCCGGCTTGTCGTGTTCCCAGCAAACGGGAACTTATCTGCAAATAAACATTCCGTATTCCTTAGGCAGATCGATCGCTCCGTCAACTGTATGCGCCTTTATGATATCCCTTATCTTTTGGACCGGGAGATTCATAACGGTCTTGAACGAAGCAAGGCTGCGCAAGTATTCCACAAGGTCCTCCGCTTTGGTAACGTGAAGGGAGTCTTCATAGAATACAGGTGTAATATCCTCAAAGAAGCTGCTGAGTATTTCCTTCCCGTTCTGCATCGTGAAGTTGTGGTTCGGCCTGAAACCCGCTCCGACAAGCTTGAACCACTCCGCAAGCCTGTCGGTAAAGTTGTGTTCTCCATATGTAGCGCAGTAAAATACGCCGCCCTTTTTCAGCACTCTCCGCACTTCTCGAAGTCCCTTTTCGAGATCAGGAACATGATAAAGCATGGAATTGGCGATCACAACATCAAAAGTATCATCCGGAAAAGGAAGGTCCTGAATATCCGCGTTCCGGTACACAATATTGCCGCGTTCGCCAAGATTGTTTTTCGCAGCTTCAAGCATGCTTTTCGATAAATCTGTGAGAACAAGCTTTCTGCATTTTGCTGCAAGATCCTCATGACCGCGCCATATGTTCCCCGTACCGCATCCGATTTCCAATACCGTCATCCTGTCACGGATATCATAATGGGAAACAAGCCAGGCGCCGTAGCCCTGTCTGTTTGTAGAATGCTTTTCGTGAAACGTCAGCCGGATATCCAGACCCTTTGGCACGGCGTACTGGGCTTTCACCGCGGCTGAATCGTTAGAACTGCCGATCTTCATTTGTTCTCTCTCCTGCAGTTGCAAAATCTTCAACAAATCCCGCATTGTCGCTGCCTTACAAGCGGGAATGTTCCCCTCTCGTTTATCTTTTCTCTGTTATTTCCCCGTACAGTTCCGGATGGCGATTCTTCATGCCCCAGACTTCACGGCGGCGGTAATCCCGCAGCATGTCCACGTCCAGCTCGGCCGTGTACACGCCTTCTCCCTCCCCTGCCTCGAACACGCAGGTGTCCCGCGAGCTGGGAAGCTCCGGGAGATAGACGACGCCGTCGAACAGGGTGGAATGGCCGTTGCAGTCCGGATGGGGAGACGGGTAATTGCAGGTGGCGATGGCCAGCATGTTTTCATAGGCTCTGCCCCGAAGCTGGGCCAGGCGGTTCAGCTCCATCGGGCAGGCGTTGGGGACCAGAAGGAGCTCCGCTCCTTTCAGCATCAGGATCCGGGCACTCTCCGGAAACTCCCGGTCATAACAGATCATGGAGCCGACCTTTATGATCCCGTCCTTCGTGTCCAGGTCCGCGACAAAGAAGCTGTCGCCGGCGTCCAGGACGCTTTCGTCGTCCTCTTCTCCAAAATCGCAGATATGGACCTTGGAATAGCAGTACTGCAGTTTTCCGTGCCGGTCGAAAAGGCAGACCGTGTTTCTCGGTTTCGGCTCGTGCCGTTCCAGAAAGGTGACGGCGATGGCCAGATCCAGCTCCGCCGCCAGCTCCGAAAAGCGCTGCACAAAAGCGCTGTCGCAGGGAACGGCGCATTCCCGCAGACTTTCCCTTTCACGCGGAAAGCTGTATCCGCAGCTCCACATTTCCGGGAAGATCGCAAGGTCCGCGCCCTTTTCTTTTGCCTGAAGGCAGGCCTTGATCCCCTTCTCCAGGTTTTCCTGCAAGCTCCCCGCCGGAAGGAGCTGCAAAAATGCGATCGTCAGCTTCATATCGTTCTCCTTATCACAAGGATCCTTTGCAAATTCCGGGTTGCCGAGGGGTTGGGACAACATCGCAGGGGCGCATCACGATGCGCCCGCCTGCATTGCGCCGCGTCGGCGGGCGATTCATGAATCGCCCCTACGAAGGGGGCCGGAGAAAGGCGTGTGCTGGGGCCGGGTTTTCCCGCTGACGCGGACCCGGTACCGCGTCGGCGGGAGGGGACAAGCCCCTCCCCTACGGCATACACGCAGCGTCTCGGCAGATCCCGATTCGCCGTTGCCCAGCAAACTGGAAGTTATCGGGGAGATCGCCCCCCTTGCCTAAAGGGGGGTGGCCGAGCGAAGCGAGGTCGGGGGGATATAAAATCACCCTGAAACGATCGAGCCCCCTTTAGGCAAGGGGGCTTTTTGCCCGACAAATCCCGATCCGCCGTTGCCCTGCAAGCGATAATCTGTCACACGCTTTTTACAGGATGCCGAATGACGGTCTTCCACTTCTCAGGCGGGACTTTTCTGGCGTCGGATAAATAGATCTCGTGGTGGAGGCGGGTATTCGAAAAATCGTTTTGGAATCCGTTCTCCGCGAGAAAGCGATCCATAACCGCAACGGTCTCAGGCTCATTGTCGAACGGACCGACATGCATGATCTGCACGCAAAGCCCTTCATCAACGGTGAGGAACTCGGCCATGGAGCAATCAAGTTTTTTCTTCTTTGCCGCCATCTCCACAGCCCAGTCAAAATCTTTCCTTGTGATGAAATCCGGCAAACGAATAACGGAGATCCAGCTGAAACGCGATTTATCGGTGTAATCTATGCCTTCGACATTGTCTTGCCACCAAAAGCCCTCGAGCGGCGGGACAACATAATCATAAAAGCCCGCGATCCGATAGTCGGTCTTATAGCTCATTTTCAGCGTATAGGCGACGGCATATAAAACGCTGATTGCCTGTTGATAAGCGCCGCCTTCTTCATTGGGATCGCCCGTTCCTCTTACTGCGATATAATTCGCCGCGGGAACGCTTACAATCTCCGGTTTGTTTTTCGGCATATAGAATTCTTTGTACTCTTTCTTGAAATCAAACGCCATCTTTACAGCCCCTCCATCCCGATTCGCCGTTGCCCTGCAAACTGGAAGTTATCGGGGAGATCGCCCCCCTTGCCTAAAGGGGGGTGGCCGAGCGAAGCGAGGTCGGGGGGATATAAAATCACCCTGAAACGATCGCCTTTAGGCAAGGGGGGCTTTTTGCCCGACAAATCCCGATCCGCCGTTGCCCTGCAAGCGGGAATTTGCAGATCTCTCAAACAGAATATCCTATATTGATATCAAAAGGTGCAATCAGCAGTTTTTGCAGATCTTTATTGTAGTTTTCGAAAAAGAATCTGATCGCCTTGCCATAGTTTTCTTTTGTATCAAACTCCCAGGTTGAGAAGTACTTTACGCACTTTACGATCCTGGTCAACTCTCTCGGAGGCTCACCAGGTTCGATTCCGTCTATGGTATAAAACCTCCTAAAATACTTAAGAGACAGTCAGCCTTCGCATTGAAGCTGATTTGCGGACATTTCCTCGATCTTTGCTTCAAATTGCTCGAGTCTGTCAGGCTTTACCTGAAAGAGTTTCATCTCGATAAAGGTCTTTTTCATGATGGGTCCCCCAAAAAGTTTCTTCTCTTGCCTGATATGAAGCAGTAATGCTGTTCTGACCCTCCATCCGCTTAAAGCCCGCAGCAGTATATAATTCTATTTCTGCCTTGGCATCCACATCGACCACTACCATGATTTGGTGCGGCTTGTTTAATTCTATCGCCTTTCCCAGCAACGCCAGTTCATAGCCTTGCTCTGCGGCCTCAGGCTTTACAAACAGGTCATAGATTTCATTGATCTCATAGTAGTGTTGTACATCCAAATATCCTTGAACCTGTCCGTCTTTTATGGCCAGCAGGACTCTGAAGCTATCCTGCGCCGATAGAATTCGCTCGGCTGTCCAATAGGTGTCGACATTATGAAGATCACAGTACTGCTTCGTCCACTTTTCCGAAAGCAGTTCTATCTGACTGGTCGATACATTCGGCGACGGTCCGGTCAGAAGCATTTTCTGCTGTTCCGGATCAAATATCGCCCCTTTCAGTTTCAACGGCCGGGAAATCGCAGCATTTAGCGGATTGAATACAAAATCCATTTGGTATCCGCTATAGTTCCTCTCCATATAGGAAAGCATCTCACGAAACGCTTCTTCTTTCCTGGTAAAACCTATGAGCATCTCAATATATCGATCATCCGGAAGGACAATCCAGACAAAAAGCCCCTCGGTAGTTCCATTTTCTGAAACAGCAAAAGCATATTTATCTTTTGCCTTTAAAGAATGATAGAGATTATCCTTGTCATACGTAAAATGAGGATCGGAATATAACGGGTGCGCAGCCAGTTCGCGGATAAAACCCTCATATTCATCAAAAGAGTATATTTCCCGGATCATTTTCTGCATCTCCATAAACAACGTTTGCTGAGACGATTATACACGATTCGTCCCGGCTTTACAACGTGAAAAGCTCTTTTGCCCCCTCGCGCGCGTTTTGTCAGGGGCCATCGACTCCCGCGCAGGGGCCGAGGCCACGGGCTCCCCCGGCGGCCCGCTTTGGCGCTGATTTTTGGCTTGACAGCGCCTATTATATTTGATAAGATATATTTGTACAAAATAAACTGGAGGAAACAAGATGGACTACGATTATCGGGAAGCGATGAAGCTGGCGAACCAGCTGTGCTTTCCGCTCTATGCCGCGGCGCGCCACGTGACGGGGCTCTATACGCCTGTGCTCAAGCCGCTGGGGCTTACCTATACGCAGTACATCGTCTTTCTGGTGCTGTGGGAGAAGGACGGCCTGCCCGTCGGCGAGATCGGAGAAAAGCTGCTGCTGGATAACGGCACGCTCTCTCCGCTGCTGAAAAAGATGGAGCAGGCCGGCTATGTCCGCAGGGAGCGGAGCCGCGAGGACGAGCGCGTCGTCGTCATCACGCTGACGGAAGCGGGCCGCGCCTTGCAGGAAAAGGCGAAGGACGTCCCCGCGAAGGTCGCGGGCTGTATCGATCTGCCGCCGGAAAAGGCGCAGGCGCTGTACGGTCTGCTGTATGAATTGTTGAAAAACCAAAAGAACAAGGGAGGAGCATAAACATGAAAACAGTGTACGATTTTACGGTGAAGGACAGGCTTGGCAATGACGTCAGCCTGGCGGACTATCGGGGTAAGGTGCTGCTGATCGTGAACACCGCGACCGGCTGCGGCTTCACGCCGCACTACGAACCGCTGGAGGCCATGTACAGGGATTTGAAGGAGCAGGGCTTTGAAATTCTGGATTTCCCCTGCAATCAGTTTGCCAACCAGGCGCCCGGCGACGCGGACGAGATCCACCGGTTCTGCACGCTGAAGTTCGGAACGGAGTTCCCGCAGTTCAAAAAGATCGACGTCAACGGCGAGAACGCCGAGCCGCTGTTCGCGTTCCTCGCAACGGAAAAGCCCTTCGCCGGCTTCGGCAAGGGTCTGAAGAACGCGGCGCTGAGCAAGTTTGCGGACATGAACAACAAGCAGTTCGGCGACAAGGCCTATATCAAGTGGAACTTCACCAAGTTCCTGATCGACTGTGAGGGCAGGGTTCTCGCCCGCTTCGAGCCCACCGCGGACATGAAGGACGTCAGAAATGCTGTGACCGAGGAGCTGAAAAAATGAACGGGATAGAGACGTCCCGCGAAAAAACGATCGTCAAAACCAGCGTTATCGGAATCGTTGCCAACGTGTTCCTTGCCGGCTTCAAGGCGGTCATCGGTCTGACAACCAACTCCATCGCCATCGTGCTCGACGCGGTCAACAACATCTCCGACGCGGGGAGCTCCCTGATCACCATCGTGGGAACAAAGCTGGCGGGCAGGGAGCCGGACAAGAAGCACCCCTTCGGCTACGGGCGCATCGAGTACCTCAGCGCTATGATCATCTCCGTGATCGTGCTGTACGCGGGCATGACCTCCTTCGTGGAGTCGGTCAAGCAGATCATCCACCCGGAGACGCCGGACTATAACGCCGTTTCCCTCATCATCGTAGCCGTCGCGGTCGTGGTCAAGATCCTGCTCGGGCGTTACGTCAAGAGCGTGGGCGTCAGGGTGAATTCAGATTCTCTGATCAACTCCGGCGAAGACGCCACGCTGGACTCCGTGATTTCTGCCTCGACGCTTGTGGCGGCAGGCATCTTCCTCATCTTCCATGTTTCCCTGGAAGCCTGGCTCGGTGCGGTCATCTCTCTTGTCATCATCAAATCCGGCGTCGAGATGCTCAAGGACACGATCTCCCAGATCCTCGGCGAGCGCAACGACAAGGAGCTGGCCAGGGCGATCCGTGACACGGTGCTGAGCTTTCCGGAGGTGCAGGGCGCCTACGATCTGGTGATGAACAACTATGGTCCGGACACCTGGAACGGCTCCATCCACATCGAGGTCCCGGATACGTACTCGGCGGACGAGTTGGATCGGCTGATCCGCGAGATCACGATGAAGGTCCTCCGGGAGCATCACGTCATCCTGACGGCGATCGGCGTGTACTCGGTGAACACGAAGGACGAGGAGATCATGCAGGCCAGACGGCAGGTGGAGGAGATCGCCTTTTCCCATGAATTTGTCCGGCAGATGCACGGCTTCTATCTGACGAAGGAGCAGAAAAAGCTGCGCTTCGATATCGTGATCAGCTTTGACGCAAAGGATCGCCGGGCGGTCTGCAAGGAAGTCGTCGCTGACGTGCAGAAAGCCTTCCCGGACTATGAACTGCAGGTCGCCATGGACACAGACTTTGCCGAAGAGTAAAGTAAACGATGATTCAATCGGCGAGAGCAGATAAAGTTGAAAAAAGCACGCTCTCGCGTGCTTTTTTCTTGGCAGGGGAAGAAGGCTTCGCCCGCCTGCGGGCGGGCCGGGTCGCGGCTCTGACATGCCACCGGCATGTCATTCACTACAGCTCCCTTCGAAGCCTCTTATGCCAGCACAAAAGCGGTTACCCTTGCGGGTGCCGCTTTTGTGTTGTCTGTGTTGCACCAAACGGTGTCCAGAGAAGGGTTTTTGCACCAAAAGGTGTCTGGATGATTCTATTCTCTCCTAATCTGTGGTTGCCGATAAAATCTCTCGGGTATAGGCGTCGATTCTGTATTCGTAGTTGGTTCTACTGGATTCGAAATCGACTTCATACCAGGCGGAAGAAGGCGTTTTTTCATATTCGATATCGATGTCTGTCACTTCATCCGGTGTGAACCCGGCATCCTCCAAGGCTGCCTGAAGAGCGGCTTTTTCCCCGATCTTTTTACTGTCCCCGAACGCGCATGCGCAGACGGCGACAACCAGGGCAAAAATAAGAACCGCCAGAACTGCTTTTTTCATTACCTTCATGTTACACACCTTTTTCTTTCGCCGATACGATTACGCGACATAGGGAAGCGGCTCCCCATCAGTGCACAGCCTGAGCGTCTCCAGATAAGAAAGCGGTTCCGTACTGATTCCGAGAACTTCTCCGCTCACAGCATCCACATAGAATTCGTATCTCAGATACAGCGTGGTCACGATGAAGTGATAAAGTCCGTCGGCGCAGCTACCGGAGGCGCAGCGGGGTTCATCATTTTTGATTTCGGCGTAAGCGATTGCGCTTTGCAGAGCCTGATCCGTCGTCAATTTCAGAGTGTTATTCATGGTCATTCTCCTTTTTATTTTTGGCTTTCATATAGTTGACGCAGAAGCAAGGAAAAGGTTACACAGACAAGACGGGAGAGTTTTTTCACTCTCCCGTTTTGTCGGATTCATCCCAAATCGATGTCCCGGATCACGGTATACCCCGAATTGCTGTTTACTTCAATTTCGTATTCCCGTCCGTATATATCTTCGTATTCGACTTTATAAACATAAATCGCATCAAAAATACTCCCCACATAGCGCAGGTGGCGGTGGGCGTAGTCCACGAAGAATCTTCCGGCCTCTTCTTCACCAACTTCTTCCACCAGACAGGCGTGAGCCGCCTCAATGGCCTGTTCCTTTGTCAGCTTTACTTTTCCGGAAGCGGAGATATTGGACGGAATGAAAAGGATCGCGCAGACGATCGCCGCGATCACCAGTAGGCTGCACAGAACAACGATGATCGTTCGGATCAGCGTTTTGTGGTTAAAAACCTTTCTGGCCTTTTGGACCGTTTCTATTTCCGCCTGTCGGATGCCGGGATTGGAAAGCTCCGGATCATCCAGGATAGAGCTGATTCTGCGGACATTTTCTAGTTCTCTGGCAACAAAAGCGGCTTCCTCGTCGCTTGCGGTGCCGTCCCTGAGCTTTTTATACGCGTCTTCAAAATTCATTGGTCTCCCTCCATCATGTTCCTTAGTTTCTCCCTGGCCCTGCACAGCAGGACTTTTGTATTCGTTTCACTTTTCCCGATGATTTCCGATATGCTTTTGATCGGGAGTCCGGAAAAGTAGAAAAGCATGACCGCCTCCCTCTGCGTATCGGGCAGCAGATCTATTGCCCGATACAGGGAGCGATACTCTTCTTTTCGAATGATCCCTTCGATCACTTCTTCCCGGTCATCCACATAATCTTCCGGGATGTCTTCACCGGTAAAGCGGCTCTCCTTTCGGCAGAGGCTGATGAACTCGTTCCTGCAAACCGTCAGGAGCCAGGGCTTAAAATCCCGGATGGAATCGTCAGCCATGCTCAGTGCCTTAAAGAAAGCGTTGGATACGATGTCCTCTGCGACCGTTCGGTTTTTACATAAAGAGATCGAATACAAGAGTGCTTCGTTATAGTATTGTGAAAACAGCTGATCAACGATATCCGATTTCATAATACTGTCGTCACATCTTTCGTAAGTGTTCTACTATAAAGACGCAGAACCGGGCGAATGGTTACATAGGGTCTTTTTGCTGAGTTTTTCTGTGATGAGAGTAGAATAGCACAGACGCGTTAGAATTTCTATAAGCAGAACTGCTATCTTCGTACTGCTGCCCCCTGAAAGATGTTGAGATTAGAAAAAAAAACATCATCATGGCACTAGATGCAAATGTACATCACTAAAAATGGTTCGAAGCCTTCTGCCTCTTCCTTTAAGCGAGAGTACTGCGGAGCTATTATAAACCAAAAGGTGCCTAAGGTTTTTGAAGTATATAGGCAAAAAAGAGCGCCTGCCAGATCGGAAGGATCCAGAAGGCGCGAAATTTCGGTAAAAATACAGGAAAAACAGGGATTTTTGCCTCATAAACGCGATAATTGCCGGATTTGCCTGGTAGACAAATTCGGCAATTATCATGGCAGGGGAAGAAGGCTTCGAACAGAATTTGGGTATTTTTCGATACTTTTAAACGTCATTTTACGTCTATTTTGCTATTTTTAAGAACTTTTCCAAACCGGTCTGACCACTGCATTTTTTTAGATTCAATATGTTCGGGGTCAAATTAGGGGTCAAACGCACTCCGAAAGCGGTTCGCCGAGTGTCCTGATTTGCATTTGCATATATTCATTTTTCGGCTTGTTTTCCCCTCCCCTGCCAAGGTGAACAGCAACATTTTGAAACAAAAAAGGAGTATTGATTATGGAACTGTCATATGTCCAACAAGGGGAATATTTTTTTCCAAAGCTCTGCTTCGAAGCCGAAAATCCGCCCATCGGCAAGTACGGGCTACTGCGAAAGAGCTATCTGAAAGAGCACAAGCGCGGATGGTATTCCAGCCTGCTGCTGACCGGCAAACTGGACGCGCATCTGGCTGAGATCGACCGCACCTGCACGGAGCGTGTTGAACTGATTATGAATCAACTGGCCCAACATGAGGGCGTGACCGAAGCGCTCAAAGCCTCCGATCAGATGGAGTGGGTCGCGCGGATGAACAATATCCGGGCCAAAGCGGAGGAAATCGTTTTGAGCGAGTTGGTTTACAACTAAGAAGCATCAAAGGGTGACGCATAAAACGTCACCCTTTCTTTCCGCTGGCTTTATCTCAAACGAACAGCTCATCAATGGAATACAGGGCTGCCTTCCCAGCCATGAAGATTTTGCTTCCCTCCCGGCGGCAGTAGAGCGTGCCGCCGCGTTTGGACGCCTGATAGGCCACCAGCTCGTCCTTGCCCAGCCGATCCGCCCAGTAGGGGATGATGTGGCAGTGGCCGGAGCCGCAGACCGGGTCCTCCGCCACGGAGAGCTTCGGCGCGAAGCTGCGGGAGACGCAGTCCTCGTCCCTGCCCCGGGCGGTGACGTGTACCAGCAGGCCGTCGATCTGTTTGATCTTTTCCAGATCGGGCTTCAAATCCCGCACGGTTTGTTCGTCGTCCAGCGCGCACAGCAGATCGCGGGCGATATATGCTTCTTTTACGGAAGCCCCCAGCGCATCCTCCATGGCGGCGGTCACGTCCACCTTCTTCAGATCGTACGCAGGGAACTCCATCTCATACAGCTCACCCTTGCGTGTGACGATCAGATCCCCGCTCAGGGTGGTGAACACCACCTGCTGCGCATCCTTCTCATAGTAATTGAGCAGAACGAAGGCCGTTCCCAGAGTGGCGTGACCGCAGAGGTCGATCTCCCCGCCCGGCGTGAACCAGCGCAGGTGCCACTTCTCCCCTTCCCTGACGGTGAAGGCCGTCTCGGAGAAGTTGTTCTCCCGCGTGATGTTCATCATCAGCTCTTCCGGAAGCCAGGCGTCCAGGACGCAGACCGCGGCCTGATTGCCGTGGAACACCCGGTCGGTAAACGCGTCGACAACATACTGTTTCATGATTTTGTTCTCCCTTTATGCTCTTTCCGCGAAAGGAGCCTGTCCTTCCCCGGTTCGGATTTCCTTTGCCGCCGTCTACAGCTCCTTCGGTCTGTTTTCCTCACCCCAGACGCAAAGCTGATCCAGCACCCGCACCAAAGAATGACCGCGTTCTGTCAGGCTGTATTCGACCTTCGGCGGGATCTCCGGATACATCTCCCGGTGGATCAGCCCGTCGCGTTCCAGTTCTTTCAGCGTCTGACTCAGCGTTTTGTCCGCCGCGCTTCCCACGTAGCGGCGCATCTCATTGAAGCGCACCGGCTCGTACTCCATCAGACAGTACAGCACGATGGACTTGTATTTCCCGGCGATCAGCGACAGCGTATAGCTGTAGCCGGTATCGCAGAAATTGGCCTCGGAGATTTTTCGTTCTTTCATATGCTTACTCCAAAGTAAGTATCTAACAAATTTGTCAGTACTTGTTTACTCTCTGCTGTTATGATACCATGTGCTGCGTGAGAAGTCAATTTAACCCTGTTATCATAGGAGGAACGATCCCATGTCTAAAAAGATCCTTGTTCTTACCGGAAGCGCCCGGAAAGGCGGCAACAGCAACCGGATGGCTCAGGCCTTCGCCGAGGCCGCGGCGGCAAAGGGAAATGAAGTGAAGGTCATTGACACCACCAAGCTGAAGCTGAATTTCTGCCATGCCTGCCAGACCTGCTACAAGACCGGGAAGCCCTGTTCCTTTGACGATGATTTCAACGCCATCGCCGACGATATCCTCGCTGCGGACGCGCTCGTGTTCTCCTGTCCGGTTTACTGGTATTCCGTTCCGTCGCAGATCAAGGCTGTGATCGATAAGATGTTCAGCTTCGTGATCGGCGGCAAAGAGGATCAGTTTTTCGGCAAGGAGTGCGCGCTGATCTGCTGCTGTGAGGAAGAGGATCCCGCCATTCTCGACGGCGTCCGTATTCCCTTTGAGCGCACCGCCGCTCTGAACAAGTGGACGGTCGCGGGCGAAGTCCTTGTTCCCGGTGTGTTCTCCGTCGGTGATATCGACAAGACCGACGGGATCGCGCAGGCCGCCGCGCTGGCGGACAGATTCTGAACAGGATATCCCCCGCTGCGGCGAATGATTTGCCGTTGCGGGGGATTCTCGTTTATTCGGCGTCTGCCAGCTGAACCAGCTCTTTGCCCATCTGACGGGCTTTTTCCAGATCCAGCGGGAACTGCTTTTCGTGATGGGCCAGCTTGTGCTCGGCGTTGAAGCCCGCCATGCTTCATTGTACCCGGGAAGCGCCCCGGTGTCCAGACGAGGGTTTTACTACCAGAAGGTGTCTAATATTATGTAAACTATTTGTCGGGCCGTGCGTCTCGTTTTTTGCCGAGATATACAGCCGT
>CACYLY010000004.1 GCA_902775355.1 Oscillospiraceae bacterium
CAGAAGAAGCGAGGGCGCAATTTCCGCAGCGGTCGAAAAAACGGAGGAACAGCGAAGCCCGAACGGTTTTTCGGGCACCGCAAGGCGGACAGGTGGCGTTTGCCGATCTCACGCGAGGCAGACGACGGATGAGGGAGAGCGATGGACAAGAGCCCGACCTTTGATCGCGGCCTTCTCCCTCCCCTCCGCCCTCCCTTTTCCTTGCGCATCGTCCGGCGTTTCATATCATGGGACAAGGTCCCCGCAGCGCCGAGCATTGCTCGGCGAACCCCGCGCAAGACGACGCCGAGCAATGCTCGGCGCTACGGGGGTAAAGCAGGACGGCGGGCGACCGCAAGGATCGCCCCTACGGCGGGAAACGGACGTCGGCGCGGGACAGCGGGAGGGGGCAAGCCCCTCCCCTACGCTGTCATCCTGAGCGAGCCCAACGGGCGAGTCGAAGGATCTTTGCTTCCTATCTCTGATCTTCGTCCCCTATTCCCTGTTCCCTATTCTCCGCTTTCCGTTTACCATTCACCGTTCACTGTTCTCTGTTCACTGTTCACTGTTTTTTAGTTCCGCATCATGCTCTCCAGCCGCTCCGGGAGCCGGCCTGCCAGCAGGTCGTTCAGGTCGATGACCCGGATGTTCAGCTCGGCGGCACGGTTGCGCATGACGGTGCGGCCCCGCTCGGCGGTGACAATGGCGGCCTTGGCCATCTGGCCGCCGAAGCGGTCCCGCAGCACCGCCAGCTCGTTAAGAGCCTCGGTCTTCACGTCGCAGGTCTTGCAGCTGATGAACACCGGCGTCACGCCCTGGGTGCACATCACGTCCAGCTCGTTTGTAACCGCGTTATCCCGCTTGTCTTCCTCCCAGTCCACCACGGCGCTGGTGCGAACGTCGTCAAAGAGTCCCGTATCCAGGCAGGCCTTGTAGACATAGAGCTCCAGGACGCTGCCCACGTCCCGCAGCCAGGCGCGGATCTGCCGGTCCCGGAAGACGAAGGACACCCGCTCGTCCTGCACGATGCGCAGATCCCGGATGAATCCGATCTCCACCAGATCCCAGAGCGCCGCCTCCGGCGCGCTGATGCGGGAGGCCCGCTCCCCTTTCACCTCATAGGGGCCGGAGACTTCCAGGGGGATGGGGGCATCGGGCGCTGTCTGGGAAAGGCGCTGGAAGTATGTGACGATCCGGGTCCAGTCCTGCCGGTGCTTCAGGTACAGGCGGAAAAAGGGCCCGTAATCGTCCCGATAGCGGTACAGGATCTCGTTCTCCACCCGGCCGGTGCGCATGGAGCCGCCGGCCATACGGAAGCAGTCCTCCACGCTGAAGCGCACATCGCAGGGCAGATTGGCCGCGAAGGGGGCGTTGCAGATATCGTAATACTTGTTCCGCCGGCGGCTGTAGGTGAAAACCGGGATCTCCCGCCGGGCGCTGAGGAGCCCCGCCGCGAAGAGCACCGCGTCCGTGCCGCCGGTTATGTCCATGGCGCAGTCCGGATACTGTTCCACCGTGCGCAGCAGGAGCTCGAGCACCGCCTGGGAGTTGTAGACATTGACCCGGAAAAAGACCATCTCCGGCTCCAGGCCACGGGCCCGGAAATAGGTGCGAAGCTGCCGATGGATCCGCTTGTCCCCGTCCACGCCGTCCGGGCAGATATAGATCACCCGCTCGGGATGAAACATCTCCACGCCCAGCACGTTTTCCAGGGGGCGCTCGTCATAGAGCTCGATCAGAGTCTGCATGGCACTCTCTCCTTCGCTGTTTTTCTTCACTTTACCACAGAAAGCGGGCGGCGCGCAAGCAGGCCCAAGGCGTTGTTATAAAAAAAACTTATAGCAGGCAATGGAATTTAAAAGCTACCCCTTCGCTTGTGGATTATGTTAGATTATATGGGGAGTAAATCCCACGGAATTTGGACACAATGAATAAAAATAGAATGCAGGAGGGGCAGTCATGAACCACGACACTTGCGGATTCGGAACCAAGGCCATCCATGCGGGGAACGTGAAGGACGCGCAGTACGGCGCGCTCTCCACCCCCATCTATCAGTCCTCCACCTTCGTGTTTGACAGCTGCGAGCAGGGCGGCCGCCGCTTTGCCGGCGCGGAGAACGGCTACATCTATACCCGTCTGGGCAACCCCACCACCACGGTGCTGGAGAACAAGATCGCCGCGCTGGAGGGGGGCGAGGCCTGCCTGGCCACCGCTTCCGGCATGGGCGCCATCTCCTCCACTCTCTGGACCGTCGCCGGGGCCGGAAAGCACATCATCGCCGACGGGACCCTCTACGGCTGCACCTTCGCCCTGCTGAACCACGGCATCACCCGCTACGGCGTGGAGGTGGACTTCATCGACACCTCGGACCTGGAAGCCCTGCGCTCCCATCTGAAGGAGAACACCGTGGCCGTGTATCTTGAGACCCCGGCCAACCCCACCCTGAAGATCACGGACATCGCCGCCGTGGCCCGGGAAGCCCACGGCTACAACCCGGCCATCAAGGTGATCTGCGACAACACCTTCGCCTCCCCCGCCCTGCAGAACCCCCTGTCCCTGGGGGCGGACGTGGTGGTGCATTCCGCCACCAAGTACCTCAACGGCCACGGGGACGTGGTCGCGGGCTTCGTGGTGGGCAAGGCGGACTTCATCAGCCAGGTGCGCCTCTTCGGTCTGAAGGACATGACCGGCGCGGTGATGGACCCCTTCGCCGCCTGGCTGCTGCTGCGGGGGCTCAAGACCCTGGAGCTGCGCATGGCCCGGCACTGCGAGAACGCCCGGAAGATCGCAGCCTTCCTGGCCGCCCATCCGGCGGTGGAAAAGGTGAACTACCCCGGTCTTGCCACCCACAAGGGCCACGACGTGGCCGCCCGGCAGATGAAGGACTTCGGCGGCATGCTGAGCTTTGAGGTCCGGGGCGGCAAGGCCGCGGGCATGAAGCTGGTCAACGCCCTGAAGCTCATCACCGTGGCCGTCTCCCTGGGCGACGCGGAGAGCCTCATCGAGCACCCGGCCTCCATGACCCACTCCACCTACAGCGAGGAGGAGCTCAGGGAGGCGGGCATCGCCCCGGGCCTGATCCGTCTGTCCGCCGGTCTGGAGAACGCGGAGGATCTGATCGCCGACCTGGAGCAGGCCATGGCGGAGCTGTGAGGCGGTTCGAAGTTCGTAGTTCGTAGTTTTTAGATAAAAAATCGAGGCGGGCCGGCGGCCCGCCTCAATGTATAGGCGAACCCAAAAGGATGTCATCTTGAGCGGAGGCGAAGCCGGAGTCGAAAGATCTAAAGTCTTGAAAACACGGGTTTTTAGATCCTTCGACTTCGCTGCGCTTCGCTCAGGATGACAGTAACACCACTTTATCGACAGTCTGAGGCGGGCCGTTTGGCCCGCCTCGGTTTTTACATATCGGCTGTGATCTCTTTCAGCAGCGCCACAAAGCGCGTCTGCAGCCTGTTCAGCGGCTCCCGCCGGTGGATGCAGCCCAGGCGCATGTCCCGCTGCCCCGCAAGGGGAATGGCGGTGAGGCCCGCGTCGGCATAGCCGGGGGGCAGGACGCCGCTGCCGGTGGACACGCAGTCCGTATGGGCGATGATGTTGTAGATCGTGGCCCGGTCGCTGACATAGACCATCCGGGGAAAGTCCACGCCGGAGCCCGCCACCGCCTCCTCGGCGAAGTTCAGGTCCCCCTCGGAGCGGGTGAAGACCACGTGGGGATAGGGCCGCAGCTGCTCCAGGGTCACGGAGCGCTCGCCGGCCAGGGGATGGCCCCGGCGCAGGAACACATGGGGCTTCAGCGTCACCAGGGGCTCAAAGTCCAGCTGCTTTTCCTCCAGGGCCCGCAGCACCGCGTGCTCGGTCAGATCCGAGATGAAGAGGACCCCCAGCTCGCTCTCCCCAAGGGCCACCTCCCGGATCACGTCCGCCATGTCCAGCTCCTTGAGACTCAGCTGCATGGGGCTCTCCGGCAGTTCCTTCAGCAGCTCCACAAAGGCCTTGGCGCAGAAGGGGTAGCGCTGGGCCGCCACGGACAGCTGCACCCAGTCCCCCGCCCGGCGGGAGGCGTAATAGCGGCTGAGCTTCCGGCTCTGCTCCACGATGGGCGCGATCTGGCCCACCAGGGAGCGCCCCTCCTCCGTCAGGCTGACGCCCCGGTTGGACCGGTGGAACACCGTGATGCCCAGCTCCTGCTCCACCTCCCCGATGGCGCTGGAAAGGGCCGACTGGGACAGGAACAGCCGCTGGGCGGCCTTGTTGAAGGAGCCGCAGCGGTCGATCTCCAGGATATAGCGCATCTGCAAAAGGGTCATTGCTCTCACCCCCGCTTGTATTCTACACGAAAGCGCGCTGAAAGGCAAGCACTTGCAAAAGCGGACGGAGCGTGCTATCATGGGCCAAGCACGCGAAAGGGGGGCTTCGGACCGCATGAAGACGAAACAAGTGAAGATCTTCCTGGCGGCCACGGTCTGCCATGTGTTCTGGGGCTTCAGCTTCCTGGCCTCCCGGAGGGCGCTGGACACGGCCCCGGTGCTGGTGCTGCTGAGCCACCGCTTCCTTCTGGCCTTTCTGGGCATGAATCTGCTGCTGCTCACGCCCCTGGGCTCGCTGCGGCTGCGGGGGAAGCGGCTGCTTCCGCTGCTGGCCCTGGGCCTGGCGGAGCCGGTGGTCTATTTCTTCGGCGAGCAGTACGGTCTGCTGCACTCCAACACCATCTTTTCCGGGGTCATGATCGCCATGATCCCCATCGTGTCCACCCTGGCCGCCGCGCCGATCCTGCGGGAAAAGCCCAGCGCCGGGCAGCTGCTGTTCAGCCTGCTGTCCGTGGGCGGCGTCATCGGCGTTGGGCTTTTGTCCAAAAGCTCCGGCGCCCTGGACTGGATCGGCGTTCTCGGGCTGCTGACGGCGGTGTTCTCCGCTGTGGCCTATACCCTGCTGAGCCGGGGCATCTCCGGCCGCTTCAGCCCCTTCGAGCGCACCTATTTCATGATGGGCGTGGGCGCCGCCGTCTTCACCGCCCTGGCCCTGCTGAGCTGCCGCGGCGACCCGGGCGCCTATCTGCGGCCTCTGGAGACGCCGGGCTATGTGCTCTCCCTGCTGTTTCTGGCCCTGTGCTGCTCCATTGTCAGCTACTTCCTTTCGGCCTACGCTATCACCCATTTGAGCGTGGCCCGGGAGACCGTCTTTGCCAATCTCACCACCGCCGTCTCCGTCTTCGCCGGGGCGGTGTTCCTGCACGAGCCCTTTTCCCTGCTTGGCGGGCTCTGCTGCCTGCTGATCCTGCTGGGGATCTACGGCGTCCAGCGCTGCTCCCCCGAGCGGGAGGAGACGAAATAAGGCAGGCAGAATTTGAGCCCTTGAGCCTGTCATCCTGCGCGCCTCTCCCCTGTCATCCTGAGCGAGCGAAGCGAGTCGAAGGATCTTATCTCCGTAGCGCCGCGCATCACTCGGCGAAAACCGAACGAAGCGGCAGAACGTAGGATCGCCGAGCGATGCTCGGCGCTACGGGCGCTGGATGGAACGTCGGCGCGAGACGGCGGGCGCTTCATGAAGCGCCCCTACGGCATGGTGCGAGGCTGCGCGTGTAGGGGCCGGCCCCCTGGACGGCCCGGCGGGACAGCCCTGTTTTCTGAATAACAAAGGGCGAATCCGTATTCTGCGGGATGCGGGTCCGCCTGTTTTTTGTGCCGCAGCAAGTTTGGCGCGGCGGGTCGCCGAGGACGTCGACCCCTACGGCAGGGAGGCAAGCAACCCGCGTAAGGCGCGATGCCTACATCGCGCCGTGGATCACGCATGCGGGAGCAAGGGCGGGCGACCTAAGGTCGCCCCTACGGCGCGGGACGAACGTTGGAGCGCTCTTGCCTCCCCCTTCGGGGGAGGTGTCGCCCGGCGTCTCACGCAAGCCGGGCGACGGAAGGGGTCCGCCCCCTATTCCCCAGTGTGCGCACTGGGGACTTCCCCCGGAGGGGGAAGCAAGACGCAGTGCGATGCCAAGCGCTGCGGGCGGGGGACGGGAGGTCGGTGCGAATCGCGGGAGGGGCAAGCCCCTCCCCTACGGCGGGGACGGGACGTCGGCGCATGGCGGCGGGCGACCAAAGGTCGCCCCTACGGGCGCGGGCGGGACCTTGCGCGGATCGCCGGGCAGAGTTCATTGATCGCAGGCTTCACGCTAAAAACTGCTATGTCTATATGTCTATCATACATTGAGCCCCGTTTCGGACAGGCCGAAACGGGGCTCGATGTTTTTATGCTCTTATGCTTCTATGCTCTTCTGCCTCAGAAGTCGCCGTCGGGCGTCAGGCCCTCTGTCTCCTCGCCCAGCTCCGCCGGGATGATGGGCAGCTCGCTGCTCTCCGTCAGGATTTCTCCGTTTTCAAAGCGGATCCATTCCAGCTTGGGTCTTGTATACCGCATGTCTTTCCCTCCTCTCAGCCGAAGTAGGCGTTGGCCGCCCGGTTGTAGAGCACGATGCCCTTCACCAGGTCGATCAGGGTTTCCGCCTTGCTGCCGCCGCCCAGCACACCGTAGGCATAGCTCAGGGCGCTGTACTGTACCGTCAGTACGGTGTCGGCGCCTCTCGTCACCTTCACCGTATAGGTCTTGTCCAGGTCCTTGGCCGCGATGTTCGGGATCTCGACCATCCAGCCCAGATCCGTCTCCGTCGGCGTCACCTTCCTGGTGCCCAGCTTGAAGGTGTAGTCGCCGATCTCGCCCTCGTCCAGGCTGAAGTACAGGCGGATCGCCGTAGCGGACTTCAGCGCCAGGCTGCCGCCGGCAAAGCTGACGCCCGTGGCCGTGCCCGCCGTCACCTTCTTCTCATAGTCCGCGACGCTCTCCGCGGTGACGCTGTCCAGGTCGCCCTGCACCTCCGGCAGGTCCTCGGTGTTATAGTCGAAGTGGCGCTGGGCCAGGACGCCGTAGTCGGCCATGGCGTTCACCAGGGCGATCAGCTCCTCGTCCGTGCTGGTCTCCCGGGTCTTCTGAATGTAGTCCTGCACAGAGTAGCTGTAGCCCGTCTCGGTGAGGTCCTCGTCGTTGCTGTGCCGGTACAGGGCCACGGGATTGCCCTGGCCGTCAAAGACCTTCAGGGTCACCACGTCGTTCATCTGCTTGGCGTGGAGGCTGACGCTGAACTGGTACAGGGTGTCCTCGCCCACCACGCGGCTCGGGGCCTCGGAGAACTTGATCTGCTCGTCGCCCAGGCTGACGTAGGCATCATCGTCATCCAGCAGCTGCTCCGAGGGGATCAGGTAGAAGTTCAGGCCGATGTTGCCCTTCAGGCTCACGCTGCAGCCGTACACGTCGGCAAACAGCTCCGGCTTCAGCAGGGAGCCGATGTAGAAGTAGCCGCCGAAATCCCGCCAGGCGTCCACATAGTCCGTCTTGAAGTAGATGGTCACGTTGCCGGAGTGGGCCTCGTCCACGTGGTACTGGGTCCCCGGTCCGTCGGGCCACCAGCCGGTGATGGCGTTGTTCTCCACCCGGACGACCTTGATCTCGTCGCCCACGGCCAGGGTGGTGCTCAGCAGCCACTCGTTCTGGGCGTTGCCGTTGAGCTCAAACTTGTTGGCGGGATCAACGCTGCCGATGACCCAGTCGTCCTCCGCGTGGGCGATCAGCAGATAGAAGCCGTCGTCCAGGGTCTCGGGCTCCGGGACCACCAGGGTCAGCTCGATGCTGCCCGGCTCGCCGGGGTGTCCTTCATTCCAGTCGCTCTCATAGGTGAAGGTGCCGGTGTAGATACCTGGAGCGGCGGCGGCATAGATCTCCGGGTCGATCCAGATGGCCATAATAACGGTCTCCTCCGGATCGCTGATCCCGACCCCCGTATTCGCTCTCTCTACCGCGCCGAAATGGAATTGATCATCCACCAGGAAGGGGATCGTGCCGCCGTCCTCGTTTGTCAGAGTACCTGCATTCATCATGAAGCCGATACTCTCTGCCATTTCGGTCTCTCCGCCTCCGACGTCGATCAGGCCCAGCACCAGAGAGGTGAAGGAGCACTCGATGTCGGTGTAGCCAGCGCCGGCAAGGGTGAACTCCGTGGGCGCCAGGCTGTAGGAGGCCATAGGCGCCGGGAGGGTGTAGAAGGTGAAGGCGTAGCAGGTCTCATAGTTTTCTGTGGGTGCGTCGTAGGTCTGGTAGTTGTTGTATTTCTTGCCGTACTCGATATACTTTTCCGCGCCGGGGTTGTAGAGATAGGCGCCGGTGGGCTCCAGGTCCTCCACGCTCTCGCCGACGGTCCAGAGGATGTTGCTGCTCTCCTCGTCGCCCAGGGCCAGCTTGTTGGACTCGTTCACATAGAGGTACTGGCCGGCGTTGTTGATCAGATAGAAGCCCTCGTCGGCGGTCTTGACCGTCCAGACGTTATCCTCCGCCACGGGGACGGTGACGCCCTCCTGGGCGTTGATCTCGGCGGCGGCCATGTAGCCGCCGTTGGAGGATTCCGTGCCGGTCATGGCCTTGCCAAAGGCGCCGGTGACCAGGATCAGGCTGTCCCCGTCGTTCAGGCTCTCAGCCTGGGTGAAGATCCTGCCCTCGCAGGCATCGCAGAGGCCGTCTGCATCCCCGTCCGCGTGGGGGATCATGGGGATGTCCTCGGTGTAGGTCTCATCGCAGCCGCTGCAGGCAAAGGTCCTCACGCCCTTGGCGGTGCAGCTGGGCTCGGCGGTGACGGTGCCCTCGTCCCAGTCATGGACATGGGCGTCGGGATTCGCCAGGATGTAGAGCTGGAACTGATAGGGGGCGGCGGTCCTGTAGCCATAGGCCGTAAACGCGCCGTAGTATTCCAGCCTCTGATAATTACCGTTATACTTGGCGTTGGCGTTGGTGATAAAAACGGTCTTGCCGTTCTCGTTGGCCAGGCTCAGATTCCAGAGGGTGTAATCGCTGGCCTCAGCCGCAAAGCTCAGGCCGTCGCCGGTAGCGGGGCTGGTGAGATATTCGCCGTTGTCGAGCTTCAGGCGGAAATTCGTCGCGTCATCATATTCCACGGTCATCACCGCGGTTTCTTCGTCGTCGGACATCACGGTCAGCTCCTCGCCGCTGATGCTGGCCGCAACGCCCTTCAGAGAACGTCCGCTGGCGGTGGTGGACAGGGCCAGCGAGGCGTACGGAGAGAAAATGACCACCCGGTCGCCCTCGTGCAGCTCGGTTCCCAGGGTGAAGATGGCAGCGGTAGGCATCTCCTCGCCGCAGACGTCGCAGTAGCCGTTGCCGTCCTCGTCCACGTGATTGCCGGTGGCGGGGATGGCTTCCGTGAAGCTGTAGCCGCAGAGGAAGCAGGCGTAGGTCCGCTCGCCCTCCTCCACGCAGCCGGGCTCGATGGTGACGGTGCCCTCGTCATAGCTGCAGTTCTCGATCAGGCTGCCGATGGGGCAGTCCGCCGTCTGGCAGCTCCGGCTGTGGGTGCCGTCCCCGTTGGACGTCCATGCGCTCCAGTCGTGCTCGTGAACCGAAACGTCCCCGCCGGTAAGTTTCCAAAACTGAATGTTCTGGCCGACGATATTCCCGTTGCCGCTTGGGCTCGTGTAGGCGCGCCAGTCCTGGCCGTTGTATACGCCCAGGTAGCGGCCAGTGGCGGAATGCCTGAGATAACCGCCGCCGAGAAACCAGCCCTTGTCGCTGTTGGTGCCCACACGGACGCCGTTGTTCGCGTTGGTGCTGTACAGCCAGGTGGCGCTGTCTGCAGCGGAGTAAATGGTGAACGTCCCGTCCGCCTCCGCATCAATGGTCCAGGAGACGGTCTCGTTGGATACGTCGCTGTTCAGGGTCAGCGTATTGTCCTTGATGGTGGCCGGGATCGCAGCAGGCGGGTTGCCCGTCCCCTTGTTGTTGGATATGGCATAGGTTGATCCTTCGCTCGTTGTCATGGTAAAGGTGACGATCCCCGCGGCGGCAGCCGCGGAAAGCGGATTGCCCTCCTCGATCAGGACCCATTTTACGGCGTCAGGATCCTCCTGCGGCATTTCCCCGCCGCAGACGTCGCAGACCTGGTCCTCATCTTCATCGATGCAGTCCTCGGTCTGCATGCCGATGGGGCAGTCCTCGCCCGCGCAGCTCCGGCTGTGGGTGCCGTCGCCGTTGGAGCTCCAGTCGCCCCAGTCGTGCTCATGGGGAGCGGCAGTTTCATCAAATTTCCAGAATTGCAGCGTCTGGCCGGCGATGTTGCCTGTCGTATTGGTGTAAGCACGCCAGTCCGCATTGTTGTACACGCCAAGATAGCGGCTTGTGCCGACGTGCTTCAGGTAGCCGCTGTCGCTGTCAATGACCCAGGTTTTTGCGCTGTTGGTGCCCACACGAACGCCGTTGTTTATGTTCGTGCTGTACAGCCATAAGCTGCCGCTCTCGTCGGCATTGATGACATAGCCCTCATCGGCAGCGCTCAGGTACCAGGTCACTCTGCTCTCAAACCCATCCTCCAGGCTAAGGAGCTTGCCTGCTGCCTCTACCGGGATCGCGATGGGGGCGGCGCTCGTCCCCCTGTAGTTGGACAGGGCAAAGGTGCCTGCTTCATTCGTCACGGTGATGATGACCGGACCCACGCCAACAGCGTCGGCAATGTCGTCGGCCCCGCCGATCAGCACCCAGCATCCGCCGGTCTCTTCCTCGGCCAGGGCGGCGCCCGGCATCAGCGTGAACACCATGGCGAACAGCAGGACGGTCGCCAGGACTTTGCTTGTTTTCGTTTGAACCATTGTGAAAGGCCTCCTTTTTCCAAATTTGCATGCATAAAGTGCCACTGTTTTGAGTATAGCATAAGCTGTTTCCGATGAAAAGCATCCTTTTCACTCTTTTTCAAATACGCTCCCCTGCATTGACAGGCGGCAGGGCGATCTCTCGTCCTGCCGCGTTTTGTTTGCCGGCTTTTTCGTCCCTTTTCACGCGCTCATACCCGTGGGTATTCGCTGCAGAGCAGCCGGTAGGGCGGCTCGTCCTCCTCGATCTTCGGGAAGCGGCCCACCGGCGGGTTGAAGCGGTTGTCGCTCTTGTCGTCGTTGCACTGGCTCACCTCGCCCAGCAGCACCGGCCCGGTGCCCGGCTCCACCTCGAAATCGTGGTAGAGGCCCTGGTAGATGTGGATGCTCTCCCCCGGCCGGAGCTTCACCTGGTTTCCCGCCGGCACGGTCCAGCAGCGCCCGTCGCACTTGACGGTCACCGGGCTCTCCCGGTCGATCTCCTCGTCGGGCAGAGAGTTATAGACGCGGATGAGCACGTTCCCCCCGGCCCGGTTGATGATGTCCTCGGTCTTGTACCAGTGGAAGTGCATGGGCGAATACTGGCCCTCCTTCAGGTACAGCAGCTTTTCCGCATAGACCTTGGGATAGCGCGCGGCCATGGCCCGGTTCCCGTTGCGCAGGGTGATGAGGGAGAAACCCACCCGGTCAAAGTCCCCCAGGCCGTAGTCCGTGATGTCCCAGCCCAGCATGCAGTCCCGGACCTCGTCGTACTCATGGCCCAGGCTCTGCCACTGCTCCGGCGAAAAGCCGCAGAAGGGCGGCAGACTGATCCGATAGTCCCGGATGCACTGCTCCATCTCCCGCAGGGCAGCGTTGATCTGACTGCGTTTCATGCCTTCTCCTCCTCGATCCCATAGTACAGGGCCCCCACGGCCTGGCCGAAGCGGGCCGCCATGCCCTCGCCCCGGGCTGCCAAAGTCCGCATCAGGGGCGAGGCGGCCAGCTCCGCGTCCGCCGCGATGAGCCGCAGCCCCGGCAGGACGGAGGCGCAGCCCTCCCGGATCAGGGCAAAGCAGCGGGGATGGCGCACGAAGCGGCCGAACAAAAAGCGCTCCTCCGTCTCTGGCCGCAGCAGATACTCGATCTCCCGGCTGATCTGCCCCAGATGGACGCCGATGCGCCGGAAGATCTCCTCCGCCGCCGGCTCTCCCTTCTCCGCCAGGCGCATCAGATGCTCCAGGCAGGGCTTGCGCAGGTCCTCGGGCTCGCTGCGAAGGCGCAGGATCCCGTCCTTCTCCTCCGCAAAGCCCTCCAGCAGCTTTGGCTCCAGTTCCCAGGCCAGGCGGAAGGCCGCGGCCTGGCCCAGATAGCGCCGCGCCCCCGGCAGGCCGGAATTCTCGTTTCGGGTAGAGCGCAGGTCCTCCGCCGGCAGGGCCGCCTGAGGGCCGCTGCCCAGGTCGATCAGCAGATCGTAGAGCTCCAGGGGCAGCTCCGGCACCGAGCCGTCCGCCCGGAGCCAGCCGCTGCCCAGGTCCGTGCCCAGGCTGTGGGCGAATACGCCCCGGGCGATGGCTCCGTCCTCTCCCGCGCAGGCCAGCTCCAGGGCGGCGGTGAAGGCGGCCATGCTGCCGTCGTTCAGGGCCCGCACCCGAGCCCCCGGGCGGCAGAGGCTCTCCAGGCGCTCGTTCAGCCCCGCCAGACGGCGGAGCTCGTTTTCATAGTTCTCCGGGTCATGCTCCCGGATGCCCTTGGTTTTGGGGGTCTCCCCGCCCAGGATCCGGTCCCGGATCACCACGTCCGGGAAGCTCAGGCCCAGGGAGTCGGGTCTTGCATCCCCGCCCGGACAGATCTTCTCCAGTCCCCTTTTCAGGAAGGCCAGGATCGGCCCCATCAGCTCCTCCGCCGTCGGCAGGCGGGAGGGGTCCCAGTCGTATTCCTCCGCCAGCAGCAGCTCCCCGTCCCGGGCGAGCACCAGCTTGATATCCGTGCCGCCCACGTCCAGGCCGCAGCGCAGGCCCCGGTTCCCTCTCTCGGCCAGGCGGCGCAGCCGCGCTCCCAGCTCCGGCGGGGCGGCGCTGGCCTTCTTCGGCGGCGGCGTCCAGGCGCGCAGGGGCAGCAGCTCCCGGCGAAGAGGCGGCAGGCCCGCCGCGGCGCAGAGCCGGGCGGACACCCGCAGGGCCTTGTCATAGCCCGGCTCCTCCAGAGCGGTCAGAGCGGAGGCCGTCAGCTCCCAAAGGGAGGCGGGGGCGGCCTCCGGCAGATAGAGCCGCAGCTCGCTCCCGCCGCAGGCAGAGAGCAGATTCAGCAAAAAGGCCCGGAGCACATCCCGAAGGAAGGCGGCCTCTTCCCCGCTCTCCTGCGGGACCAGAGGCAGGCAGGCGTCCCGCCGCTCCCCTCCCGCTGTGCGCAGGCAGATCCGCAGCGGCAGCGCCGCCGGGTCCTTCTCCAGAGCTTGACGCAGATCGGGCAGCCACAGGCTCTCCCCCGCCGCGGCGGCGGAGAGCAGCGGCGTCAAGGCGCTCACGCCTCGCCCTCCCGGACCGGGACGCCCCGGCTCCGCAGGTCCCGGCGCAGCCTGTTCGTATCCCCGTAGAAGACGACGCCGTCCATGCCGCAGCGAAGGGCGCCCTCCACATTGGCGGCGCTGTCGTCGACAAAGAGGCAGTCGGCCGCGTTCAGGCCGCACTCCGAAAAGAGCTTCTCGTAGATCTCCCGCTGGGGCTTCAGCAGCTTCCAGTCCGCCGACACGATCCCGCCCCGGAAACACGCCGAGCCGGGGATCCGGGGGAAATACTCGTGGAGGGCGGAGGTGGCGTTGGAGAGCAGATAGATCCCGTATCCCATGTCGGCCAGCTCACGGATCAGCTCCTCCATGCCCTCAATGGGCCAGAGTTCTTCCTTCCACCAGAAGACGCAGCGCTCCGCCGCGGGGTGCAGTCCCTCCGGGAGCCGGGCGCGAAAACGCTGGAGGGCCTCCTGCTCGGACAGGCTGCCCCGATCCAGGCAGACCCATTCCACGCTGCCGAAGACCTCCCGGCGGAGGAGCTGCATGTCTCCGTCGCACAGGTCGAACCGTGCGGCGATCCGGTGGGGGCTCCAGGTGATCAGGACCCCGCCCATGTCAAAAACGATGTTTTGGATCATAAGCCTTCCTTTTCCGCGGAGGCCTTGCGGGCCCGGCCGGTGAGCTTGGCCCAGCGCTCCCGCCGCTTCTTCCGGATCTCCAGCCGTTCGCCCAGATCCCGGGAGCCCACGCCGTAAACCAGATAGAGCACGATGCCCGAGACGATCATGATGAACACCGTGGAGGCGCACTGCCGGCCCAGGGCGTTCATGTTGGCGCCGCGGGTGGCGTCCGCCAGCATGCCCTGGATGACCATGGCGTAGGTGGTGGCGTTGGAGCTGTGGAAGGTGGCAGACATGTCGTATTCCGTGAAGAGGGCGTTGAAGTTCAGGGCGAACACCGCCAGGACGCTGGGCAGGATGATGGGCAGCTTCACCTTCAGGAAGGTCCGCAGGCCGCTGGAGCCCAGGTTCCGGGCTGCATCCTGCAGCTCGTCGTCGATGGCGTAGAAGCTGGCCTTGATCATGCGCAGGGAGAAGGGCAGCTTGGTCACCGTATAGGCCATGATGATGAGCAGCCGCACATTCTCTTTATAGGCCAGGTTTTGGCCCCCCACGTACCACACGTTGTTGTTGAAGAAGATCCGGTAGGAGTAGCAGATCAGGATGGTGGGCAGCAGCCAGGGGAAGAGCAGGGCGTACTCCAGGATGATGCCGGAGAGCTTGCTCTTTTTCTTTTTGAAGATGTAGTTGCAGGCCACCACCACGATGACGCAGGCCAGGGCCGCCGCGATGGCGGACATGAGAAAGCTGAGCTTGATGCCGCCCAGGGTCTTGTCGTTGGAGAACACGCCGGTGATGGAGTTTTCCATGGTGACGGTCACGCCGCTGCCCTTCTGGTAGGTGTAATCCTGCTTGCCGTAGAAGTTGATGAAGGTCCAGGCGCCGAAATCCAACTGCTTGCGCTTGATGGCGGTATAGTTCTGGAAGGAGAAGAGGATGATCATCACCACGGGGGTCATGTAGATGATGAACAGGACATAAGCGTAGATATGGGCGACGACGTTCCAGACGGGATTGTTGATCTTCTGCTTCTGGAGCTTGGCCTTGGTCTTGGATACCGACAGATAGTGGCCCCGGCGCTCATAGGCAGAGAGGATCGTCAGCAGCACGATGGTGAACATGGCCAGCAGGATGCTCAGCAGAGCGGCCCGGGCCTGGGGGAAGGACTCGTCCGCGGGGGTGGAGCCGGCCAGACGCACGATCTCGGGGTTGATGGAGTCATAGCCGATGACCGTGGGCGCCGACATGGCGCACAGGCCCGTGATGAAGGTCATGACCGTCAGGGAGAAGAGTGTGGGCAGCAGGGTGGGCAGCACCACCTTCCACAGCACCTTGAAGGGACTGGCGCCCATATTGCGGGCGGCCTCCACCGTGTTGTAGTCAATGTTGCGGATGGCGTTGCGCAGGAAGAGCATGTGGTTGGAGGTGCAGGCGAAGGTCATGGTGAAGAGCACCGCGTTGAAGCCGGAAAACCAGTCCTTGTTGAACCCGGGAAAGGCGTTCTTCAGGGCGGTGGTCACCACGCCGTCTCCGGCGTAGAGGAACATGTAGCCCGTGACCAGGGCCACGCCGGAGTAGATCATGGTGGTCATGTAGCCCATGCGGAGGATCCTGGCGCCCTTGATATCAAAATACTCCGTCAGCAGCACCAGAGAGGTGCCAACCACATTGACCGTCACCACCAGGCAGAGGGCCAGCTTCAGGGAGTTCCAGACGAAGCGCCCCATGGTGCCCGCCAGGAAAAACTCGATGACCGCAAAGGGCCCCGCGCTGGTGCCGTCCGGGTTCTTGGCGTTGAAAATGCTGGTCAGGGTGTTCAGGCAGGGCACCAGCATGAAGCCGAAGAAGAGATACGCGAAGAAGGCGACGCCAAACACGCGCAGCAGGAGCTCCGGCTGCAGCTTCTTATCCAGCGTCCGGTTCATTGTCCCACCTCGATTTCCTCGCCGGGCTCGTAGGCCATGATGTCCCGGGGATCCAGGATCACCTGCACCTGCTGGCCCTCCTCATAGATCCGCACGCCGTCGTTTTTCTCGATGACCTTGAGGGTCTGGCTGCCCAGATCAATGTAGTACTTGATGTAGAGGCCGTAGTATTCCCGCATGGTCACCCTGCCCGGGAGCGCCACCTGGCCAGGCTCCGGCTCCACGTTCACGTGCAGCCGCTCCAGGCGCACATAGTTGTGCTTGCCCGGGTCCACCTCGCCTCCGGCGGCCTTGACGCTGCTCACCACCTCGTCGGACAGGCGGTTGATGTCGCCGATGAAGTTGCACACAAACTCGGTCTTGGAGAAGTTGTAGACCTCGTTGGGAGTGCCGATCTGCTCAATGTAGCCCTTGTTGAACACGGCGATCCGGTCGGACAGGGTCAGGGCCTCCTCCTGGTCGTGGGTGACGTAGATAGTGGTGATGCCGAACTCCTTCTGCATTTTCTTCAGCTCGTTGCGCAGCTGTACACGGAGCTTTGCGTCCAGGTTCGAGAGGGGCTCGTCCATGCAGATGATGGCCGGACCGGTGACCAGGGCGCGGGCGATGGCCACGCGCTGCTGCTGGCCGCCGGAGAGCTGGGAGACGGCCTTCTGGAGCTGCTCGTCGCTGAGGTCCACCTTCTTTGCGATCTCTTTCACCTTCCGGTCGATCTCCGGCTTTCTCATCTTCTTCACCTTCAGGCCGAAGGCGATGTTGTCATACACCGTCATAGTCGGGAACAGCGCGTAGCTCTGGAAGACGATGCCGATATTGCGCTTCTCGATGGGGACGTGGGTGATATCCTGATCATTCACCATCACGGTACCCTCCACCGGCTCGATGAAGCCGGTGATGGTGCGCAGCGTGGTGGTCTTGCCGCAGCCGGAGGGTCCCAGGAAGGTGAAGAATTCCCCTTCCTTCACCTCCACGTTGATATCGTGCAGGGCGGTAAAATCCCCGAATTTGACCACGATGTTTTTCAGCTCGATCATAAGGCATTTCTCCTTTTCCTCTAAAATGGGCATCCGGAAACGTCTCCGGTCCGGGGGCGCTTCCGGATGCGCACTGTGGTTTTATACGGCTATGGCGAGCCGGAAGGATCCGGCTCGCCATATGAAATTCAGGGTATGGATTACTCGGCCTTCTGGGTCAGAGCAGCCCAGTCCAGGTTATCCCAATCGGGCTCGGCGGGAGCCGCGGAGGCGTCCTTCCAGTAGAAGCCCAGGTTGGTGAGGATGTTGGTCCACTCCGCGCTGTGGGCGGCCACATACTCGGCATAGGTCATGTCGGTGCCCTCGACCTTGGTCAGGGCGAAGTTGGGGATCTGGTAAATGGCGGGGATGCCGTTGGGATAGAGCTGGGCGGCAGCCACGGTGTTGCAGGGGAAGGAGTCGAACTGAGCGCCCCAGGAAGCCTGCACGTCAGCGGAGCCGAACCACTCGGCAAAGGCCTTGACAGCCTCGGTCTCCTCGGCGGTGCGGCCCTCGCGGTCCAGGATGCCGATGTACTCGGCGATGTAGTAGGTGCCGTCCTTGATGTCGACCAGCTGCCAGTTTTCAGGCTCCAGGGTACCCTTCAGAGGATGCTCGCTGGTGTCGGCAGCGGTGTCGATGGAGCCGTACAGGGAGGAGGAGTAGAACTCGGTGACCTGCACGTCGCCCCGGTTCAGAGGCTCAATGCCGTACTTCCAGTCGTCGCCGCCGAACTTGCCCTCGGCGCAGAACTTCCACAGGGTCTTCCAGCCGTCCACGGAAATGCCGCCGGCGGGAGAAGCGGGATCCACAAAGGGATAGAGCATTGCGGAGTTGATGTTGGCGTTGGTGGTGCCGCCGACCTTGTTCTGGCGGTACCAGGCATAACCGGAATTGACCACGTCAGCCCAGTGGTCGAAGTGGAGTTCCTCGCCGTTGGTGCCGAACTCGTCGGTGCGGTAGAGCATCAGCACGTTCTGGATCACGATGCCGTAGGCCTTGCCGTCATACTTGTACTCGCCCACTTCGCCGGCCCAGGTGGGAGTCCAGTCCATCACCTTCAGGTTGGCGTACTGGCCGTTGACCAGCTGGCTCCAACGGGTCTCGTTCAAGCCGAAGATCAGGTCGCCGTCCTTGTTCTCGTCGGCAGCCTGCACGGCGGCGGTATCGCCGGAGATGACCTCATTGGTGTCCAGGCTGATGGTGAATCCGGCTTCCTTGGCCTTGTTCACCAGCCACTCCACGCGCTCGGTGGAGTTGGAGTTGGAGTAGATCCGGATGGTGTAGCCGGAGTAATCCGCAGCCGGAGCATCTTCAGCGGGCTCGGCGGGCTTGGTCTCGCCGCAGGCGGCCAGTGCGAACACCATGGCAAGAGCGAGAAGCAGCGCAAGCAGTTTCTTCATTTCGTTTTCTCCTTTTTCATATTTTTTTATGTCGATATCCCCGCCGCGGGACAAGAAGAAAACCCTCTCCTCCGTCAGGCGGAAATATTAACAACTTGTAAAATCAATCTTTACTATAGTTTTTTGAAGTGAAAAAGTCAATTCATCCCGCCGCGCTGTTTTTCATTTCGTACGCTTGCACAAAGATTTCAGTATTTTTTTGTTCATGTTTTCGCGTGCAGGGAGCGAAGCAGGCGGTGCGGCGCATCACGGCGGGCAACGGTCGGTCGCCCCTACGGGCACGGACGGGCGTGGGCGCGGGTCGGCGGGCGCCCAAAGGTCGCCCCTACGGGCGCGGGATAAGCGTTGGCGCTGAACGGCGGGAGGGGCAAGTCCCTCCCGCCGTGGGTGGTTTGTTATGTTTTTCGTCTGCGGAAGCCGCTTATTTGCCGACGATCAGAACGCTCCTGGCGGGAACGGTCTCCAGACTCTCGCCCAGCAGCAGGGTCCAGTCCCCTTCGGGAAGCTCCGCGGGACGCTCGGTCTCCAGGGGATTGATGACGGCATAGGCCACAATCTCCCCGTCCATGGTCCAGGTAACGACAATGCTCAGATCCTCCTGCACTTCGGCGCTGACCTCTGCCTGGGTGAAGAAGGGGTTGGCCTGGCGCACGGCGATGAGCTGCCGGTAGAAGTCCGCCATCTTATAAGCGTCGCTGTCCGCCGTCAGGGCCTCCCAATCCAGGTTGTTCACCGAGTCGGGAGACATGTAGCTGTTATGGTCGCCGCCCTTGGTGCGCAGCATCTCCTCACCGGCCAGGAAGAAGGGCGTGCCCTTGGAGAGCATCACGATCTCGGCGCAGAAGCGGTTCATCTGCAGCAGCTCCTCCTGCGAGGCGTCGGGATTGGTGACCTGTAGCTTGTCCCAAAGGGTGTTGTTGTCGTGGGAGGAGACGTAGTTGATGACCATGGCGTTCTCCACGCCCCAGTTCACCGTGCCGTCCCGGACGCCGCCCTTGATGCCGAAGGCCACCTTCTGGGCGGTGCCCTTGTTGGCGGTGCCGTTGGCGTAGCCGGTGTCCTTCTGGTCGAACACGCTGCCCTTCATGCCGTCGCGGATGGCGTCGTTGAACACCGCCACCGCGCCGATGCCCTCGCCGCTGGCCTGGATCTGGCCGATGTTGGCCTGGTTGGCCTTCTGGTTATCCCGCAGCGGAGAGGTGCCGCCGGTCCAGCCCTCGCCGTAGATGATGGCCTTGGGGTTGATCTCATGCAGGGCCGTTTCGATCTCCTGCATGGTCTGGACGTCGTGCAGCGCCATCAGGTCGAAACGGAAGCCGTCGATCTTGTACTCCTCCGCCCAGTAGCGGACGCTGTCCACCATGTACTTGCGGAACATCACCCGGTTGGAGGCGGTCTCGTTGCCGCAGCCGCTGCCGTTGGCGGAGCTGCCGTCCGGATTGAAACGGTAGTAGTAATAGGGCACGATGCGGTTCAGGTTGGAGTCCTGAGAATAGGTGTGGTTATAGACCACGTCCATGACCACGGCCATGTTGTTCTCGTGGAGGCTCTGGACCATCTGCTTGAACTCGTTGACCCGGACCTCGCCGTGGAAGGGGTCGGTGGAGTAGCTGCCCTCGGGGGCGTTGTAGTTCTTGGGATCGTAGCCCCAGTTGAACTGCGGCTCGTCGCTGCTCTCATCCACGGTGGCGTAGTCGTAGACCGGCTGCAGATGCACGTGGGTGACGCCCAGCCACTTCAGATAGTCCACGCCCACGGGGATGCCGGAGGAGTTGGTCAGGCCGGTCTCCGTAAAGGCCAGGTACTTGCCGGGATACTGGGAGTCGGCAATGGTGTTGGAGAAGTCCCGCACATGGACCTCCCAGACAATGGCGTCCCCGTAGCAGGCCAGGTCCTCATAGTAGCCGCTGTCCCGGAAGCCCTCGGGGTCGGTGCTGCGCAGGTCGATGACCATGCCCCGGTTGCCGTTGACGCCAACCGCCCGGGCGTAGGGGTCCACCGCCTCCTGGGCGCCCAGAGAGGTGGTCACGGTGTAGGTATAATAGGTGCCGTGGCCGCAGGAGGCTTCGGCGCTCCAGACGCCCTTGTCGCCCTTGACCATATCCAGGACCTCGTAGGCCTGGCCGCCGTCACCGGCCTCGAAGAGGTTCAGCTGCACCTGGGAGGCCGTGGGGGCCCAGACCTTGAACACGGTGGTGTCGCCCTGGATCACAGCGCCCAGATCGTCTCCGTCGTAGGTATAGCGATTGATAAACGAAGGACTGTCAAAAATCTCCGTGGGCATGGCGGCGATTTCCCCGTAGCCCTCGATCTCCACGGTATAGGCCTTGGACACGTCCAGCTCCTCCTTGACAGTGATGACGCCGGTGACAACGTTGTTGTTCAGGCTTGAGAGGGAGAGGATCTCCAGTTCCCGTCCGTCCTGCCGTACATGGACCTGGCCCAGGTTCTCGATCTTGGCCGCAGGGCTGATGGTGTAGCGGATCTCCTTGGGAGAGATGATGCCTGCCAGGGTGAAGCTGCGGATCGGGTTCAGAGTGACGCCTCCGTCCGGGCTGGTGTACTGCATACCGTCGCCGGGCTTCAGGTAGATCACCGTGTCCGCCCCGGTCATAATGGCAAAGCGGTCGTCCTCATAGTCCTTGGTGGCGTCGCCCCAGGATTTGGCGCCGGGATCGGAGCAGTCCCGCCGGACGATGAAGCCCACCTCGCTGACGTCCTCCGGCACGTTGACCACGCATTTGACGCCGTAGGCGCAGGGGTGGAAGAGATTGCCGCTGCCGTCCTTCCCCGGGAACCAGATCCACACGTCGCACTTGGAATAATCCGCGCTGGGATGGTTCCAGTAGAGGGTCAGCTGGTTGCAGCCGGGCTCCTTTTCCAATGTGTACTCATCCTCCGCCGGCGCCGGGGCAGGCGGCTCCTCCTTCGGCGCCTCCTCCTTCGGCGGCTCTTCCTTCTCAGGCTGTGTATCCTGCGCGGGAGCGGACTGCTCCTCAGGTTTCTCCGCCGGGGCGGGGGCTTCGCCGCAGGCCGCCAGCAAAGAGCAGAGCATCAGCAAAACCAGAAGCAGAGCAATGTGTCTTTTGCTTTTCATGGAATGCACCTCATTTCCTTTATTTGTTCCGGTTTTTGTAGTATTATCGTAGCACTTCCACCGCTTCAAGTCAACGCCCTTGCGTCCGGTTTTCCTTTTGTGCTATACTGTTTTCGTGTAATATTCTCCCTCATGATATCAAGAAAAAGCAAAGAAGGCGTGTATATGCCAAGCAAGCAGGAAACCGTCAAGATCTCCGGTCCGGCCGGTCCCCGCAGAGCGCTGCTGATCCGCCCCCGGGGAGAGACTCCCGCCGCCGGCAGACCGGGCGTCCTCTGGATCCACGGCGGCGGCTATTCCATGGGGATGCCGGAGATGGTCTACTTTTCCCGGGGGATCAGCCTGGCGCGGAAATTCGGCGCCGTGGTGCTGGCGCCGGACTACCGGCTGAGCAAAGAGTCCCCCTACCCCGCCGCCCTGGAGGACTGCTGGGCGGCTCTGGTCTGGCTGAAGGAGCACGCGGCGGAGCTGGGCGTTCGGACGGACCAGATCATCGTGGGCGGCGAGAGCGCCGGCGGCGGTCTCACCGCGGCCCTCTGCATGCTGGCCCGGGACCGGGGGCAGGTCCGCATCGCCTTTCAGCTGCCCCTCTACCCCATGCTGGACGACCGGGACACCCCCTCCTCCCGGGACAATCACGCGCCGGTGTGGAACACCCGGCGCAATCACCGGGGCTGGCGGCTCTATCTCCGGGACCTGGCCGGCTCGGAGCCCCCGCCCACCGCCGCCCCCGCCCGGCAGACGGATTATCGGAACCTTCCCCCGGCCTACACCTTCGTGGGGGACGGCGAGCCCTTCTACTGCGAAACTCTGGACTATATCCGGCGGCTGCGGGAGGCGGGCGTCCCCGCGGAGGTCGACATCTACCCCACCTGCTTCCACGCCTTCGACCTGTATCTGCACTGGACCCGGAAGGGCAGGGCCGCCGTCCGCCGCTTTGAGGAATGGGTGGGCTTCGCCCTGGAGCATTATTTCGCGGCGAACTGAACTATTATCCAATAGAAGAGCTTGAAATCTTCCGGTCAGATTTGCGCCATGCTTCGTTATCGGCCTTGACCATACACAAAGTATGCTCTGCGGCCTCTGCCTCGTCTGGCGTAAATCCGCCTCGGAATCTTTCTAAGCCGTCTTATCGGATAATAGTATGAACAGAGGAAGCTCCGTTCCCACACCGGGGAGCGGAGCTTCCTCTTGTTATTCTTCCTGTTTTTGAGCCGCGGCGCGCTCTTCCGTCAGCTCCCGGGCCAGGCGGATCACCCGGCTGGCGTTGAGGCGCAGCTGGATCCGGGTCAGCTTCTTGCGCTTCAGGGCCCGCAGGATGGCTTTCTGGTCGTTCTTGCTGCCCGGCATGGTCAGATCCCCGCCGGCGGCGGCGATCTTCCCCGCGTCGGGGGCCCTGTACTTTTTGCTCTTGCCCTGAGCCATGGGCAGGATCCAGTCGCTCATCACGATGCCCTTGAAGCCGAACTCGCTGCGGAGGATCCTGTCGATCAGGTCCCGCCGCTCGGAGGTGTGCTCCCCGTTCAGCAGGTTATACGAGCTCATCACCGCCGTGGGCGAGCTCTCCCGCACGCAGATCCCGAAGCCCCGCAGATAGAGCTCCCGCAGGGTCCGCTGGCTCAGCTGGCTGTTGTTATTGTATCGGTTGCGCTCCTGGTTGTTGGCGGCAAAGTGCTTGATGGTGACGCCGCAGCCCGGGTGCTTCTGCACCCCCAGGGTCAGGCCCGCGGCCATCTTGCCGGAGAGCAGCGGGTCCTCTGAAAAATACTCGAAGTTCCGCCCGCAGCGGATGTCCCGGTGCAGGTTCAGGGCCGGGGCCAGCCAGAGATGCACGCCAAAGCGCTCCATCTCCGCCCCCACCACGTCGCCGCAGGCCCGGGCCAAGTCCACGTCCCAGCTCTGGGCGATGGCGGTGCCGATGGGAATGGCCGTGGCGTACTGGTGCCGGACCTCTCCCCGGGGCGCAGGGCCCCTCATCTTGTTCATCAGCCAGGCCACGGGCTTGGGCATCAGCTCATTGGTGCTCTCCAGCTGCAGCTCCCCCACGGTGTGGGCGCCCTTCTCGTCCAGCACATAGCTCCGGCTCAGCCGCAGGCCCGCGGGCCCGTCGGCCATCACCAGGGAGAGCACGCCCTTCTCCCGGAGCAGGCGGCAGGTCTCCCCCGCCGCGCCGGCCACGCTGCGGCCGGAATCGCCGATGAAGCCCAGGAGGCCGGGCTTGTCCTCATAGCAGCCCACGCCCAGCAGGGCCAGCTCCTCGTCGCTGAGCTCTTCCGTCAGCAGCTCCGGCTCCTCCTTGCGCCGGTACCGGATTTTTTCCCGCTTGATCTTCTTCGAGCGGAAGCTGAGGCCTCGAAGCAGCCCAGTTTTTTCCCGCTGCCGGGGCTCCGGGCTCCAGTCCTTGAAGTCCGGCTTTCCGCCGCAGGCACGGCACTGCACGGTGACGGCGTCTTTGTTCAGCAGGAGCTTTCCCGCCAGGCGGGTATCCCTGCTGGAATCGCCCAGGCGCAGCAGATAGCTACCCTTTTCCAGGGTCCAGGTGTTGTCGTCCTCGTCAAAATAGGCCAGATCCCGCAGAGGAAAGTCCAGGCTCACCTCGCAGCTCTCCCCGGGCTGCAGCTCGCCGGTCTTGGCAAAGGCCGCCAGCACCTGCCAGGGCTGGGGGATCTCCTTGCCGGGCTGGGAGACGTAGAGCTGCACGGTCTCCTTTCCCGGGTGTTTGCCGATGTTGCGGACCCTGGCCTGCAGGCGGATCTCCTCCCCCTCCCGGCGGAGGGCCCCGGCCTTGATCTCGAAATCCGTATAGCCCAGGCCGAAGCCGAAGGGGAAGAGGGGCTTTTTGTCCACGCTGTCAAAGTAGCGGTAGCCCACGAAGACGCCCTCTTTGTAGCGGGTCTCGTCCCGGCCGCCGAAGTCGCCCAGGTCCGGGTACTCGCCCCAGGCCGCCCAGGTGGTGCTGAGCTTGCCGGCGGGATAGCTCTTTCCCAGGAGGATGTCCGCCAGGATATTGCCGGTCTCGGCCCCCAGCTGGCTCAGGAGCAGGATGTTCTCCACCTCCAGGACCGGGGAGAGATCCACCGGTCCCCCCACGTTGAGCACCAGCAGGAAGCGGCTGTACTTCTTCCGCAGGGCCAGGATGTCCCGCTTTTCGGTCTCGGTGAGCAGGATATCCCCGGGCACGGCCGCCCGGTCCGAGCCCTCGCCGGAAATGCGGGCGAGGACGTAGACCGCCGTGTCCCCCTCGCCGTAGAGGGGGATGCAGTACTCCGGCTCCGGCATCACCGCTCCGAAGTACTCCGCCGCGGCGATCTTGTGCTCCCTCCGGGCCTTCTCCTTCAGCTCCCGGACAAAGCGCTCCCGTGCGCCCCGGTACAGGGCGTCGTAGGTCTCCAGCCAGTATTTGGTCGTGACGGTGAAGCCCGCGTCCTCCAGGCCCTGCTCGGCGGTGACGAAATAGCGGGAGTTCACCTCGCCGGAGCCGGTGCCGCCCTTGACGGTGCGCCGGGCGCCGCTGCCGAAGAGGGCGATGTTTCCTGGCCCGGTCAGGGGGAAGTCCCCGTTCCGCTTCAAAAACAGCGTGCACTCCGCTCCCAGGCGGCGAATACGTTGGGCGTGCTCCCGTTCATACTCTTCCATCTCTTTTTCCCCCTCACTCGATCCCCTGCTGCCGGCACCAGATGTCCATAACCATGTCCACCGGCAGATGCTTCACCAGGCGCACCTGACGGCGCACCGGATGACCCAGGATGGAGACGGTCTTTTTCTTCTTCAGGTCCTTCATGGCCTGCTCCGCCACCTCCTCCGGGCCGTACCAGCGGTCCACGTAGCGGATGTACTCGTCGTGATGGGCACTCTGCTGGAATTCGGTCTTGATCCAGCCGGGGCAGACGCACATCACGTGGATGCCCTTGGGCTTCAGCTCTCTTCCGATGGCCCGGGAGAGGCTCAGCACATAGCTCTTGCTGGCCCCGTAGACGGCCTGGAGGGGCACGGGCTGCCATGCGGAGTTGGAGCCCATGTTGACGATGGCGGAGCCCGCCTTCATATAGGGCAGACTCACGTGGCACATGGCGGTGAGGGCCAGGGAATTGAGCCGGGCGCTCATCAGGAGCTTGTCCAGCTCCTTCTCCGCGAAGGGGCCGAAGACCCCGCAGCCCGCGGCGTTAATCAGCAGGCCGATCTCCGGTTTCTCCCGCTCCAGCAGCTCCCGGTAGCGCTCCACGTTGTCGGTGTCGCTCAGGTTCAGGGGGATGGGCCGGATGGGATTACGGCACTTCTCTTTGAGCTCCAGCAGCCGCTCCTCCCGCCGGGCGATGACCCAGATCTCATCCAGCTCCATCTCTTTGTCCACCGCGTAGACGAATTCTCTCCCGATGCCGGCGGAGGCGCCGGTGATGACCGCGATCCTCATGCTCCGCTCCTTCTCCCGCCGGGCGTCGGCGGGGCTTTTTTTCTATTGTAGTACAGCGGAGCGCAGATTGCAAACAAAAAAGCGCGCGATTCCCCAGCGCCCCCATCCTTGCCTCCCCCTCCGGGGGAGGTGGCGCGTCGCGTCTCACGCAAGCGCCGTGACGGAAGGGGTCCTCCCCCTTCGCCGCCCCGCGCCGGGGTCGGCCGGATCACGGCACAAAGAAACGGGCGGATCCGGTTCACGCTGAACACGGATCCGCCCGCTTATCTGTCAATATCCCTTGACCTCCGGGGAGCTCTCGTCCAGGGAAGTCAACTCCGGATCACAGCTCGCCCATCCTGCGCTTCCAGGCCGGCGCCAGGGCCGCGAGACCCATGCCGGAGAGGAACAGGAGCCCGGCCCAGAGACCGACGCCGTCGTCTCCGGTGTGAGGCGAGGCGGAGGCGGGCTTGATATTCAATGTGGTCTCGGCCTTGCCGTCCTTGAAGAGGATCGTGACCGTGTGGTTCCCCTCGGAGAGGCTCTGCAGCGCGGTGGACTTGACGGTCACCACGGTGCTGCCCGCGGCGGCGGTATAGTCCGTGCCCGCCGTCAGGGCGGCGCCGTCGATCTCCACGCCGGTAAAGAGGGCGAAGCAGGCGCTGTCATCCGGGTCGCGCTTGACGGTAATGACCAGATCCTTGCCGCTGTTCTTGTACCAGGGGCTGCTCTTGACGCTGGTCACCGTATATTTGACGCTGCCGGGGCTGATGACGGCGTGAGTCGCGATGGTGCTGCCGTCGCTCTCCACAATGTTGGTGCCGCCGCTGCTGAGTACGCCGCCCGCCGGCTCCTCAATATAGAGTCCGCTGTCGATAATGATGATCGCGCCTTTGACGGCGCTGGCGCTCCCGTCGGCTTCCACCCGGACGAGGCCGGTCCGGAAGCGGATGATCTTGCCCTTCAGGCCATATTCTCCACTGGTTTTGACCGTTCCGCCGGAGATGGAGATATCCCCGCCTGCGCTGAAGCCGTTCTTGACGTACAGCTCGCCGCCGCTGATATTCACATCGTCTTCAACATCGACTCCGTAATATCCGACGCTCGTCAGTTTGCCGCCGGAAACCTCCAGCGTTTCACAATAGATCCCTTTTTCGGCTGACAACTCACCATTCGTGACCGTAAGCGTGCCTCCGACGCTCATCGCGCTGTCACCGAAAGAGAGGAGATCGCCTCCGTTGACCGTGATGTTCTTCTTCACACTGACGCCGGGGCCGGAATTGTTTTCAATACTGTACGCGTCTCCGTGCAGGCTTCCGCCGTTTACGGTGATGCTGCTCTCGGAATAGACGCCTGTGCCCCCGTAGTTCGAAAAACCGCTGCCGGAGAGCAATCCGCCGTTCACCGTGATATCTCCGGCGACGTAAACGCCGTCGTACTCAGCGCTTCCGTAGACGCTGCCATCCTGCACGACCAGGTCCCCTCCCACGATAACACCGCGGCCCTCGCCAAATCCCGAAACCTCGCCGCCGGTAGCCAGAAGATTGCCGCCGATGGAAAAACCCCCGCCTGTGGAATAGCTTTTGATTGACGAGGAGATGCTCCCTCCGCAAGCTGTCATCGTGCCGTCGACCCGGGAGGTGGAGCCTTTCATTTCCGTTTCTCCGCCCAAAACGGTCAGATCCCCATGGATCAGGAGCGGCGCTTTGTCCACTTTGATGGTAAGCGAGGCGTTCAGCGTCAGGCTGCCGCTGCCCGCCATGCCGCTGGTGACCACGATTCCGCAGGCCGCGTTTGACGCGTGATACAGGTCGGCCGACCCTGTGATCGTCAAGTCGTAGCCCTCGACATAGATCAGGCTGTCAAAATACAGCTTGTCGATGGTGGGATCGTTCAGCTTCAGGGTTCCGGTCTCGGGATCAAAAACGGCCTTGCCGCCGTCGCCCAGGATATCGTCCTTGTTGGCGGAGCTGACGTGGACGCCGCCGACCCAGATGGGATAATAGCTTACCGTGCCGGAACTGTCCGCTGTGATGACCGCCTTCAGCGCAACGGTGCTGCCGTCCGCCTCGGTGACGGTCTTCTGATCCGCACTGAGCAGGCCGCCTGCCGGTTCCTCGATTCCCAGTCCGCTCTCCATCGCGATCGGATCCGCCTGAATGGCGGCGGTGCCGCCTTCGGCCGTCACCTTCTCCAGGTTGTTGTTCAGGTGGAGCTGGTCCGCATGGATGCCGTAGGCGCCGCCCTTGGCGGTGACCGTCCCGCCGGAGATCGCGGCTTCAGCCTGGCCCCAGGAGTCCTTCAAGGCTTTGATGCCGACGCCGTCGGTCCCCGTGCCGGTGGCGGAGAGGCTGCCTCCGGTGACGGTGAGCTTCGTGGTTTCGACGCCCGCGGCCACGCCGGAGCAGATCACCTCGCCGCCGGAAACGGCAATGTCGCCGGTCATACCGACGGAATCCGCGCCGGTGCCGACGGCTGTGACCGAGCCGCCCAGGAATTGTCCTCCGCCGGCTATGCCGACTTTCCCGCCCTCAGCGGTAACGGTGCCGGCTGTGACCTTCAGCTCGAATGCGCCGTATTCTCCGCCCATGGCCTTAAGCTCGGCGCCGTTGACGGTAATGCCGTTATACGTGGAATATATTCCGCCTTTCCCTCCTTCGGCGCTGATAGAGCTGCCGGTGATGACGATTCCGTCCGTGGCGGAGATCGCCGTACTGGAAGACTTGCATCTGATCTGGGCGTCATGGAAGGTCAGCGACCCGATATAGGACTCGATGCCGTACCATTCCTCCGTCTCCAGGTCAGCGGAGCCTGTGACGATCAGGTTCATATTATACGCTTTGATCAGCGCGTTGTCATGGCTGCCCGAGATGCTGGGATGATCCAGGGTCAGGGTGTTGGTATCCGGATCGAATACCGCGCTGCCGCCGTCGTCCAGGATATCGTCCTTGTTGGCGTCGGTCACTCTCACACTGCCCAGATAGAGACTGTATTCCTTCACGGCCACTGCGTTCCTGATGAGAACGTAGCTGGCCGCGGTGCTGCCGTCCGCCTCGGCAATGGTGGTCCCGTCTCCGCTGATCACGCCGCCCTCCGGCTTTTGGATGTGCAGAGAGCTTCCCAGGCTCACGCCGGAAGAGCGCACGGCGGCCAGGCCGCCGGAGATCTCCGCCGTCTCCACCTCGTCCGCGAAGCTGACGGCTCCGCCGTCCAGACCGTAAAGGTCGCCGGAGCTGATGAACTCGCCGCCGGCCAGGGTGATGCCGCCGCCGACGGAGCGGACGCCCACACTGTCGTTGCCGGTGCCCTGTACCTCGCCGTGGGTCAGCTTGAGGAGAATGTCGCCCTCGGCCAGGATGCCTGCTTTGCCGCCCTTAAGCAAGAGGTAATTGGCCTCGGCGCTGACCGAGCCGCCGGCCTGGAGGCCGATCTCCCCGGCTTCCCGCACCTCGAAGGAGGCGTTGATGGAGACATTTCCGTCCGCGCGGACGCCGATCTTGGCGGATTTTACAACGGAATAATCGTCAACAACCAGATCCCCGTCGACCCAAATGCCGTATTCCGCAGCGTCCAGGTAAAGATAGCCCTTCACCCTCAGGCTGCCGCCCACTACCCGGACGCTCGTGACCGTGCCGCCCTCCGGATCGGTGTAGCCGCCGGCGGTAGTCAGGTCCATGCCCTCGGCATAGATCGCAGCCTGCTGATAGCTCCCCGCGATGGTCGGATAATTCATGGTCAGGGTCTTGCTGATGGGGTTGTAGCTCGCCTTGCTGTCCCCCAGGATATCATCCTGGTTGGCGTCCGTCACCTGCACGCCGCCCAACCAGAGCGGGTAGCTTACCCCGATGTTGGGGAAGATCAGCGTGATGGCCACCGGCAGATTCGTGCAGGTCAGCGCGTTGCTGCCGCTGACCTGGGTACCGTCCAGCTTTTCAAAATCGGCGCTGAGAGGATCGCCGCTGTGAAAGACGACCTTCAGATCCGGTACGCTGTCCCCGTCCAGATCGTAGCTGCGCTCCTCCCCGTCGGTAAAGCCGCTCTGCCCCTGGGAGGCCAGGAAGCACTCGATCTCGGACGACCCGCTGACCGTCACAGGGCCGCCGGTCAGGTCGATGCTCAGCTTGGTCTGGCTGGCAAACACGCCCTCGATGTACACCTTCGCTCCGGGCATGACGAAGCTGCCGTCCGGCTGGATCGTGACGGTCGAATAATATTTCTCTTGCCACTTGATCAGATATTCCCCGGCGGGAGGGTCGGCCTTCAGCCAGACCGTGTCCCCCTCTGAGGCCCGGTCGATCTTCATGGTGCAGGCGGCGTCCTTATAGGCGGATCCGCCGGTCACGTCGATAAAATAAGTCGTCGGCGCGTTGGGCTCGTCGGGCGTCGGCGGCGCGGCCTTGACGCCGTCCTCCGGACTTTCCTCGGGGGCGGGCGCTTCCGTCTCCGCCGGAGCCGGATCCTCCGGCTCCTGCGCGGCGGCAATGGTCTGCCAGGGCAGAAGACTGCAGAGCAGCAGCACCGCCAGCAGAACGCCAAGCAGCTTTCTGAACTGTTTCATGGTCCTTCCCTCCTGCGGATCAACCGCTTCGTGATTCGATGATGCAAATACTATTCCTCAATATAAATCATTGTAACAGCTTTGCAACTCTTGGTCAATACAAAATATAGTGTTTTCTCCGCCGTTTTGCACCGACGCACCGTTCTCTCTTGTAGGGGCTGGCGCCCTCGACAGCCCGCCCGGTTGCGTGATCCGCGGCGCGATGGCTGCATCGCGCTCTACGCGGGTTGACCGCCCTCACCGTAGGGGCGCTTCACGAAGCGCCCGCCGTCCCGCGCCAACGTCCCGTTCCCCGCCTTAGGGGAGGGGCTTGTCCCCTCCCGCGATTCGCACCGACCTCCCGTCCCCCGCCGCCTGGTCCTTGACGCGGACAAGCCGCCCCGTAGGGCGGCTTGTAAAAAGATCCTTTTATTATCGCTCTGTGCGTTTCACTTCCCCGCAGCCCGGAGCTGGTCGATCAGCTCGTCGCAGACCTCGTCCATGTCGCCCACGATTCCGTAGTCGCAGTAATTGAAGATCTGGGCCTCCGGGTTCTTGTCCACGGCGATGAGGAGCTCCGCGTCCACGCCGGCGGTGTGGTTCACCGCGCCGGAGACGCCGAAGCTGATGTAGAGCTTGGTCTTGACCATGACGCCGGACTGGCCGATCTGCAGCTTGTAGGGCAGGATGCCCCGGTCGTACAGGGGCCGCGTGCAGCCGATCTTGCCGCCCAGGAGCTTTGCCAGGGTGCGGTAGCGCTCCAGGTGCTCCGAATCCTTCAGGCCGTTGCCCACGCAGACGATGCAGTCGGCATTGGCGATATCCAGCTCAGGGTCGGACTCGTCGGGAATGAAGTCCAGATGTCTGCAGCGGATGGCCTCGGGGTCGAAGTTGATCTCCTCCCGGATGCGCTCCACCTGCTCCTTCCTGCCCGCGGGGGCGTACTTGAAGGTGCCGGGACGGATGGTGCCCACCTGGGGGCGCAGCGCCGGCACGGTGATGACGGCCATGATCTTGCCGCCCACAGCGGGCTCGATGAACTGGATGTCCCCGGTCTCGGGGTCGTATTCCAGCTCCATGGCGTCGGAGGTGCAGCCGGTGTCCAGCTGGACGGCGAAGCGGGGCGCGAAATCCCGGCCGTTGACGGTGCCGCCCACAAAGATGGCGGAGGGATTGTATTTGCGGGAGAGGACCGTAAAGGCGTTGGCCCAGGCGTCGGTGTTGAAGTACTCGTAGCCGGTGCCGCTGACCTCGATGACGCCGTCCACGGCGCAGTCCAGGATCTTCTCGATCTGGTCCCCGGCCAGAGGGCCCAGGATCACGGCAAAGAGCTTGTCCCCGGTCTTGTCGCAGAGCTTGCGCAGCTCACAGCAGAGCTCCAGACTCACGGGCGCGGCGGTCTTTCCGTCGTGCTCCACGTAGACCCACATGTTCTTGTAATCGGATTTCTGCATCTTCTCCCCCTCCTTACAGTGCGCCTTTTTCCGTCAGCACGTCCATGAGGGCGGCCACGTCGCTCTTCACGCTGCCGGTGCGGATGATCCGGCCGGGCTCCGGCAGCTCGGGCGGGTAGATCTTCGGAACGATGGTGCCGGAGCCGGGGACGCCGATCTTGTTCAGGTCCAGGCCGTCGATGTTGTTCTCCGTATAGGTGGTGATGGGGGCGGTCTTGGCGGCCAGGTAGTCCTTCAGGCTGGGGAGGCGGCCGTAGAAATTGTCCTTCTCCACGGTGAGCAGGCAGGGCAGCGTGGCCTCCACGATCTCCCTGCCGGTCTCCAGGACGCGGGTGGCGCGAAGCTTCCCGTCCCCGATCTCGTCGATGCTGAGGCAGCAGGAGACCTGGGAGGCGTCAAAGCGCTCGGCCAGCTGGGAGGCCATCTGGCCCGTGGCGCCGTCCTGAGACTCCTTGCCGCAGAAGATCAGGTCGAACCTGCCCTCCATGTCCGCAGCCTTGACGATGGAATAGCTGGTGGAGAGGGTGTCGGCCCCGCCGAAGGGCCGGCCGGTGATGAGCACCGCCTCGTCGCCGCCGACGGCCAGGCACTCCCTCAGGGTGCTCTCGGCCATGGGCGGGCCCATGGTGATCAGGGTGATCTCGCCGCCGTAGCTCTCCTTGACCTGCACGGCGGCCTCCAGAGCGTTCAGATCCAGGGGGTTGGTGAGGGTAGGCACGCCGGCGCGGACCAGATTGCCGGTCTCCGGGTCCATTTTGACCAGGTCGATATCCGGGATCTGCTTGACACAAACCAGTATTTTCAGCATAGCGTTCTCCTTCTTACACACGCGGCCCGTCTCAGGAGCGCAGCGCGGCGTCGCAGACCTTGCCGGGATTGAGGATGCCGTCCGGATCGAAGACCTTCTTGATCTCGCCCATCAGCCGGAACACATCCTCGCCCACGGACTCCCGGAGATAGACCATCTTGGCGTGGCCGATGCTGTGCTCGCCCGAAACCTGACCCTCCAGCTCGGCGCACTTGGTATAGGCCTTGTCCATGATGATCTTGACCCGCCTCTTGAACTCCTCTTCCTCCAGGTCGTTGGAGCAGCAGTAAATATGCAGGTTGCCGTCGCCGGCGTGGCCGAAGTTGCGGATGCGGATGCCGCCCTCCTCCCCCAGCCTGCGGATGTAGATCAGGAAGGCGGGGATCTTGTCCACCGGGACTACCACGTCCATCTCGTCGATGAGCCTGGTGTCCGCCTCGATGGCGGTGAGGAAGCTGGAGCGGGCGGCCCAGGCGGCCTTCTTGTTGGAGCTGGTGGCCACCACCAGCACGTCCAGGGCGCCGGCCTCCTCGGCGATCTTGCCCAGCCGGATCATCTTCTGGTCCAGCTCGTCCTCGTCGCTGCCCACGAAGGTGACCAGGATGGAGGCGCCCACATCCTCGTTCTTCACGGTCTCGGGGAAAATGGGGTTTCCGGTGAAGGCCGCGGAGGAGGTGACGATGTCCGCGTCCATGAACTCGATGGACTGGGGATCCAGGTTCGCCAGCTTGATCTTCGGTACGAAGTGGATGCAGGATTCCACGTCCCGGAAGGGCACCAGGCAGGACACGTCGCAGATGGGATTGGGGATCAGCTTCATGGTCATCTCGGTGATGATGCCCAGGGTGCCCTCGGAGCCGATCATCAGGTGCAGCAGACTGTAGCCGGAGCTGGTCTTGCACACGGACTTGCCCAGCTCGATGATCCGCCCGTCCGCCAGCACCACCGTCAGCGCCAGCACATAGTCCCGGGTGACGCCGTATTTCACCGCCCGCATGCCGCCGGCGTTGGTGGAGATGTTGCCGCCCACGGTGGCGGTCTTCTCGCCGGGATCGGGCGGATACATGAGGCCGTGGGTCAGTGCGTCCGCCGCCAGGTCCTTCAGCAGCACACCGGGCTGGATGCGCACCACCAGGTTGTCCATATCATAAGAGAGGATCTTGTTCATGCGGCGGGTGCAGAGCACCAGGCCCCCCGCCAGGGGAACGCAGCCGCCCACCAGGCCGGTGCCGGCGCCGCGGCAGGTCACGGGGATCTTGTTGGCGGAGCAGATCTTCAGAATGCCGGAGACCTCCTCGGTGGTCTCCACGTCCACGGCCGCCTCGGGGAGGTATTTGCCGTAGATGGGCATCTCGTCGTGGCTGTAGTTGGGGTCGATGTCCTCTCCCATGAAGAAGCGCTTCTCCCCCACCACCGCCTTGAGCTGCCCGGCGATCTCCGGGGTGATTTTATTGTAAGTTGCCATGGGGTCATCCTCCTGTTCGTTGTTGAAAAACCTCGTCGATGCAATATGACCGAACCGGAAAAGGCCGGTTCGGTCAACTTGTCTGCGTTCAGGCCAGCAGATCGGCCAGCTTGCCGTCCTCGCCCAGGATGCCGCTCTGCCGGGCCAGGCCGGCCAGCTCCGCTTCCAGCGCGTCGGAAAAGTCCAGGCCGGTGAGCTTCCGCTCCTCGATCAGGCGGGCTTCGATCTCGCCGGGCATGAAGATCTCCTTCACGCCGGTGGCGGTGCGGCTGTTCTTGATCAGGTCGGCGTACAGAGACGCGTGCTCCTTGAAGCGCTCCACGTCGATGAAGTGGGCGATGTCCAGCAGGATCACGGCAAAGCCGGTCTCCTCGGGGCGCATGTCCTCCACGAAGGGGATCTCGGGGCTGGTGAGGGCGTTGGAGAGGACGCCGCCGAACATGTCCACAAACACGGCCAGGCCGTAACCCTTGTGGCCGCCCATGGGACGGACGCAGTAGGCCGTGTGGGGATCGGTGGTGGGGTTGCCGTCGTAGTCGTTGGCCCAGTCGGGCGGCATCTCCCTGTTCTCCCGGCGATAGGCCTGGACCTTGCCTATGGCTACGCCGCTGGTGGAGATGTCGATGACGATGGGGCGGTTGGGATTGGTGGTAGGGCAGCCCATGATGATGGGGTTGGTGCCGATGAGCCGGTCCGCGCCGCCGAAGGGGGCCTGGCAGGGATAGGTGTTGCTCACGACGATGCCGATCACGTTGTCCTCCGCCATGCGGTGGCCGTAATAGCCGCCGCAGCCGATGTTGGCGCTGTTGCGGGCAACGCCCGCGGCCACGCCGTATTTGCGGGCCCGCTCCAGCACCGCGTCATAGACGCTGTTCACCGCAACGATGCCGGAGCCTCCGCCGCACTCGAAGACCAGGGAGGCCTCCGCGTCCTTCACGCAGCGGAAGTCGGGCTTCGCCACCAGGGCGCCGGCCATATACTGCCGCAGGTAGATGCACAGGCGGGACAGACCGTGGGAATAGGTGCCGGTAAAGTCGGAGTGGGTGACCACGGCGGCCAGGGACGCGGCGTCGCTCTCACTGACGCCCTGGGCCATGACCAGGCGCTTGATCAGCTGGATTTCCTGTTCGTAAGAGAGATGGATCATGGAATATACCTCCCATATTGATTTTTTCATATTGCTTTTTATTTAGTATATCAAAGCTTTCTGTGCTTTTCAACCACGATCCACAGGCATTTCCCGACTCGTTCCGACCTTCCGGAAAAGCCGGCCTTGCCCTTTCCCCGCTTTTCCTGTATACTTTTCCCAAACAAAGGAAATCTTCTCGGAGAGGAGGCCAGAGCCATGTCCGCCGCCCTGCACCAGATCGCCATCATCTTCATCGGCATCCTCGCGGGCTTTATCTGCCGCAAGGCCAAGGTGCTCACCGAGGAGGGCACCGCAACCATTTCGGGCATCGTTGTAAAGATCATCCTGCCCTTCTATCTGTTCAGCGCCATCCTGAAATCCGGCGACGGCGTCGATTCCCGGGGCGTGTTCCTGGCCCTCGGCCTCTCCTGCGGGATGTTTCTGATGAGCGGACTCGTCGCCCTGCTGGTCGTGCCGCTGCTGAAGGCGCCGAAGGACGACCGGGGCGTCTATCTCTTCGAGACCATGTGCGGCAACGTCACCTACATCGGCATCCCGGTCTGCGCCGCCATCCTGGGCGGGAACGCCGCGTTCTACGCCTCGCTTCTGAACATTCCCTACAACCTGCTTTGCTTTTCCCTGGGCATCTGGCTGCTGGCCGGCAAGCTCCCGCTGAAAAAGATCCTGAACCCCGCCTTTCTGGCCGGCGTCGCCGCGGCGATCCTCTATCTGCTGCGCGTGCCGGTGCCGGCTGTGATCCTGGACGGCTGCTCCTTCATCGGGCAGGCCACCTCCCCCTGCGCCATGCTGGTGATCGGCTCGGTGCTGGGGAGCGTTCCCTTTCGGGAGATCTTCACCGAGTGGCGGGCCGTCCCCTATGTGGCTCTGCGGCTCGTGGGACTCGGCGCGCTGACAGCACTGCTGCTCTCGTTCCTGCCGGTCGATCCGGTTCTCAAGGGCGTGCTGATCCTGATGGCCTCCATGCCCGCCGCCACCAACTCCACCATGCTCTGCACCATCTACGGAGGCAACCGGGCCCTCTCGGCCAAGCTGATTTTCCTGTCCACCGCCCTGTCCGTCGTGACGATCCCCCTCTGGGCGGCCCTGTATTTCGGATAAGGCCAAAAAAGTGCCCGCAAATCTTGACTTGCGCGGCAATGCGTGGTATAAAAAGAAGGAATCTGAAAAAACGCTTTTGGAGGATCAAAACATGGAACACATCGTCACCCTGAAGACCCGCAACCTGTGCGAGAGCGCTGCCAACGGCGGCTGCGGCGAGTGCCAGACCTCTTGCCAGTCTGCCTGCAAGACCAGCTGCGGTATCGCCAATCAGAAGTGCGAGAACACCGAGGAATAATCGGGAAGAATTGAAATGCCGCCATGAAACATGGCGGCATTTTTCATGAGAAGGAGTTAGACCCATGATCCATCAATACAAGCTGGGCGGCTATAACATCGTGCTGGACATCTGCTCCGGCGCGGTCCACGCGGTGGACGAGCTGGCCTATGACTGCATCGCCCTCTTCGAAGAGAAGAGCCGGGAAGAGCTCGTCGCGGCCATGGAGAAAAAATATCCGGATCTGCCCGCCGGGGAGGTTGAAAGCTGCTGGGAGCAGATCGCCGCCCTCAAGGCCGCGGGCCAGCTCTTCACGCCGGACACCTACGCCCCCATGGCCGGCAAATTCAAGGAGAAGAGCGCCGGCGTCGTCAAGGCCCTGTGCCTGCACGTGGCCCACACCTGCAACCTGAACTGCTCCTACTGCTTTGCCAGTCAGGGCAAGTACCACGGGGAGCGGGCCATCATGTCCTTTGAGGTGGGCAAGCGGGCCCTGGACTTCCTCATCGAGCACTCCGGCAGGCGGCGCAACCTGGAGGTGGACTTCTTCGGCGGCGAGCCTTTGATGAACTGGCAGGTGGTCAAGGACCTGGTGGCCTACGCCCGCTCCATCGAGAAGGAGGCGGGCAAGAACTTCCGCTTCACCCTCACCACCAACGGCATGCTGATCGACGACGAGGTCATCGAGTTCTGCAACCGGGAGATGAGCAACGTGGTGCTCTCTTTGGACGGCCGCAAGGAGATCCACGACCGCTTCCGGGTGGACTACGCCGGGAAGGGCAGCTGGGAGCGGATCGTGCCCAAGTTCCAGAAGCTGGTGGCCGCCCGGGGCGGCAAGAACTACTATATGCGCGGCACCTTCACCCATGCAAACCCCGATTTTGTCACGGACATCCGGCAGATGCTGGACCTGGGCTTCACCGAGCTGAGCATGGAGCCGGTGGTCTGCGCCCCCTCGGACCCCTCCGCTCTGACGCCGGAGGATATCGAGATCGTGAAGCAGCAGTACGAGGAGCTGGCGGAGCTCATGCGGCAGCGGGACCGGGAGGGCCGCCCCTTCACCTTCTATCACTACATGATCGACCTGGCCGCCGGCCCCTGCATCTACAAGCGCATCTCCGGCTGCGGCTCCGGCACGGAGTACATGGCGGTCACCCCCTGGGGCGACCTGTACCCCTGCCACCAGTTCGTGGGCGAGGAGCGCTTCAAGCTGGGCGATATCTGGCACGGGCTGAACAATCCCCAGGTCCAGGGCGAATTCGCCGCCTGCAACGTCTACGCCAAGCCGGAATGCGCGGACTGCTGGGCCAAGCTCTACTGCTCCGGCGGCTGCGCCGCCAACGCCTACCACGCCACCGGCGCCATCACCGGGATCTACGAGGCGGGCTGCGAGCTCTTCCGCAAGCGCATGGAGTGCGCCATCATGCTGGCGGTGTCCCGGGCCGCGGAAGCCAGATGAAGACCCCGATCTGCGATTTCGTCCGCGCCTACGCGGAAGCCGCCCCCATCCGGCTGCACATGCCGGGGCACAAGGGCCGGGCCGTTCTGGGTCCGGAGGCTCTGGACATCACGGAGATCGACGGGGCGGACGTGCTGTACCGCGCCCGGGGCGTCATCCGCCAGAGCGAGGAAAACGCCGCCGCTCTCTTCGACAGCGCCCGGACCCTCTACTCCGCCGAGGGCTCGTCCCTCTGCATCCGGGCCATGCTGCAGCTGGCCCTGCTCAATGCTAAAATGCAGGGCAGGCCTCTGCGGATCGCCGCCGGGCGCAATGCCCACCGGGTCTTTTTAGAGGGCGCGGCCCTGCTGGATTGGGAGATCCGCTGGATCGGCTGCGGACAGGATCTGCTGTCCTGCACGCCGGAGCCTGCCGAGCTGGAGGCGCTGTTCGCCGATCCGGATACCGCCCCCGCCGCGGTGTACCTCACCAGCCCGGACTATCTGGGAAACACCCTGGATCTGCGGCCCTACGCGGAGCTCTGCCGTCGAAACGGCGCCCTGCTGCTGGTGGACAACGCCCACGGGGCCTATTTGAAGTTTCTCTCCCCCTCCCGGCACCCGCTGGATCAGGGGGCGGACCTCTGCTGCGACTCGGCCCACAAGACCCTCCCGGTGCTCACCGGCGGGGCCTATCTGCATCTGTCCCGGTCCTGTCCGGCGGCGCTGCTGCCCATGGCGGAGCAGGCTCTGGCCCTCTTTGCCAGCACCAGCCCCTCCTGGCTGATCCTCCAGTCTCTGGACGCGGCCAATGCCCGGCTGAGCGGGGAGTACCCCGCCCGGATCGCCGAGGCCGCCCAAGGTCTGGCCGGGCTGAAAGCCGCCCTGCTTGCCGGGAGTTGGACCCTGGCCGGGCAGGAGCCTTTGAAGCTGACCCTCCGCCCCAAGGCCCGGGGCTATACCGGCGAGGCGCTGGCGGCGCTGCTGCGGGAGCGCGGCATCGTGGCCGAATTTGCCGACCCGGATCATCTGGTGCTCATGGTCAGCGCCGGGACGGAGATGCGGGAGCTGGACGCCCTGCAAGACGCGCTACTGTCCCTCCCGGCCCTGCCGCCGATCCGGGACCTGCCCCCCGCCCTGCCCGCGCCCCGGCCGGTCCTCTCGCCCCGGGAAGCGCTGCTCTCCCCCTTTGAGACGGTCCCGGCGGAGAAAGCCCCGGGCCGGATCCTGGCCAGTCCCAGCGTGGGCTGTCCCCCCGCCGTGCCCATCGCCGTCTGCGGCGAGCGTCTGAGCGAGGAAGCCCTGGCCCTCTTCCGCTACTACGGCGTCGATGAGATCGACGTGATTCTTGAATAAAGGGAAGCCGCTGAAAGTTTTCACTTTCAACGGCTTCCCTTTATTTGTAGGTTCACTCTGAATAATACCGATCTTCTGTCCATCGGAGCGGGTTCGTATCAATATAATCCCAAATCTCACGATAATCCTTCTCGTTACGGATCACATGCTCGTAATAGGATCGCTGCCAAATCTTCCGTTCCGGATCAAGCTGATGCTTTTTGCTGCTGTTCATTTTCAGATACCCGATCGTCTGAGCGAGGAGGGATCGTGCTGCGCGCTGCCGTAGGGGCGCTTCACGAAGCGCCCGATCCTCCTCGATCCGCAGTAAAAGATGGAGATGATTCGGCATAATGATGTACTTATCCACAAAAAGATTCGGAAAGCGATCCGGCAGGGCGTTAACGACATCATCTACGATTTGACCGATCTCTGTGAGACGCAGAGATTCCGCGGGCGCTTCATGAAGCGCCCCTACGGCGATAGACGAGAAGATACAGCGACGGTCGTGGGTGCATATCGTTACGAAGTATGCCCCCGGGCTCGAATAATCATAGTTTTCCAGCCGAACCGTCTTTCATTTTGGCAGATCTATGTCCCAAGCCCCTGTTTTCTTTCCCATCTGCGGATTAGTTTTCAGGTCTACCGCGTCACGATCCGGACGATGTCGTTGTAGAGCACAAAGACCATCAGGCCCAGCAGCAGGACCATGCCCGCCAGGTGGATATAGCCCTCGTACTTGGGATCCAGCTTCTTCTTGGTGATGGCCTCGATGACGCAGGTCACCAGCAGCAGGAAGATCCGCCCGCCGTCCAGAGCGGGGATGGGCAGCAGGTTCATGATGGCCAGGTTCACCGCGATCAGGGCCGCCAGGAGCAGGATGTTCTCCAAAGCCTCGCCGAAGCTCTCTGCCTGTTCTCCGGTCTCCGCCATATAGTCCACGATGCCCACGGGACCCGCCAGTTCCTTCACCGCCACATTGCCGCCGATCAGGTCGCCCAGGCCCCTCCACACCATGCGGGAGAACTGCATCGTCGTGTCCCAGGTATGCTGGAGCTTTTTGCCGAAGGTGGCCCGCTCCAGCCCATTGCCCAGATACAGGCCGAAATACTCCTTGCCGGACTCGTCGTACACCTGGGGCGTCATGGTGAAGTCCTTCAGCACCACCTTGCGCTCGCCGCGGATTAGGACCAGGTCATAGCTGTCCCCGCCCAGGCTCAGATAGTAGCCCACGTCGTCGGTGTCGTAGATCCGGTGCCCGTCGATGGACCAGAACTGGTCGCCCGTCTGCAGCCCCTCCGGGGAAGCGTAGGGGCAGCCCTCCATAAAGCCGGTGAGCACCGGCACATAGAAGCCCCAGGCGCTGAGGTAGATGAAGAAGACCACCAGCAGGCCCAGGAGGAAATTCATGGCGGCCCCGGCGCAGAGGATGAGAATGCGCTTCCAGGGAGCCTGGTTGGTAAAGGCCCGGGGATCCTCGGAGGCGGAATCCTCCCCCGCCATGGCGCAGTAGCCGCCGATGGGGATGCAGCGCAGGGCGTAGAGGGTCTCCCCCTTCTGCTTTTTCCAGATGGCGGGACCCATGCCCACCGCGAATTCATCCACCCGCACGCCGCAGGCCTTGGCTGTGATAAAGTGGCCGAACTCGTGGCTGGCGATGAGGATGCCGAATACCAGGATGCCGATGAGAATGTAAACAACGATCATATTGGAGTCTCCGATTTAAAAATTCTGTCTCACAAAGGCCCGCGCGGCCAGATCCGCCTCCAGGATCGTCTCCAGATCCGAGGCGGGGACCACGCCCACGCGCTCCACGGCCTCCGCCGCCGCGTCATAGATGCGGTTGTAGCCCAGCTCGTGCCGCAGGAACTTGTGCACCGCCACCTCGTTTGCGGCGCTCATCACGCAGGGGGCCGTGCCGCCCCGCCGGGCGCAGTCCATGGCCAGGCGCAGGCAGGGGAAATTCGTAAGATCCGGCTCCTCAAAGCTCAGATCCCGCAGCTTCCAGAAGTCCAGGTGCTCAAACATCGAGGGCTTCCGCTCCGGCCAGGTCAGGGCCAGCTGGATGGGCAGGCCCATGTCCGGCACGCCCAGCTGGGCGATCACCGTGCCGTCCACCAGCTCCACCATGGAGTGGATCACGCTCTGGGGGTGGATCACCACCTGGATATCGTCGGGCGCGACGCCGAAGAGGTGCATGGCCTCCACGAACTCCAGGCCCTTGTTCATCAAGGTGGAGCTGTCCACGGAGATCTTGGCGCCCATGCTCCAGTTGGGATGGCGCACCGCCTGCTCCGGGGTGATGTCCTCCAGCTCCTCCCGCTTTTTCCCGCGGAAGGGGCCGCCGGAGCCGGTGAGCAGGATCTTCTGGAGCTCTCCCTTCCCCCGGCCCGTCAGGCACTGGAAGATGGCGGAGTGCTCCGAGTCCACCGGCACGATCTCCGCGCCCTTTTCTTTGGCCCGGGCCATCACCAGCTCCCCGGCGCATACCAGGGTCTCCTTGTTGGCCAGGGCGATGTGTTTTCTCTCGTCGATGGCCGCCAGAGTGGGCTTGAGCCCCACCGCGCCGGAGACGGCGGTGACCACGCAGTCGCTCTCGGACAGGGTCGCGGCCTCGATCAATCCCTCGATGCCGGAGCCCACGCGGATCTCCGTGTCCGCCACCGCGATTTTGAACAGCTTCGCGGCCTCCTCGTCGTAGACCGCGACGAAGGAGGGCTTAAAGAGCCGGGCCTGCTGCTCCAGCAGGTCGATCTTCCGGTTGGCGGTCAGGGCGGCCACCCGGATCCCCAGGTGCTCCGCCACCGCGGCGGTCTGCCGCCCGATGGAGCCGGTGCAGCCCAGGATGGAAATGGAACGTACCATACTTTACTCCTTTTTCACCCGAAAAATGTGAAAGAAACGAAAACTCTTGTCTGCTTGATTCGCGTCAGCATCGTAGCGCCGAGCATCCCGACGCGCGGGAAGCGTGCGACGCTCCCAGCTCTGCTTGCCCGGCATGTCATCTTGAGCGAGCGAAGCGAGTCGAAAGATCTTGCCCCTCGTCAAGCTCGCCCTTATCCGGCCTGGAAGATCCTTCGACTGCGGCGCAAGCGCCTTCGCTCAGGATGACAGGGACGGACGTTCCTGCGCGGATCGGTGGGCTGTCGAGGGCGCCAGCCCCTACGGCGCAGGGACGGACGTTTGCGGATCGGCGGGAGGGGCAAGCCCCTCCCCTACGGCGGAGGACGGACATGGACGCGCGTAGGGAGCGATCCCTTGATCGCTCCGCGGATGATGCGCTGACGCGTGTTCGCGGGCGCGACCTGAAGCGCCCCTACGGCGCAGACGGGAACGGATGTGCGCGGGGGCAAGCCCCTCCCCTACGGGCGCGGGACAGAGCGTCGGCGCACTTCGGCGGGCCGCCGAGCAATGCTCGGCGCTACGGGCGCGGGACGGCGGGCATTGCTCGGCGTCGCCCAGCCCCTTGTACCTTGTCCGCCCGCGACGCAGGGGCGGATGAGACCCACCTGGCAGAGGAACATCATTCCGAATTCCGAACTCCGAATTCCGAATTACTCCCGTCCTCTTCTCAGTCCCCGCAGCAGCGTCTTTCTTTCCTCGCCGATGCGGTTGCTCTCCACCGCTTTCTGGATCGTCCTGTTGTGCGTCCAGGGATCCAGCCGCCGTTCCTTTATAAGGGGCAGGGTGCTGTCCCACTGCTTTGCCAGGGCCGTGGCGAAATACCAGGCCCGCATCATGTTTACATAATATTCTTCTGACTCGATTACGGAAACCATTTCCAGGTATTTCGGCTTGAAATCCCCGTCCAGGAAATGATTCATCAGCATCTTGATCCCGAAGCGGACGGTATAGGTCTCCCCGGAGGCAAGCCAGCTCTCCACATGCTTCAGCAGCGCCGCCCTGTGCTTGTTGAAGACGGTCGGGTTCATCTGGTCGCAAACCGCCCAGTTGTCCACAAAGGGCAGAAAGCGCTCCACCGCGGCCATGCAGGCCTCAAAATCCCGAAGCTGCTCCAGCAGGAAGGCGTGCAGGCAGTTCTCCTCATAATATGCGTGGGGCAGTTCGCCCAAAAACGCCTCCGCCTCCCCGCTCCCCCGCAGTTCCTTCGCCAGGGCCCGCAGGGCGGGGGTCCGCACCCCCAGGAACGTCCCGGCGGGAACGTTGGGGATCAGCTTCGCCGTAAAGGCGGCGAAGTCCGGCTCCGCCATGGCAATGAGACGGCTTTGTATCGTCGTGTTCATGTTATCCTCTCAGCATGTCGGCGCTGCTGTATGGCGATCCATGCCTGTGCTTGCCCCGTAGCGCCGAGCATCCCGACGCGCGGGAAGCGTGCGACGCTCCCAGCTCTGCTTGCTCGGCGTCTTCTGCAGCGGGCCGCCGAGCATTGCCCGGCATGTCATTTTGAGCGAGCGAAGCGAGTCGAAAGATCTTATCCCTCGTCAACCTCGCCCTTATCCGGCCTGGAAGATCCTTCGACTGCGGCGCAAGCGCCTTCGCTCAGGATGACAGGGACGGACGTTCCTGCGCGGATCGGCGGGAGGGGCAAGCCCCTCCCCTACGGCGGAGGACGGACATGGACGCGCGTAGGGAGTGATCCCTTGATCGCTCCGCGGATGATGCGTTGGCGCGTGATCACGGGCGCGACCTGAAGCGCCCCTACGGTTCCCTGATCTCTGTTCACCGTTCACTGTTATCTGTTCACTGTCCTCACTGTCCGCGTTTCCGCGCTCGGCCGAAGCTCGCCCCTACCGGGTTTATTTCACGCCGCCGTATCTTCTGTCCCTCTTCTGGAAGGCGGCGATGGCCTTGTCCAGCTCGTCGGTATTGAAGTCCGGCCAGAGCACGTCCGTGAAGTAAAACTCCGCGTAGGCGCACTGCCAGAGCAGGAAGTTGGAGATGCGCTGCTCGCCGCCGGGGCGGATCAGCAGATCCGGGTCCGGGATCCCGGCGGAGTAGAGATAGCCGCCGAACTGCGCCTCGGTCAGTTCGCCCTCGGTCCTGCCCGCGGCGTAATCCTCGGCGTAGTGCCGGGCGGCGTGGACGATCTCGTCCCGCCCGCCGTAGTTCAGGCAGATGTTGGCCTGGAAGCCCTGGTAGCGCTGGGAGATCTCGTCGGTCTTCTTCACCAGCTCCCGCAGCTCCGGAGAAAGGCCCTGCACATCGCCGAAGATCTTCATGCGGATCTGATCCCGCTCCATGGTGTCAATGGCCTCGTTGAGGTAGCGGCGCAGCAGGCGCATGATGGTCTTCACCTCGTCCTCGGGCCGCTTCCAGTTCTCCGTAGAGAAGGCGTAGACCGTCAGATAGTCCACGCCGATGTTTTTGCAGTAGGTCGCGATCTTCCGGAAATTCTCCGAGCCCGCCGCGTGGCCGGCGGTCCGGGGCAGGCCGCGCCGTTTAGCCCAGCGCCCGTTGCCGTCCAGAATAATGGCAATATGCCGGGGGATGTTCTCCCCCGGCTGCCTGATGTTTTTCTCCGCCGCCATCAGATCTCGGTCAGCTCCTTATCCTTCCGCTCGGTGATCTTGTCGATCTCCTTGATATAGTCGTCGGTGAGCTTCTGGATGTCCTTCTCGGCGATCTTGTAGTCGTCCTCAGTGATCTCGGAGGCCTTCTGCTGCTTCTTGAACTTGTCGATGGCGTCCCGGCGGATGTTGCGGATGGCCACCTTGGCCTCCTCGGCGTACTTCTTGGTCTGCTTCACCAGGTCCCGGCGGCGCTCCTCGGTGAGGGGCGGGAACACCAGGCGGATGCAGCGGCCGTCGTTCTGGGGATTGATGCCCAGGTCGGAGGACAGGATCGCCTTCTCGATGGGCCGGATCTGCTTGGCGTCCCAGGGCTGGATCAGCAGGGAGCGGGGATCCGGGGTGGCGATGGAGGCCATCTGCTGGATGGGCGTGGGAACGCCGTAATACTCCACCTGGATCTGGTCCAGCACGGCGGCGTTGGCGCGGCCGGCGCGGATGGTGGCGAACTGCGCGGTCAGGGCCTCGCAGGTCTTCTGCATTTTGTTCTCAAACTCTTTGTAGTCAGACATGAAATCTCCTCCTCCATAGTATTGTCAAAAAAGTATTCTTTTCCTCATTCAGCCCACGGTGGTGCCGATCTTCTCGCCGCCGAGGACCCGCAGGATGTTCTCGGGCTCGGCCAGGGCGAAGACCACCACGGGGATATGATTGTCCATGGCCATGCTGGTAGCCGTGGAGTCCATCACCGCCAGGCGCCGGGCCAGGACCTCCTCATAGCTGATGGCGTCGAACTTCACGGCCGCCGGGTTCTTCCGGGGGTCGTCGTCATACACACCGTCGATGTTCTTGGCCAGCAGGATCGCGTCGGCATGGATCTCCGCCGCCCGCAGGGTAGCCGCGGTGTCGGTGGAGAAGAAGGGCATGCCCGTGCCGCAGCCGAAGAGCACCACCTTGCCCTGCTGCAGGTACTCGATGGCCCGGCGGGTGTCGTAGCGCTCGCCCACGCCCTGAATGTCCACGGCGGTCATGACCCGGGCGTCGCAGCCCAGCTGACGGAACACGTCCGCCACGGCCAGGCAGTTCATGGCGGTGGCCAGCATCCCCATCCGGTCCGCGCTGACCCGCTCCACCTTGCCGTCCCCGTCCTTGACGCCGCGCCAGAAGTTGCCGCCGCCGATGACGATGCCAACCTGCACGCCGGCCTCCGCGGCCCGCTTCACGGTCTCGCACACTCTGGTGACAAAGGCAAAGTCAAAGCCGGTCTTTTTCTCCCCGGCCAGAGCCTCTCCGCTGATTTTGATCAAAACACGCCGATAAATCGCTTCCATATCCGTCTTTCTCCTCCTGTGGGCAGGCATTTCCAATTCATATTACCACAGCCTTTTTCTTTTGACAATTCCCAAATGACAAAATCTACGGCCCGAAACGGGTACAATAGGGCCATGAAGATTCTGTATGCGGACCTGTACTTTTTCTGGAATCTGCTGGCGGACTATCTGCTGTGCCTGGCGGCGGGGCGGCTGTGCGCCCTGCGCCTGCGCCGGGGCCGCTATGCCCTGGCCGCCCTCTTCGGCGCGTCCTATGCTTTGGCGCTGCTCTTTCCCCTGCCCCCGGCTCTCACCGCGCCTCCCGCCCGGCTGGGGGCGGGGCTCCTCATGGGCCTCATCGCCTTCGGGGGCGAGGAGCGGCCCCTGTCCTGCGTGCTGACGCTGCTGGGCGTCTCGGCAGCCTTCGGCGGCGCTCTCTACGCGCTCTCGGAGCTGGGCGGCGACGGACTTCGGCTGAGCTTTCGCCTGCTGCTGGCCGCGTTTCTGGTGATCTACGGGCTGCTGAAGCTCTTCTCCCGCCTCCGCTGCCGGCTCCGGGGCAGCCCCCGCGCCGCGGTCCGCCTCCGCTTCCTGGCGCGGGAGGTCTCCTTCTCCGCCCTGGTGGACAGCGGCAACGCCGCCCGGGACCCGGCCACGGGCCTGGCCCTGCTGATCGCCTCCCCCGCCGCCCTGGCCCCGCTCTTCGGCGCCCTGGCCCCGCTGCTGGAGGAGCTGCCGCCGGTGGAGCTGCTGGAGGCGCTCTCCCGCGACGCCCTCTGCAAGGGAAAGCTGCGCCTGGTCCCCTTCCGCAGTCTGGGCGGCGGCGGTCTGCTGCCGGTGTTTCGGCCGGAGGCGTTGTGGGTGGACGGAAAGCGGCGGGAGGATCTGCTGGTGGCCCTGTCCCGGGAGGCCCGGGGCGAGGGCTTTGACGCGATTTTATAAGGAGGAACGCTATGCTCTGCAAACACGAACTTGCCTCTCTGGGGGAGCGGCTGCTGCGGCTGCTGGGTCTGCAGCCGCCGGAGGTCTATTACATCGGCGGCAGCGACACCCTGCCCGCTCCCCTCAGCCGGGAGGAAGAGGACCGGGCCATCGCGGACCTGGCCGCCGGCAGCGCCGCCGCCCGCAGCCTGCTCATTGAGCACAATCTGCGCCTGGTGGTCTTTCTGGCCAAGCGCTTCGAGAACACCGGGGTCAATCTGGAGGACCTGATCTCCATCGGCACCATCGGGCTCATCAAGGCCATCAACACCTTTCAGGCGGGCAAGAACATCAAGCTGGCCACCTACGCCTCCCGCTGCATCGAGAACGAGATCCTGATGCACCTGCGGAAGATCAGCTCCCAGCGCAGCGAGGTGAGCTTCGACGAGCCCCTGAACACGGACTGGGACGGCAACGAACTGCTGCTGTCGGACATTCTGGGCACCGACGTAGACGAGGTCTCCCGCCCCCTGGAGGACGATGCGGACAAGCAGATGCTGCTGGAGTCGGTGGCGGAGCTCTCCCCCCGGGAGCAGCAGATCATCGCCCTGCGCTTCGGCCTCCCCGGCGGAAGGGAATACACGCAAAAAGAGGTGGCTGATCTGCTCGGGATCTCCCAGAGCTATATCAGCCGCCTCGAAAAGCGGATCCTGGAGCGTCTGCGAAGAGACATGCTGCGCAGGATGCAAATATGAGATAACAGATAACAGTGAACAGTGAACAGAGCCATCCCCTGATTGATTCTCTGTTCACTGTTCGTTGTTCACTGTTCGTTGTTCACTGTTCGTTGTTCACTGTTCGTTGTTCACTGTTCGTTGTTCACTGTTCTCTGTTCGTTGTTCACTGTTCACTGTTCACTGTTCGTTGTTCACTGTTCACTTCCCCACCAGGTTCACGACCCAGCGGCGGTTCCGTACCAGGATGAAGCCGATGACGCACTTGATGACATTCAGCAGCTCCACGATCAGGTACATGGTCACGATATTCATCCGGGTCCAGTGGGAGAGCGCGAAGGCCACGGGGATGCTCACCACCCAGACAAAGAGGCTGTCAAACACAAAGGTGATGATGGTCTTGCCCCCGGAGCGCAGGGTGAAATAGCAGCTGTTGGTATAGGAAAACAGGGGCATCATGGCCGCGTACACCAGCAGCAGCTTCTCCGCCAGGGCCTTCACCGTGTCGGTGGTGTTGTAGGCCTGGGGCACCAGGGGCGCGGTCAGGGCCATCAGCAGGCCGATGGCCACGCTGAGGGCCAGGGAGAAGGCGATGAGCTTCCGGTCCTCGTCCACGGCCCGCTCCAGCTCCCCCGCCCCCAGCAGCTGGCCGATCATGATGGAGATGGCGTTGCCCGAGGCGATGAAGGCGCAGAAAAAGAGACTGCCCACGGTGCTGGAAATATTGAAGGCCGAGACCACCTCCAGGCCCCGCAGGGAATAGCACTGGTTCAGCACCGTCATCCCGCCGGACCATAAAAACTCGTTGAGCAGCAGGGGCGTTCCCAGCACCAGGATCTGCCGCAGCAGCTTTCCCGGCACCCGCAGGCTCCGGTACAGGCCGTTCACAAAGGGATTCTTCTCCCGGTGCCGGTGGGTCCAGGTGAGCACGATGCTCAGCTCCACGAAGCGGGAAAGCACCGTGGCCATGGCGGCGCCCACCACGCCCAGAGCCGGGAAACCCAGCTTGCCGAAGATCAGGATGTAGTTGAACACCAGGTTCACCAGTACGGCGGCGATCCCCGCCCGCATGGGCAGCAGCGTCTCGCCGGTCTCCCGCAGGGTGCTGGAATAGACCTGCATCAGGGCGAAGGGCGCCGTCTGGATCAGCATCACCGCCAGGTATTCCTTCGCGTAGCCCAGGGTGGCCTCCAGATCCAGATTCTCCTCCCCCTGATGGAGGAAGAGGGAGATCAGCTTCTCCCCGAAGAGCAGGAACACCGAGAGGCACACGCCCACGGCCAACAGCGCGAACCAGAGCTTGGTCCGCACCGTGTCCCGCAGGCCCTCCCAGTCCCCCTTGCCGTAGTACTGGGCGGTGAAAATGCCGGCCCCGGCCAGGCCGCCGAAGATGCAGAGGTTATACACGAACAGCAGCTGGTTCACGATGGCCACGCCGGACATGGGCTCGGTGCCCACCTGGCCCACCATCACGTTATCCAGAAGGCTGACGAAGTTGGTGATCAGTTGTTGGACGAGGATGGGCACCATCACGGCGAACAGCCGCCGGTAAAAGGCCCGGTCCCCGATATAATTGCGCAGACGCATGGAACACCTCACCGCGTTTTTTCAGAGCATTGCGCCATATTGTACAGGATTCCGGAGCAAAAAGCAAGAGAAAAGCCGTTTTTGGCTTTTCTCCTGCTTTTTTATCCTCTCATGTACTTGTCGAAGCGGGACATCAGCCGCACCAGAAAATAGGAGACGAGGAACATCGCCCCGATAAAGGGCAGGAAGAGCCAGCCCAATTCTTGCAGCTGGGACGCCGCCGCAAAATCGTACAGTCCGTGGAGCAGCGTGGGGATCAGGAAGGCCAGGAGGCGGAAGAACAGGCTCTTTCCCGGTTTTCCCGCCAGAGACGCCCGCTTTGCCAGCCCGTACCAGGTGCCCATGAAGACGCCGAAGCAGGCGTGGCCCGGCACCGCCGTCACCGCCCGGGCCACCGCGGTGCCCATGCCGTAGGCCAGCACATAGTGGATGTTCTCCCACAGGGCGAAGCCCAGGGAGAGGAACACCGCGTAGACCACCCCGTCGAAGGTGCAGTTGAACTCCGGCGAGCGCCAGGTGCGAAACCGCAGGATCAGGTATTTGATGCCCTCCTCGGAAACCGCGACCACGACGAAATACAGCAGGATGTCATAGAGGGTGGAATACTGGGTCGTGGCGTAGGCCACCGTGCCCCAGCCGAAGCTCCAGCCGCCGCTCTGCACCTGGGGGATCAGCCGTTTCAGCAGAAATATGCCGGCCTGCTCGGACAGGGCGGCCAGCTCCGTCGCCACGACGCCCCAGAAGATCAGGCCCAGCAGCAGGGAAAGAGGCTCTCTCTCCAGCCGGTCGGCCAGATAGACCCGGACCAGCAGCAGCAGAGCGGGCACCACCGCCGCCAGGACCAATGTGACATTCACTTGCCTCTCCCCTTTCTCCGTTCAGCGCTTCTCAAATCATATTAGTTTTTTTCGCGCCGTCTGTCAATAAGGATTCTCCGCCGAAGGACGTTTTGCCGAGCCATACCGCAGACGGAGGCAGACGGCGGCAGACGAAGAAAGCGCCCGGAGATCTCTCTCCGGGCGCTTCGGCTGCAGACAAACGCAAGCGGCCCAGGCGGGAATCGCATGGGGAGATTGTGAAGAGGGGCGGGTATGCCCCTCTTCACGTTCAATCTATGCGAAAATGGGAACTTTTCGGAAGTTTCCATTTTCGCTGCTCAAGCTGTCGACACTCTGTCAACAGCTTGAGCGCCCGGAGATCTCTCTCCGGGCGCTCGGGTTTTTTCGCTCCTCTTCTCTCCGGAAGCCGGAGAGAAGAGGAAATGGGGGGATCAGCCTTCGAAGTAGGCGTCCGCGGCCTGGCTGTAGAGGGTCAGAGCCTTCAGCAGATCGGTCAGCGTGGAGTTCTCGCCCTTGCTGAGCGTCTTGTAGACGTAGCTGAGCGCGCTGTAATCCAGGCTGATGATCACGCCGGAAGTGGCGCTGGAGACCTCCACATGGTAGGTCCGGTTCAGATCCTTGGCTACCACATTGTTGATCTCAATGTAGTAGTAGCTGCCCTTTCTCACGGGCTGGACGGTCTTGCCGTCCACCTTGAAGGTGAACTGGCTGGGATCGCCCTTGACGGTGAAGTAATGGCGGATCTGGGTCTGCTCGGTCAGCAGCAGGCTGGAGCCGTAGTAGCTGACGCCCAGGCCGGCCTCGGACTTCACCACCGGCGCGTAGGCGCTGACGGTGTCGGCCGTGACGGCGCTCAGGTCGCCCACGACTTCCACGCGCTCCTCCACGTTGTACTCGAACTGGAGCTGCGCCAGGCTGCCCAGGTCGGACAGCGCGTTGACCAGAGCCAGGAGCTTCTCATTCGTGCCGTTGGCGCGGACGTTCTCGATGTAATCCTGCGCGCAGAAGACATAGCCGGTCTCGGTCAGATCCGCGCCCTTGCTGTTCAGCAGGGTCACCAGAGCGTCCTCGCCGGTGTATACGCGGACGGTGCGCTTCTCGGTGAGCTGGGAGAACTTCACGTACACCGTGAAGACATGGCAGGTCTTGTCGCCCTGGACCGTCGTTCTGGCCTTGGAGACAGGCAGCTTCTCCTCGCCGAAGGTGACATAGGCGTCAGCGTCGGCGGTGACGGACTCGGGCAGCACCAGGTAGACGTTCAGCGCGATCTTGCCCTTCAGGCTCAGGCTCTTGCCGTAGACCACGGCGGCGTTCTCATCCACGGCGGAGGTGCAGATGATATCGGCACGGTTGCGCACGCGGATGCGCGGGAAGTACTCGGTGTCCTTCCAGGTGTCGTCGTAGGAGCTGAGACCGGTGGCCTCGATCCGGCAGCCCACGGTCAGGTTCTTCACGTCCTCGGCGGTGGTGATATAGCCGTCGATGAACACGCGGGCGATATTGCCCTCGTCGTCCTTGACCATGATGGTCTGGATCAGGCCGTTCTCATACTCGAAGCTCTCCACGGTGCCCTTCAGGGTGACCAGGCTGCCCAGCACGCTCTTGTCGTTGATCTGGGCGGCGGTGACCTCCTTGGGCTCCACGGGATCGGTCTCGCCGAGCTTCTCGATGCTCATGACCTGCAGCTCCATCTCGGCCTGGTAGAAGTCGGTGTAGCCGGTGATCCGGACCACATCGCCGATCTTGAAGTTGCCGGAGACGGGGAAGCAGCAGATACCGGCGGTCTCGTCCTGCACGTAGATGCAGTCGAAGAAGGCGGTGTCCTTGTCATAACCGGAGGCGTTGGAGGTCACGATGCCCTCGATGGTGTAGACCAGGCCGATCTCGGTCTGGGCCTGGACCTCGGCGATGGGCGTGACGGTGATCTCGTTGAAGCCCTTGACCAGGTTCTCGCAGATCTTGTAGTTGGCGTAGTTCTTCTGGTTGTCCGCGTCGGTGGAGCCGCTGGACACAGCCGCCTGCACCTCGAAGTTGGACATGAAGGCCGCGCCGGCCACGATGATCAGGCCCTTGCCCTCCAGCTGCTCGCTGGCCATCACGATCACGCGGCTGCCGTCCTGGTACGGGTAGACCAGATCGTTCTTGCCGTCGCCGTCGCAGTCCTTGGTGTAGGTGGTGGCGTGACCGTAGACGATGGGCGTCACGTTGGCGGGCACGCCCTCGCCCTCGAAGAAGACGGAGCAGCCGCCGTAGTTGGAGTAGACCTCGCTGTACTCGCGGTCGTTGGGATTCTCGGGATCGACGATGACGCCCTGCATCAGGTAGCTGTCGAAGTTGAAGGCGTCAAAGTACAGGCGCTGGGCCTGGCCGCCGTTGAGCTCGTCGTCCATGACCTCGTCGTCGCCCAGGCGGATGCTGGAGCCGAGTGCGGCCAGCAGCTCGTTCTGGGTGGCGGCCATGTGCTTGGTGCCCTCAGGCAGGCTGTAGTTCTCGTAGTTGTCGCCCCAGCCGGAGACGATCACCTGACCGCCGGCGGCGTTGAAGGCGGCAATGGCTGCCAGCTCATCCTCGGAGTAGGTCTTCGGATCGGACTGGGCGGCGGCGAGACGGCGGGAAGGAGCGGTGAAGATGATGGCCACAAACTTCTCGTTGGAGCAGGCGGCGATCAGGTCCTCGGAGGTCTTCAGCTCCACGGTGCGCACACCGTAGCCGCCGGCAAGGGCGCCGAAGTTGCCCATGCTGTCCTTGTAGTTGCCGGAGACGTACTCGTTGTAGTGAGAGGCGTCGATGCCGATGTAGACCAGGGAGTCGGCGTCCTTGACCTCCAGCTCGATGTCCTTGCTGAAGGTGTACTCCACGCCGTTGAGCTCGACCACGGCCGTCACGGTGATGGTCATGATCTTCGCCTTGGTCGGGGTGTACTTGAATTCCACGGCGGCGGTGGAGCTGGCGGGGATCTGGCCGGCCGCGGTGTCGGTGCCGATGACCTCGCTGCCGTTCACCGTGTAGACGATGGACTTGATGACGGCGGCGCTGGCCTCGCTGTTGAAGAAGGTGGTGGTCAGGGTGAACTCCTCACCGGTGACGGGAGTGGAGGTGCCGCATTCCACAGCGGAGATGCCCAGCTTCAGGCTCTCGCCCACCCACACGGGGGCGGTGACGGCCAGGTCGCCGTCCGCCTGGGTGACGCGGACGAAGTAGTAGCTGTAGGTGGGAGGCAGCGTGGTCTCCAGGAGACCTGTGGCGATCTGGTTGGCGTCGGTCCAGGTGTAGGCCACGGCGCCGGAGTTGGCCACCAGCTCAACCTTGGTGATGGTGTCGCTGCTGTCCGGATCGTACAGGGACACGGTGAAGTTCAGCTCCTCGGGGACCTCGCTGAAGACGGTGCCGAGAGGCTCGCCGTTGACATTGTACTGGATCTCCAGGTTCTTGTCCTCAGTGGCGTACACCCGGTAGAGCTTGATGGCGTTGTACAGGCCCTGCTCGGAGAAGTCGTCGGTCAGGATAACGTCACGGGCGGTGTTGGCATTGCCCCAGCGGCCCTTGTGGTTGTCCTGGTTGTTGGTGGGAGCCACGTGCCAGCCCTTATCCAGCGCCATGATGTACTGCTCATAGCTGGGATAGTAGCCGCCGGCGCCGATCTGGCCCTCGCCGTTGCCGACCTCGACCAGGTAGATGCGGCTGTCGGTGACCGCATCCCAGTAGGAGAAGTCCACAAAGTTGCCGAAGGTCTTGCCCGGGTGGTTGAACTGGCTCAGCGCGTCGGCCAGAGCCTCGTTGTCCAGCAGGGCGTAGTAGGCCTTCATGCCGGCGTCGTTGGTCTTGTTGTTCAGGGTGGCGTTGTTGCGGGAGACGATACCGGGAGTATTGAAGGTGTTGATGTGGCCGGGGCCGCCGGACCAGGTCATCTCAAAGCCGCCGATGGCGACGATGTCGGACTGGCTGGCGTTGAAGGCCGCGACCGCGTCCTTGTAGCTCTTCCAGGTCTGCTGGCTGGCCGCGGTCATCTGGCTCACGTCGTAGAGAGCGGCCTCGGGGTTGGCGGCAGAGGTGGAATCAAAGTAGTTGGAGTGGTCGGTGAAGGCCACGAACTGGATATTGTCGCTCTCGGGAATGGCGGCAATGTATTCCAGCGCGGCTTCCAGGGAACCGGAGCCGTCGGAGTAGGTGGTGTGAGAGTGCAACTGGCCGAAGTAGAGCTGGAACTGGGCCTTGCCCACATAGAAGCTCCACATCTTCTCGGCGCTCTTGCCATCGGCACGGGTCACGGTGACGATGACGGTGTAGCGGCCGTCATCCATGTCCTCGGCGGCCTGGTAGCTCAGGACGCCGTTTTCGAAGACGGCCTCCACGGGCTGGTCGTTCACGGTCATGGTGAAGACGGCGTTCTCACCCACGTTGCCGATCTCGGCGGAGATGACGGGCCGCTTGTCCTCCAGGGTCTGGGCGTTGGCGGCGGGGGTCAGCTTGCCGATGAAGGGCTCGTCCAGGATGGTGACGGTCTTGACGCCCTGGTAGCTGAGGCTGTAGCTGTTGGTGACGGACACGGTCAGCGTGAAGCTCTCGGCGGTCACGGCGTCCAGATCCGCGGCGGGGATGGTGAAGGAGTAGGTCTTGCCCTCCACCGTGTAGTCGGTGACGGTGTTGGTCGCCTCGCCCACGGTGTAGGTGATGTCGATGCCGGTGATCTCGGGGGCCAGGTCGTCCAGGGTGAACTTGACGGCGTAGTCCTGCTCGACGTAGCGGGAATCCTCGCAGGCAAAGATCACGTTGGGCACCTGAGCCACGCCGTTGACCACGGCGGTGCCGTCAGCCACGGGGTAGAAGTTGAAGCGGAAGATGTCCGCATCGGTGGACTTGAAGGTCCAGCCGGAGAAGGAGCCGGAGAAGAACTCGATGCAGACGGGGTTGCCGTTGTAGTTGGCGGTCTTGTTGTAGAGGATGTAGCCGGAGTTGTTCTTGGTGAGATACCACTTGGTGTACTCGTCGATCTCATCCTTGAAGAAGAGCTCCTCGGCGTTGTTGGTGGCCAGGTACTTGCCGCCCACCTCGAGCACGTAGTAGCGGCCCGGGTTGTCCGCCACGGTGAAGACCAGGGCGCCGTTGGTGACCGTGGCCTTGCCGCCGGCGATGGTAGCGGGCACGTTGGTCAGGGCGTTGCCCATGTCATTGGGGATGCCCAGCACGCCTTCGGCGCTGGCGTTGTAAATGACATAGCTGCTGCCCTTGTTCAGGACCTTGTCCCAGGTGCCGTCGTCGGTCTCCTCGGAGGCGTCGGCGGGATCCACGAGGTAGAACTGCAGACCGTAGTTGTCCTCGCTGGGCTTGCTGGTGGCATAGCCGGAGAAGACCTCGGCTCCGTTCTTGGTGAAGGCCTCCACGTAGCAGGGATTGTCGTTCAGGGTCAGGCTGCTGCTGGAGACGTACCAGGTGTGGGTCGCCGCGTTGCACTGGGCCAGGTTCCAGGTGGAGACGGTCTCCGCGTTGTAGTTCGGATTCACCGTCAGCTCCACGTAGTTGCCGCTGAGCCAGGCGGAGAGGACGTTCTCGCCGTTTGCGAACTTGTAGGTGCCGTCCTCGTTCACGGTGACGGTCCACACCAGAGGCGCGGTGAAGCTGTCGGTCACGGGGCCGACGGCCTTGATGTACCAGTCGCCGTTGGGCACGGAGCTGGCCGCGGTCTTGTGGGTGGGGCTGTAGATCAGCACGGTGGCGCCGTTCGTGAGCTGGCTCAGATCGGTGACCAGGGTGCCGACCTTGATGCTGTCGTCACCCGGCGTGGGCGGCTCCTCGGGATTCTCGGGAGCGGGCACCAGGTAGAACTGCATGCCGTAGGCCTTTTCGGTCAGTTTGTCGGCGGAGGTGCTGTAGCCGCAGAAGACCAGGGTGCCGGAGACGTCGTTGACCTTCTTGCCGTAGACCTCAATGTAGGCGCTGCCGTAGCTGGTGCTCAGACTGGAGCTGGACATATAGAAGGTGGAGGTCTCAGGGTTGCAGGACTCCAGATTCCAGCTTACGGCGGTAGCGTCGTTGTAGGAGCCGTTGTTGGTCAGCTCCACATAGTTGCCGCTCAGCCAGGCTGCCACGGTGTAGGCGTCCTGGGAGAAGGTATAGCTGCCGTCCTCGTTGACGGTGACCTTCCAGATTTGGTTGGCCGCGGGCTCGGTCACCTCATTGTCGCTGATGGTGGCCTCGGCACCCAGCAGATACCAATCCTGGTAGGTCTCGGAGGTCATGGCCAGGCTGTTGCCCGGGTTGTAGATGACCACGTAGGAGCCGTCGGTCAGGTCGGCCAGATCGGTGACCAGGCCGGTCTTCTCGGGCTCGGGAACAATGCCGTAAAAGTCAAACTTGTAGGCGGCGTTGTCAGCCTTGTAGCCATAGGTGGTGAAGCCGCTCCAGTACTCCAGCGCCTGGTTGCGGGTGCCGCTGTACTCAGCGCCCACGTTCATCAGGTACCAGGTACCGTCGCTGTTCTGTCCCAGCGTCCACTGGGCCAGTTCGCTGCTGCCGTCCTCGGCGAAGCTCAGACCGTTGCCGGTTGCGGCGGAGGTCAGGAACTTGCCCTC